>JAAUUM010000023.1 GCA_012031565.1 Synechococcaceae cyanobacterium SM2_3_2
TTTCTGAATTGCGATGAGTCGGGATGCAGCAAAAAATTTATCTGGCAAAAAAGCACTGTGTCTCAGGCAATTCTATAAAGGTCGAAAGATGACATTAATAGGAGCTATCAACAAGGAAAGAGTTGTGGCAACAAGGCTGATCAAAAACTCAATGAAGGGAAAAGACTTTCTGGATTTTCTGGAAATAGAGCTAATTGCAAAATTAAGCGACGGCGATGTAATTATCATGGATAATTTAAGCAGTCACAAGATGGAATGGATCCAAAAACTAGTAGAAGAGAAAGGAGTTAGAATTGAAAATCTGCCACCGTACTCACCAGACTTTAACCCTGTTGAGATGATGTAGTCAGTCATTAAGGCTTTTGTTCGGCTTTATTGCAATGGACATTTTTCTAATCTCCGTAGTCGGGGGGCGAATCTCGCCAGGGGGCTCCGGTACACAGGATCCAGAAAACGGCATTGAGGAACAGGCAGTTATCCTGGGCTTGACGCCCTTGCTGACCTCGTGTCACTAGCAGATGGGATATTATTAGCTGCCACAGCTCGTCTGAGATGTCACGTCGGCGATGGGCACTCATTGTGATGGACTAGTCATGTTTTGGTTACGTTACGACAATTTTTAGATTGGACGACAGACTCTAGAGTCTTGATCGGAATCTGAACCACCACACCAGCTCTTGAATCGGATGAAATGATTCCGAGTTGATGGAATTTAGCGGTCACGATTGGTGATCTCTGTTATGGTCTGAGACATCTCGATTAAAAATCTGCGTGGTTATGTCTCAGGACGCTCGATTCAGTCAAAGGCTGACTACCCTGTTGGATCCCAGTCCACAGTTGATGGTGTCGCCTAATCAGCCAGTCCTGACGGTATTGGCGCAGATGCAGGCCCAAAAGATTCCGTGGGCCTGGGTGCTGGATCCAGACAAGGGCATCAAAGTTGTGGGATCCC
Source organism: Synechococcaceae cyanobacterium SM2_3_2 (assembly GCA_012031565.1). Lineage (GTDB taxonomy): Bacteria > Cyanobacteriota > Cyanobacteriia > Thermostichales > Thermostichaceae > JAAUUM01. The sequence goes on from JAAUUM010000023.1 coordinate 953, forward strand.
TGGCTGGTGAAGATGGGATCCGATTGGCGTTAGCGGGATTGCTCCAACCTGGGGTCTTGGTCATGCAGGCCATGAACACCTCGGTGGTACAGATCCAGGTGGCTGAAGTGGAGGCACGCCTAGACGATCTGGCCTCTCTCTGGGAGTGGCTGCAAGACCAACAGGCTCAAGCGGTGGCGGTGGTGGATGAGTCGGGAGCCCTGGTGGGGACGATGACGCGAGAGCGGCTCCAAGAGGCTTGCTGGGCTCACTATCGAGAGTTGGAAACCCAGCTACAAGCTGCCCTCAACTTCAAAGATGGCATTGAAAGATCATCTCCAATTGGGGTAGCAGCCACAGATTTTACGGGTCAGCAAATCTATGTCAATGATACCTTTGCCGCCATGCTGGGCTGGTCTAAGGCAGAGTTGATGGGAGCACGCAGCCCCTATTGTTACTGGCCAGAGGAAGAACTAGACACCATTACAAAAGCCTTTCAGGAACGATTGGATCCCAACCTGTCACTCAAGGGATGGGACTTGATCTTTTGTCGTCGCACAGGCGAGCGATTTCCAGTCCGATTATTGACAGCCCCTTGGCGAGATGGACAAGATAACCAAGTTGGTGTGATCGCTAGCATTCAAGATGTTTCTGTAGAAAAACAGATCGCTCAACAACTGGCAGATTATCAGCATGACCTCGAGATCTTTTTTCGCCAAACCTTGGATGGCATCTTTTTTATGATGCTTGATCAGCCAATTTCCTGGCCCCAAGGCGACGAGGCAGCTCAAGAGGCGCTTTTAGACTATGTTTTTGAACACCAACGGGTAACTCGTGCTAATCAGGCCATTTTGGAGCAGTATGGATTGACTGAGGCTGAGTTTATTGGATTTACACCACGATATTACTTTGCCCATGATTTGGCCTATGGAAGACAGTTGTGGAAAAATATGTTTAATAAAGGTCGTCTGCATATGGAAACTGATGAACGGCGAAAGGATGGCAGCCAAGTTTGGTTCGATGGTGACTATATTTGTCTTTATGATGACCAAGGACGTATCACAGGCCACTTTGGGATCCAGAGAGATATTACAGAACAAAAGCGTATCCAGCAGAATCTTCAACACAGTGAAGAACGGCTACGACTGGCCACAGAATTGAGTGAGACAGGTATCTGGGAATTTTCCCTTGGCGATGGGGCTGGTATCTGGAGTCAAAGCCAGTTTCGCTTGATGGGATTGGATCTCCAAACTGATATCCCTTCCTATCAAGCTTGGAAAGATCGGGTTCATCCTGACGATTTTGAGTGGGTGGAGTCTGCCTTTGCAGCAGCTCTCTCTGAGAAAACGGTCTTGAAATTGGACTATCGGGTGGTGCTACCTGATGGATCCGTACGCTGGATGTCCAACAGAGGACAAGGGATCTACGACTCATCGGGGCAAGCCATTCGCATGAGCGGGGTAATGTTTGATATCACTGAGCGTAAGCAAGCTGAAAATATCCAAAACTCACTGATTGCTGCTATGCCTGACTTAGTAGGGCATATGAGTGCCGATGGAACACAGATACGACTGTTATCCTTTGGGACAATAAAATCTCCCAACCCCGACAAAGATGCACTTCCTGGCAGCCATTTATCTGAAATCTTGCCACCTGATGTGTATCTCAAGCGGATGGATTTTATTCAGCAATGTCTACAAACCCAATCGTTACAGATCTATATCCAAAACCTTGAGCTGGATGGCAAAATCCAATATGAAGAAATTCGCGTGGTGCCCTGCGATCAAGATAGCGTTCTCTGTATCGTTAGAGATGTGACACAGCGCTTTGAAATGGAACAGCAATTGAGGGAGAGTGAAGAGACATTTCGCCTATTGGCCGAAAACTCAACCGATCTCGTCATGCGCCATACGTTAGCTGGCATCAATCTCTACGCGTCTCCCAGTTGTGAACAGATGCTGGGCTATACCCCTCAGGAAATGATTGGACAGTTTTCCTACGACTTTTTTCATCCTGAGGATATAGCAAAGATCAACTCTTTTCATCAACAGGTCTTAACAACAGTGGATCCCTCCATTGTGGCGTACCGGATACGACGTAAAGACGGCTCCTATATTTGGTTTGAAACCATTAGCAAAACCATCTGGGATCCTGAAAGTCATCAACCGCTTGAAATCCAAACCTCATCCCGAGATATTACCGAGCGGATGGAATATCAAATAATGCTCCAGGAGACAGAAGCTGAGCTAACTTACCAAGTGGAAGTTCGTAATGCAGCCCTACTAGAAGCCCTAGAGTATGAATCGATGTTGAGGATGATTAGCGATCGGGTTCGAGCCAGTTTGGATGAAGCTGAAATCCTCCAGATGGCAGTGGAGGAATTGGGTCAAGTACTGAATCTCAACCAGTGTTATCTCAGCCGTTTCAATCAAGATGGCACCCTTTTTTCTGTCATTCATGAGTGGACAGACGGACTACCTTCTATTCTAGGTAAATCCTTTGATTCTCTAACTTCCATCCGAGCACAGATTCTTCAATCTCAGACGCTGCAATACTGCTTTCAACAAGATGCTTTAGGCTGGACAACTATTTTGGTGGTTCCTATCTTGACAGAATCAGAAGAAGTCTATGATTTTATCTCCCTTTGCCGCTCCAAAGAGATTAGTTTTTTGCATGGGGAAATACGTCTTGCAGAACAAGTGGCCAATCAATGCGCCATTGGTATTCGACAGGCACATCTCTATCAAGAGTCTCAGATCCAGGTCGCCAAGCTGCAAGAATTGAATCAATTGAAAGAAGACTTTATTCACACTATCTCTCATGAATTGAGAACCCCTTTGACTAGCATGAAGATGGCCCTGACGCTGATCGACGTTTATAAACATGATCCGCTCAGGGTAGAAACCTACCTCAACATTCTCCGCCTCGAATGGAATCGGGAACTCAACTTGGTCAATGAGCTTTTGGAGCTGCAAGCGCTTGAATCGGGCACCCGCAACTTTACCTTAATCAGCCTTGATCTCCACACCTGGATCCCAGAGTTAATCCAACCCTTTTACCTGCGTTGTCAAGAACGTCATCAACATTTTGAGGTTGATCTGGATGCTGGGATCCCTGCGTTCATCACCGATGAGCATTTGTTGGGGCGAATCCTCTTAGAGCTGCTCAATAATGCTTGTAAATACACCCCCCCTCAGCAGTCTATTTGTCTGGCTATGCAATCTGCTGCATCTGGACTTTTGATCACAATCACCAATACTGGCGTCACCATCGATCCGGCGCACCAGAGCAAAATCTTTGAAAAATTTCATCGACTACCCTCGCTTGATCACTTTAACCAAGGGGGCACTGGCTTGGGACTTGCTTTGGTGCAAAAAGTTGTGGAGTTATTAGAGGGAGAGATAACCCTTGTTAGTGCCAATGACATCACAACCTTCGCCATTCGCTTGCCTCACAATACGGGATCCCTGCCTTCCACTAATCTCACCTAACTGATCTCACCTAACTGATCTCAACCGATGCAGATTGTGATAATTAGCGTGATAGACAGAGGGTTGATGCCCCCTGCCCATTCATTGTAAAACCATTGAAAAACCATTCAAAAACTCATCTAGTGGGTCACAACTATTGGGTCAATTGATCCAAGACAGGCTGATCATTAAACATCTCTTCCCAATTGGTTCCTGCCACCGTCTGCCAAAAAAAATAAAGCGTGAGGATGAGCGGCAAAACCACCCCCACAAAAGCAATGGTGCCGATGATATTGGCATAGAGACGAGTCTGTTTTTGTTCTGTAGACCGAATCGTCTTGGCACTCCCCGCCAAAGCCCCTGAGGTAAAGCCCGCCACCACGGATCCCAGCACCCCTGCCACCACCGTTGGAATCAACCAAGGCTCCATCGCATCGAAGGGTATCTCTAAAATCCTGGGCATGGCAATAAAGCAGATCACCTCCAAGATGACCCAGGTAAACAGGTAACCCAGGATACTACTGCGTGTTGCATCACTAGCGTCTTGCATTGGATTCTCTGGCAGGGCTGCTGCTAACAATGCTGCTATTGTGCCCCAACTCTGACCGTTTGGGACGGCTGCTCCTCACTTCTGACCCGGTCTACTCGTCTTCTGCAAAGATAAAGCGGTATAGCTCGTCCAAGGTAGGCTCGGGACTATCGAGGGCAAAGGCAACAGCATCCTCAATCACCGCTTGGATCCGGCTTTGAATCTCCTGACAATCGGCTTTTGTCAAAAGATTGTGCTCAAGGCCATAGCGTTCCAATTGTTTGATGGGATCCTGTTTGCGCCAAAATTCCTTTTCATCGGGATCCCGTAATTCGTCTGGATCAGCCAGAGAGTGACCCCGGAATCGGTAGGTCATACATTCAAACAAGGTCGGGCCTTCCCCAGCTCTAGCTCTGGCAACCGCCTCTTGGGTCGCCTGCCGCACCTCCAAAACATTCATGCCATCCAACTGGTATCCCGGCATCCCAAAAGCAGGGCCTTTGCGGTAGATCGACGTATCTGAGGTGGCCCGTTCATGCGCCATACCTATCGCCCAGAGGTTATTCTCCACCACATAAATAATCGGCAACTTCCAGAGGGCAGCCATATTCAGGCATTCATAAAACTGGCCATTATTACAGGCCCCATCCCCAAAGAAGCAGGCGGTCACTTGGTCGGTTTCTCGATACTTGGCACTAAACGCAGCCCCCGTAGCCACCGGGATCCCTTCGGCCACAAAGGCATATCCCCCCAAAAAGTTGTGCTCTGCCGAAAAGATGTGCATGGATCCCCCTCGACCCTTGCTACAGCCGGTGGCCTTGCCAAATAATTCTGCCATCACCGCCCGAGCTGGCACCCCAGTGCTGAGGGCATGCACATGATCCCGGTAGGTGCTGCACACATAATCTGTCGATTTGAGCGCTCTAATCACTCCGGTGGCAACCGCCTCTTGGCCATTGTAGAGATGCACAAACCCAAACATCTTGCCGCGATAGTACATCTCGGCACACTTATCCTCAAAGAACCGCCCCAAGGTCATATCTTCGTAAAGCATCAGCGCCTCATCGCGGGTAAGAAGAGGCTGCTGGTCAGGGGTGAGGGAAGGGTAGGTTGGTAAATCTGGAGTGGGTACGTCTGGAGCTTGAACCATGAGGAATGCCAGAGTGGAAGACAAGTATGATCTTTTAAGGTATCACACCCTGTTCCCCTTGATAGCCCTTCCCCTCAGGCCAGCAGAGGAGGCCAGCAGATGATTCAAATAACCAACACCAGAAAAAATCACCCTAAGAAAAAAGCCAGGGGTGTGACCCCCCAGCCTGTAGTGTTCCCTGTTAGTGAGCTGATGCCGTGACCGATGGGCAACGAATTCAACCCTGTTCTCAGTATCTGTGAGGCACCTCAAGGCACCTGTGACCTCTATCACCCAGTCTTTGTGATCCCGATCACAAGCCCATCACAAAAAAGGTGGCTTTAAATCAGCCTAAAAGGGGTGAAGTAGTCTCCCCGCATACCTGTCAGCAGGAGAAATCTTGGCTACTGTATACCTACAGCTACTCAAATGGTAGATGCTATTTCATCATAGATCTGGGATCCTGTTGTTAGCCTTGTTAGCCTTCGGTGGAAAGGGTGAAAAGGACTGACACCAAGCAGGCGGCTCATAGCGGTTCATAATAGTCTTAGTCCAGCTAGCCGGTGATAGTGGTGACTCCAGAGGACTTTTCATTTCTAGTCATCTCTAGATCTAGTCATCTCTAGATGTCCACCCTATTATCGACCGACTACCGATAGTTCCCGAACCACAGATCCTGACCGATAGATAGATCCTGATAGACGTGTCCATGTATTGAGGGGAGTGATCCCGTGTTGTATCTTGCCGAGCTCACCAAACCGATTGTAGGTAATCCCACTCTCCAACTCCTGGCGCGCACCCAGCAACAGGATAGTTGGCAAGCGGTTAACGAAGAAACCATCCCCATTGAAGGACGGGCTGCCCGTGAGTTTAAGGATGGCAGCTTGGTGTTGGTGGATATTGGGGCGAATCGCCAAATTAATCGCATCACCGAAGCGGCCAAGCAGGTGGTGACTTATCTGCAAAACTTTAGCCGTTTGCAAGAACGGGCCCGCGAACAAGAGGGAGAAATCGAAGAATGGAAGCAGTCCCTCAGCTTTCAGTCCAATGAACTGAACCGTCGTCTGTCAGAGCTGGATAGTCACGAAGAAGAGGTTCGTGCCCTCTACGAAAAATATCAACGGGCGGAGGAAGAGACCCGCATCCTGGAGGCCAAACAACAAGAGTTAGCCTCTCTTGAAGCTCATCTCAGCGAACAACAGCGGCTGGTGGGGCAGCAACGAGAAACCCTGCGCCAGCAACAGGAAGAACTGGCTCGCCATCTGGGGGAGGCCCAAAAAAGTCGGCTGGGGGATGCAGAAACTGCCGAATTGCAATCTTTGTTGGGCAATCTGGCCACCGACTTGACCACCCTGTCCAATCCCCAGCAGTATCTCCAGGATTTTCATGCTCGGTTGGGGCAAGAGCAAGAAGCCCTCGATCAAGCCCTGGCCCAATTGGAGCAGGAGCATCAGCAGGCCCAACAGAGCCAAGCGGAGATTGATCAAGCCCTGCAAGACTGGGAGCAGAAGCGTCAGGACTGGTTGAACGCTCGGGAGTCTTTGGTGCAACTCTATGCCGATGTGCAGGCACACACAGGCCAATTGGCTCTCTTACAGCAGCATATTCAGGGCATCACACAGGCTCTCAACACCACCGAACAGGCCAAACAATGTGCCGATTGGTTGCTGCAAGACAACAAGAGTCTGATTGCCCAGAATACCCAGGGATCCCCTGCTCCCCTCACCTCCATCAGCCTGCCGGATTTGGAGGCTCAAGTCGAGCAGCAGCGCCGCCTCTACGAACAGCGGTCTGGACAGGTGAATCAGCAATTGGCCGAGCTAGAGCAAAGCCAACAGCAGATTGCCGAACAACAAGCCAGCCTGGAGCAAGCCTCCCCGGATGACCGTTTTGAAATCGAAATGGAACTGGACTTTTTGCGGGAATCCTTCAAGCTGTTGGAGGAGACGATCTTGCCTCAGCAGGATTCTCTCCAGCGGGAGTATGAAGAGCTGATGCGGCAGGAAGCCCGATTGGCCCAGCTCAAAGGGGATACGGCGGCAGCGGGTCAAGATCAACCCAAAGTGGATATTGGCCCCCTAGTGGCCCTGATTCAACAGCAACGCAGCACCCAGCAGAGTCGTAAAGCCGCACTGGAAGAAGAAAAACAGAACGTGGCGACAGCCCTTCAAGCCGCTCAAACCCAGCTTGATCAGCAGAGCCAAGCCCTTAACCAACAGCAAAAGCAACTCTTCGAGCAAGAGCGTGTCCTCCGAACTCAGATTCAAGGGCTGGCAGAACGCTGGGGGCAGTTAAATCAGCGACGGCAGGATCTGGAGCAAACCCAACATCAGCTCCGTCAGCACCAAGACCTGATTCAGGGGGTGTCGGGATCCCTGCAACAGATGGCAGGCATGATTGCGGATAGCCAAACCCAGTTGGCCTCAATGATTGGGCTATTGTCGATGCTGAGTGAACCTTCTGAGGGATCCAACTATCAAGGGGTGATGGCCTCTTAGTTGGTAGGTGTAGATACCATACCCCCAGCCAGATACACTCATGAAGGCATCTTTCTCGACTGAGCTGATCGGGCTCTCCTCAGATCTGCCATTTCTGTAGATTTTCTTTCTGAGTTTGTTCTCTCATGAGTGAAGCCGAGATCACCCAACTCCTGCAAGCCAACCTGGCTCAGTACCGCATTAAGGTTGTGGTTCGCCAACGGCAAGATCATCTCCATATTTTGCTGACCCGCCCCCCTGGCCCCGCCCCCAATTATGATGGTCTATCCGGTCAGGTGCGTAATCGCCTGTTGGGACTTTCGCTTGACTCCATCTCAACTGTGACGCTGTATGGGCGAGAAGCGGGATCCCAGCGGCAAGAAAAATATGAATGGGAACAGAGCTATGAATTTGACCCCCAGAAACCAGAAAGCCTGAGTGAGACGGCTGCTTGGGATAAAACCCAGGTTCAGAGCTTTTCTGCCAGCACCGATCGAGATGGCCCGACCATTGTGTCTCCCAAGGATGCAGCGGTCGATCTGCGCGATGACAATCCCGATGACAATATGCCCGATGACAATATGGTGGATGATTACCCCGAGGATGATGCCCCGACTGAGCTATATGGCACCGTCAGTAGCAACCCGTTTCGTACCCCTGAGCCAGAAGAGGGATCCTACTCTACCCAAACCCGGCAGGAACAGATTCCCACTGGAAAAACGAAAGAGAAAAAAAAGTCTGGTGGTGCTCGCAAAAAAGCTGTGATCGGGATCCTGGCGGTTTTGGCCGGGGTGGTGATCGTAATAGTGGTGGTTTTGCTGGCGGGTCGTTGACAGGGGATCCTTGTCTATGAAATCTATGTCTATGAAGTGTCTATGAAATCTATAAATGGCGAGGCAAGTTGATGGCAAAACAGGTGCTGTTATTCCTGCTGGACATTTCAATCGCTCCTCTTAATACTTTCACCATCCGTTTGACCAAGGCCAATCCCAACCCAGTGCCGCCATGTTTCCAGGGATCATTGTTGGGCACTCGGTAAAACTTATCGAAGATGCGATCGCATTCTTGGGGGGGGATCTCGACGCCGGTATTGATCACCTGGATCTGCAACATTGAGCTGGCTTGGATACTAACTTGGATATCAACCAGGATCCTCTCACCAGACGGGGTGTATTTGCAGGCATTGTGGAGTAGTTCTCCCAAGATCCGTTCCAGATAACTCACATCAGTGGTGATGAATTGGGCGTCGGGGCCAATCTCAAGGTCAAAACGTTGCTGCTGGGTTTTCAGCCTTGATTCGAGTGGAAGAATTAACTTTTGGATGAGCTCGCTCAGATCCATTGTTTTGAGACTAAGTTGGGGGGTATCGGCTTCTAGACGGGCCAGATCCAGCAGATCGTTGATCAGGTTAATTTCGCGATCACCTTCTTCCTGCAAAATCTGCATATATCGCTGCACATTGGGGGGAACATTGATCCGTTCTAGGTTTACCCCCAGCATTCGGGTGGCCATTTTGATGTTGGCCATCGGGGAGCGCAGCTCATGGGAAACCGTACTCAAGAAATCGTCCTTGAGATGGTTGAGACGGTGCAGCTCCTGGACTTGGTTTTGCACAGCAGCAAAGAGGCGGGATTGACGCAATCCGATAGAACATTGGTTGGCAACCTGCTCCACCAATCGGATCTCTGATGAGCGAAAAGACTCGTGGCCACTCCGCATCACCAAGATGTCTCCCAGGGTACAGAGATCGTCCTGAACAGGGGCAATAAAGAGGCTGACCCACATGTCCTCTAGTTGGGTAGAAAAATAGCAAGACTGTCCCTGCCGAAGGTTGTCATAGACCCAGGGATACTCTCTCAGGGACAAAATGAGCTGGGGAAGGGGTTGATGGGTGCTTTGAAAGACATGGCGAGGGAAAATGGCATCATCGGTGTAGGTACAGATATTGCAAAAGAGCAGAGAAAGACTTTCGCCGAGGGTGTCCACCACCGTCTTGAGGATGACATTTTCATCCAGGCTATTGCGTACCTGCTCGGTGATAAGCCGCAGTAGAGATTCCGCCTGAAATGCTTGCTGGAGTTGGGCGGTGCGCTTTTCTACCTTTGAGATCAAGGATTGATTGAGAGTTTGTAATTGCTGATGGAGTTGAGCCTGCTGGATCCCGATGGCCAATTGATCGGTGATTGTTTGCATCAAACGAATGGTTTCTTCTGGCCACTGATAGGACGGATCTTGCTTATACAAAGAAAAACTCCCCCAGGTCAAACCCTCCACCACAATCGGCACCAACAGCCAGGATCCCTGAAGATTATTGACTAAATCACGATTGATCTCATCATCAATATCTTCAGTTCTAAACTGGACGATCTGCTGATATTGGAGCCGTGCAGAGAAAGGGTTGCCATCATTGGGAATATCGATATCAAGAAAGCTTACCTGCTCTGGTGTGGAAAGGTATTCACTCAGATGCCGCCATACTTTTAACTTTGGATCGTAGCGGACAATGACACAGCTTTGCAGCTTCAGTAGGATCCCGACCTCATGGGTAGCTGTTGCAAAAATAGTATTGAGGTCTAGAGAGTCCCGAATAGAACGAATAACTCGATTTAGAGTTTGTTCTCGCAACACCTGCTGCTGCAATGACAACTCAGCCTGCTTCAGATTGGTAATATCACTGATGAAGGCTTGTAAATATAGCAAAGTACCTGTTTCATCGTAAATGCCCTGGCCCCGATCCAAAACCCATTTACAATCGCCATTTTGAGTTGTGATTTTGTATTTAACCTCATAAAAATTGTCTTTTTCAATGCCATTACAAACGGTTTGCCAGACTCTGGGTTCATCAAGGGGATCGATCAATGAACTAAGTTGGATGCGACCACTGATAAAGTCTTCTGGGGCATATCCAGTGATGGCCACTACCCCTTCACTGATATAAAGCGCGGTGTAGTCTCGATCACAGAGGCATTGCAGGATGGCTCCCGGAAGATTGGTAATTAAGGATTGCAGCTGCCGCTGACTGGCTGAAAGGGCAGTTGTAACTTCTTTGTAAGCTGTGACATCTCGGGAGATACAGAGGAAAGATTCAATGGATCCCTCAGAATTCCGTTCGGGAGAGACCGACATCTCAAACTGGCGGATCCCGTAAACTGTGGGAGTTGTAAACTCAATTCGCTGGGTTTGTCCTGTTGCCAACACCTGTGCAGTAGCCTTTTCAAAGCAATCGACCATCTTGGGATCCAACTGCAAATCTCGGCAGGTTTTGCCGATAAAGTCATCAGCAGCAATGCCAGTAGCTTTAACAAGAGAAGAGCTGACATAGAGGTGTTTTAGATTTAGATCAAAACGCTCGATAATATCAGGGGAATTTTCCACCAAAGATTGAAATTGACGCTGATAGGCTTGGAGGGCCAGATCCCCCAACTTGGGGGCGGTTACATCCAAAATCAATGAATCCCAGAGGATATCGCCATTGTCCAGATGGCGAGGGCGACCGGAGGCTTCCAGCCACTTGAGTTGGCCTGAAGGTGTGAGGATCCGCCATGACCATTGCCAGGGATCCAATCTGCGGGCAGATGTCAGTACCGACTCAAACATGGCCTCTCGATCATCCGGGTGAACCATGTCCCAGAGGATCTTGGCATCTAGCTCAACGGCGGCGGCTTCCACCTCCCAAATAGCCAGACAGCCCTGACTCATATAAATAACTTGATCGGTGCCATCTGGGTGCAATACATACTGCAAAATGGCTCCCGGCACGTTAGCCGCCATATTCCTAAAGCGGTTTTCACTGTCAGCAAGAGCTATCTCCGCCTGCTTGCGGTCGGTGATATCCTGCAAAAATCCCAAGATTTGCTGAACTTGGCCTGAGTCAGTGCGGGCAAAGACAACATCCCGACTGTAGAGCCAACAGCAGGATCCATCAGGACGCTGAAAGCGATATTCAATTTCAGCCACCATCTGATCATCCATCTCTAGGCATCGATCTAAATGGATCTGGACACGAGGCCAATCTTCAGGATGAATATGATCGACCAAAAGACTGCTACCTGCTGCCATCACTTCTTCAGGGGTATAGCCCAGGATCGTCTGGACACGGGGATTGGCATAGGTGTTTTGATGCCTGGTCAGATCAAAGATATAGACAGCATTGGGGGTGGCATCCAATATCTTCTGCATCAGCAAGGCTTGATGTCTGTAGTCGTTTTCCTTCTTTTTCTGCTCGGTCACCTCCTGCTGGGTGCCAAAATGTCCCAGAATTCGCCCTTGCGAGTCATATAGGCAGACATAGTTCCCTTGGATCAGGATCGGGGATCCATCCACCCGCCTCTCTTGTGTTTCAATCCTCAACCATCCGGCATCCAAAAACTCTCGAAAGACCCGCCTGCCATAGTCCAGATCGTGGGCAAAGAAATCAGCAAGAGTTCGGCCCAAAAGCGCTACTGCGGTGCAGCCATATTGATCCGCCATAGCCCCATTGACCCGCACCAGATGCTGATGAGTCATAGCAAAGTCCAAGGCCGCTTCTTTATCGATGCCATCATGCCACTCCAGCGGCTGATCCATCAGCATCAGGAAAGCCCCTCCAAAGAGTGAGCAAACATTAGATCCAACAGGCTTAACCCCTGCTCTTCTCCCTCCAGCTCCATGGCTTCCTGAGTGAGGGATCCCATGTACCCCGATGGGCTAGGCGAGACAATATGGTGGACAGTTCGGTATCGACCTTCCCGATGGGCCAATGGGTAGGTCAAGCTAAATCGAGTTTGGGCACGGATGCCGGCCTGCCACTCTGCCACCACCCGCTGCTGTTCTTGCGGATGAATCAAGCTCTGCCAGCCGATGCCAAGAGCCTGATCAGCTGTCGTTCCGGTCAGGGCTTGCCAACCTGGATCCACATGGCACCAATCGCCCTTCTGATCAGTTAAGAAAAACGCTGGTTGAGTGCCCACGAAAAGTTGGATTTATTGGATACCACTATAGTAGTGCGGCCACCAGACAAGAGAGGAGTTGAATTTGAATCTAAAGGATCCAAACTGTGGGCTAGGCGTTAGTTTTTTTGAATCCGATCATCAACTGCCTCTGCCAGTTAAATAATTGTGATTTTTTAATGTCAAGGATTTCAGCACAACCCCGTTTAATAGGTTGAAAGTCAAAAAAACTGCCCCAGGGTGGCATCCCAGGACAGCGATTAAGACTACTACAGTCAGCTTATGTAATTGAGTTTTTCACCGGAATAGCGAGCTGATGGCTAACTTACATCATGCCCATGCCGCCCATACCGGGCATACCCATGCCGCCGCCCATACCACCCATGCCGCCCATACCGCCGCCAGGGGCACCAGCCGACTGGGGCTGAGGTTTCTCCACCACCAGAGCTTCAGTGGTCAAATACATCCCCGCAATGGAGGCTGCATTTTGCAGGGCTGTCCGAGTCACTTTGGCAGGATCCGCGATACCGCCCGCCAACATATCGATGAACTCCTCCCGCATGGCGTCATAGCCCATGGAGCTATCTTTTTCCTTCAATCGCTCCACAATCACCGAGCCTTCCAGTCCGGCATTGGTGGCGATTTGATCAAGCGGGCTTTCCAGAGCTTTGGCCACGATATTGGCACCCATCTGCTCTTCAGGGCTGAGGGATCCCAGGATGTCAGCGATGCTCTTGGTCAGGTGCAACAAAGTCGCACCACCGCCAGGGATGATCCCCTCTTCCACTGCCGCACGAGTGGCGTTGAGGGCATCCTCAATCCGAAGTTTGCGATCCTTTAATTCAGTTTCGGTGGCTGCACCCACTTTGATCACGGCGACGCCACCGCTGAGCTTAGCCATCCGCTCCTGCAATTTCTCTTTGTCGTAGTCAGATTCGGTATTGTCCAATTGCTGCCGAATCTGAGCCACCCGCTTTTTGACCTGATCAGCGGTATCACCGATGGCCACGATGGTGGTTTTATCTTTGGTAATCGTCACTTTGCGAGCCTGACCCAGCATCTCCAAAGTGGCGGTGTCCAAACGAAGGCCGATCTCTTCGGCGATCATCTGGCCGCCTGTGAGGGTCGCAATATCCTCCAACATGGCCTTGCGCCGATCCCCAAAGCCAGGAGCCTTGACCGCCGCCACATTCAGCACCCCGCGCAGGCGATTGATCACCAATGTGGCCAGAGCTTCACCTTCGACATCTTCCGCCAAGATCAAAAGAGGCCGACCTTCTCGGGCCACCTTCTCCAAGATCGGCACCAATTCTTGAATGGAGTTGATTTTGCTGCTGGTGATCAAAAGGTAGGGGCTATCAAACTCGGTCAGCATCCGCTCCATGTCGGTGGCGAAATAGGGGGAGATATAGCCTCGGTCAAACTGCATCCCTTCCACGACTTCCAGCTCGGTGTCCATCGATTTGGACTCCTCCACTGTGATCACCCCTTCTCGGCCCACAGCTTCCATAGCGGTGGCAATCATCTGGCCCACATCCGGGTCATTGCCAGCGGAGACAGCCGCCACTTCGGCAATGGTCTTGCTATCTTCGACCGGCTTGGCCATCTCGGTGATCTTGGCTACCAAGTGAAGAACTGTTTTGTCAATGCCGCGCCGCAAGCTGACAGGATTGACCCCACTGGACAGCAGCTTCAAGCCTTCTTTCACCATGGCCTGAGCCAAAATGGCCGCCGTGGTGGTGCCATCTCCGGCCACATCGTTGGTTTTGGAGGTGACCTCCCGCAGGAGCTGCGCCCCGGTGTTTTGCAGGGGATCCGATAGCTCAATCTCCTTGGCAATGGTCACCCCGTCATTGACGATTTGGGGCGTACCAAACTGCTTTTCAAGCAACACATTGCGGCCTTTTGGCCCCAGCGTGACTCGAACTGCGTCTGCCAATTGGTTGATGCCGTCGGCAAGAGCTTGCCGTGCTTCGTCTTTGAAAACGATGATCTTTGCCATAAGTTGATGCAGGAATGCCGTAGTTGAAACAGTTGAAGATAGAGACCAGAGCCTCCACGAAGGTGTTAGCACTCTGGGTATCCGAGTGCTAATCTACCTCACCTCGCTGTTCTTCAGCAAGGTTGGGGGGTCAGATCATGGCCAAATTGGTCTAGCTTTGCGCCCAAATGTGAGGCTGAATAGCGGATCTAGGCTTTAGAAGAACTTTGCTAGCTCCGTTATTGATTGGCACAGGCTTGGCTGGCATAGGCTGAGTCAGGATTGGCCACCGATGAGAATCTGAGGAAACTTAGTCTGGGCTTCGGTGACGGGGCGATTGCGGCCCTCGTTCTGCCAGTAGTTGATCACCTCAGTGCCCAGGTTCAGCAATTCAACCCGTTCTATTTCGGAGATCCAGGTGCGGTTCTCCAGCTCGGTTTTCAGTTGTTCCCATGCATCATCCCGAGGCCAGAAGAAGTATTTGGTCAAGGGACTACGATTCTTGCCCACCAGCTGATCGACGGCGATGGCCAAGTCTTTGTCAAGCCAGAGGGCTTTGAGGGCAAACCGAGAATGACTCTCGGCTGCTAAAGTTTCGTTTTCAGGAAGGGTGGGTGTTTCAGCCATAGGGTTAGGGTGCATTGAGCCAAGTGTTCAGGTGAGATCCAGCGGTGAGCCAACAAGCCAGCAGCGAGCCAACAAGACTGACTCAAGATTTGGATCCGGGCTTGTTAAGAAAAGGGGTGGGCCGATGGAGCTGGTGAAGGCCCACAATTAATCTCAAAAAAGCCAGCAAGCTATTGTAACTCGTTGACCTGGTTATTTTCAGCCCTAAATAGTCTCAGAACCATCCTGATCTGTGAGATCTGCAATGCCAACCGGGGATCCCTGGCCTTGACCCACCTGAGAGGAGCGGCTAAAGAGGCGGTAGTAGAGAGACTTCCAAAACTCCTGCCACGGGATCAAGATGAACGTGTAGGGATAGATGGTGACGATGATCGTGCGCCAGTCTCGCTTGGCTTGACCGATGATCTGACCAGCCACCCAATCTGCTGACAGGATCCCAATTGGGTTGAGGGTGCTTTTGAACGGCCCCAGCACCACTTTGCGAATTACACAGGGGGCATCCAAACGGCGCAAGGTGACCAGATCCCCCAAGGCGCGCTTGGATAACTCATAAAGCGGGCTGAAGGCGGGCATGATCTCTGCTTCGGAGGTGTTGACCCAGACCTCTTTGCGGGCGATATCGGCATTGGTCTTGACGGTGGTGAGAAACAGCTCTAGCAATCGCCATGCGGAAAAGGTATTGACCTCATAAGCCTGCTGAATCGCTGCGGGGCTGCGTTGATCGTGGGGATTGGTGCCGTGGTTGATCACCAAGATATCCACCCGCTGTAGGGTCTCCTGTAGGGCTTGTTCTTGCCCCACCTGCCAATAGATAGTTTCCACGGTAAGAGAGTTGCCATCCACCTCAATGGTGACGGGATCCTGACCTGAGGTGAGGGCGATCAGGCGGGATCCCTGCGCGTAGAACCGCTTCAGCAGAGCTTTCCCTAAGGTGCCAGAGGATCCGGTCACCGCAACTGTTTTGCCCTTGAGAGAGAGACTGGTACCCATCACCCGATCCAACAGTGTCAACGTACCGCAATAGTAAGCGTTCGGGTCATCAAAATGATGTCGCCAGTGGTAGGTGCGGTTGACAAACCAGCGAGAAGGCGGAGAGGCAAAGGCACCCGGTCGATGGGTCAAATCACTCTCTAGCGCCAGACCTTGCCCCCGAGAAAATCCCCCAATCAAAAAGCTGAAGGCATAGAGAACCCCAATGCCAGAGGCTGAAGCATGGGCGGGATCCCTCCACGTGGCAAGCCCCCAGAGCAAGGCCGTTGCGACCATCATGGCGAGGGATTCTGGCACATCATGCCGCAGTTGGGACTGACGATAAAGCTGTGGATCGGTAACGGTGAGATCTTTGCGAAAAACTCGGTGGTGGATGTAGTGGTCTACAAAGTGGGTGGGATAGCGGTGAGCCAACCAGTGCAGGATATCCCGGGTGATCTCAGCTAGCAGTAGGGATCCTAGCAACCAGAGCAGGCTTGAAAACCCGTCCCTGAGTAACCAGTTCAGACTAAGCCAGCCTCTATCATCACCACTCCAATTCCCGACATCCAGCCAAGCCAGTGTATGCAACATGAAAGGGTACTATCCACCAACTCAAACGGGCCATAACAGTTCTTAACTGTATTACTGAGAACTGTACCCTAAGTTTGGTCGGTCTGTAGAGAGGGGTGAAGCTAACTGCTTAGGCGGCTTGTTGCTGGCCCACCGACTGTTGACTGACGATCTGGTCAAACAGGTGATCGATGATATCGGCCTGTCCCGCCAGATAAGGGGTATGGGCAAAGTCCACTAAGATGGCCAATGCCAAATTGACTGCCGCACAGGCATCCAGGCTGATTTGTTCCCCCTGTTCGGTTTCGAGAGAAACGGTGTTCTCTTCCATCCGGTAGACGCTGCGGGTGCGATCAGCGTGACGAATAACGATGGAATGCATAGGATTACCCTGCCACTGGTGTGAGTGCTTATTGGTAAACACTATATCCAGTGCTTAATGGTCTGTCACTCAATTGTGCGCCCTTTTGTATCTGTCTCAATTGGCGAGAGATTGGCTAATAGGAGATTGGCTAACAATGGATGCGCTAACAATGGTCTTGGCGAGAGCAAGTCGGGAGTTCTTCTAACGCTGCCCAAACTAGAACTCTCAAGTGCTGGGGATCCCGATTGTTGTTCAGCACTGTAGAGGCGAGCTGACACTTGCGCTCCAGGGGCCATTGGGCCGACAGGCGGGCTTCGATCTCAGGATCAGACAGGTGATCTCGATTTTGTAACCGTTCCCGTTGTTGCTGAAGGTCACAGGACACCACCCAGATCACATCCACCCCGTTTTCTAAACCCGCTTCAAACAACAGCGGAATCATGAGACACCCAATCGGGATCCCTTGCTTTTGCCACTCCTGAATGCCCTGCTCCATCTGATCGCGGACATAAGGATGAATTAAGCTCTCCACCCAAGCTCGCTCCGCCGGATCCCGAAAAATGAGGCTAGCCAACCCTTGCCGATGCAGGGATCCATTGGGCCACAGGATCCCATCTCCATAGCGGCTGTGTAGCTGAGCCAACATCTCGGAGCCAGGGGCAACCGCATCCCGTGCCAACCGATCAGCATCTAAGACCGGGATCCCTTGCTCCATCAGGATCCCGGCGACTGTAGATTTGCCAGTGGCAATGCCGCCCGTCAATCCAATTAAAAAGGGCCGGGTCATCGACGCAAATCTCAACTGAAACTCAATTGATCAAGAATTGATCAGAAATTGCTCAGAGTGATCAGGGCTGGGGAGACCTAGGAAGGATGAATGGCCTCCGGTCTTTTGTCGGTGGGCAACAAATCCCCTCGGGTGATCACCTCATCGATCAAGCCATAGTCACGGGCAGCAGTTGGGCTGAGGAAATAGTCTCGATCTGTATCTTGCTCAACTTTTTCGATGGGTTGTCCAGTCCGCTCAGCCATGATCTCGTTGATCTGCCGTTTGATAAACATCACCTCATTGGCCTGAATCTCGATGTCAGTGGCCTGTCCTTCTGCCCCCCCCAAGGGTTGGTGGATCATGATACGGGCATGAGGCAGGGACATCCGCTTGCCAGGAGCGCCTGCCGTCAGCAAAAAGGCTCCCATACTGGCGGCTAAGCCCATACAAATGGTGCAAACATCGGGTTGGACATACTCCATCGTGTCGAAGATGCCCATGCCAGCATAGACGGATCCCCCTGGGGAGTTGATGTAGAGATAGATATCGCGGCTGGGATCCTCTGCTTCCAAGAACAGCATCTGGGCAATGGCGATATTGGCCACCTCGTCGTCGATGGCACTGCCCAAAAAGACAATCCGATCTCGCAGTAACCGAGAGTAGATATCGAACGCCTTCTCACCCCGGCTCGATTGCTCGATCACGGTGGGAACCACCACCCCAGACGGAGGGATCCACAGGGAAGTCGGTTGAAAAGTTTGAGAAGAGGAGGAAAGATCCATAGGTTCAGAACGGAGAAAGTGTCACAGTCAGAAAGTCAGTGGAGCTACGGCCAAGAAGTGCCGAGGATGCCGATAGGCCGATTGGGCTGAGGGTGTCAATGCCGGTTAATCTTAAGCATGGCATATCTCGATCAACCAGCAGGTGAGCCCGAGTTTAGGACTGAGTACAGATCCCGATGAAACCCTGTGCAGTCCCTGACTTAAACAACAACATTGGGACTTAAACAACAACACTGGTTTCCATCATGGCAGCGATGATCCGTTGCATGATCTGTACCCCTGTGGCAGCTTGCCAACCCAAAATGCCAAGAATAACCACGTTCACCACAACATGAAGATGGCGCGCCCACATCTTTTGCCCATCCCGCATGACAGGCGCCAATGCCGCTGACAGAGCCACTAACGTGAGGATCCCTAAGCCGGCCAACAGGTGAGGCCCGACAAAGAGCTTACCGTTGCTGACATAGGTAGCCCCCATCCCCCCAACTGCCCCAATCACCATCAAGGCTAAGAAAAGGGATCCAATTTGAAAATGTTTTTGAGCAAACTTGCCTTTGACCAGCTCTTTTTTGGCTTCTCCGGTGGCACTCCGGGTCTTACGCACCTTCAGGCCGGAGTAAAGGGCGTAGAGAGCCAGACCAAATGCAGCAAACATGGAGAGGGGATGCACAAAGGGCAAAACCAGTTCAAGCGGAGCAGGAAGTTGGATATCCATAAAGATGCCTTGTGGGATGCTGTCAGCGCTAACAACGAATCACTTAATACTATTTAATACTAGTATCAGTCTTGTAGTGCAGGTTTGGTGGTGCAGGTTTGGGCCGGGGTCAACTGGGGATCAACTGGGGATCCCTGATGATCAACACGCCACAACCCGTTTGCCGTTATCCTGAAGGTGATAGGGTCTCTGTTACCCACAGCTCAGCTCACTTGTTCTCATCTGTTTTGTTTGTTTTGGAGGAATTGAGTCCCTATGACTACCGTCAACGAAGTATCCCCTAGCTCTGCCGCCACAATCGCTGTTGCCGATACAACGGTTGGAGGTTCGGTTGGCGGTCTGGACTATACCTCTAAGGCTTACAGGGACGCCTATTCACGCATCAATGCGATTGTGATTGAGGGTGAGCAAGAGGCCCACAATAATTACCTGACCTTGGCTGAAATGGTGCCGGATGCCGCCGAGGAATTGAAGAAGTTAGCCAAGATGGAAAACCGCCATATGAAAGGCTTTCAGGCTTGTGCTCGCAACCTTGAGGTGATCCCCGATATGCCCTTTGCCCAGACCTTTTTTGGGGAATTAGATGGCAATTTTCAGGCAGCGGCGCAACGACATGATGTGGTCACCTGCTTTGTAATCCAGTCGTTGATGATCGAGTGTTTTGCCATTGCAGCCTACAACATTTATATTCCTGTGGCGGATGACTTTGCCCGCAAGATTACAGAGGGTGTAGTCAAGGAGGAGTACATGCACCTCAACTTTGGGGAAGTGTGGCTTCAGGAGCACTTTGACGATATCAAAGACCAAATTGAGACCGCCAATGCCCAGAGCCTGCCTCTGATCTGGAAGATGCTGCAACAGGTGGACGACGATGTCAAGGTCTTGCAGATGGATCGAGAGGCTATCGTCGAAGACTTTATGTCCTCTTATGGGGAAGCGTTATCCAACATTGGCTTCAGCACCCGCGAGGTGATGCGTCTATCGGCCCAAGGGTTGCGAGCGGCTTAGGTCTTTCTGTCCAGAGCTTGATGGTAGAAAAAGCCCCTAACCCTGGCCCCATCTCGACTTGCAGACCAGCTCAGGGATCCCACCCTGTTTCCGGGTTCCATTAGGCTATAAACTCTTGTCACTTGCCCTCTAGTCCCTGAAAACAGAAGAGAGACGCTGTCTATGTTCGGCCTGATTGGGCACTTGACAAATCTGACCCACGCCAAACAAGTGGCTGGGAAGCTGGGTTACGCAGAGTTTGCAGACAGTGGTTTGGACTTTTGGTGCATGGCTCCGGCCCAATTGGTGGACGAGATCAAGGTCACAAGTATCACAGGCCAAACAATTCAGGGGCTTTATGTGGAGTCCTGCTTTTTGCCCGAAATGCTGGCGATGGGCAAGGTCAAAACCGCCTGCCGCAAGATTCTTAATGCCATGGCATTGGCCCAAAAACGAGGCATCGACATCACGGCATTGGGGGGCTTCAGCAGCATTATCTTTGAAAATTTTAAGTTGGATAGCCTCAAGCGGGTTCGCAACATCGACCTGGATCTTCGGCGCTTCACCACTGGCAATAGCCACACCGCCTACATCATTTGTCAGCAGATTAAAGCCGCTGCCGAACTCTATGCCCTTGACTTGACTAAGACCACTATCTCGGTGGTGGGGGCTACCGGAGACATTGGTAGTGCCGTCTGCCGCTGGCTGAGTGCCCGCTGTGATTTGCAACGACTGCTGTTGGTGGCGCGGGATAAGGTTCGTCTTCAGGATTTGCAGCAATCCTTGGGTCAGGGTGATATCAGCTCTCTAGAAGCAGCTTTGCCACAGTCGGACTTGATCGTCTGGGTGGCTAGCTTTAGCCAGAGTATGGATGTTGATCTGGCCAGCCTCAAGGATCCCTGTGTGATCATCGACGGGGGTTATCCCAAAAACATGTCCACAGAGATGGCTCGGGCTGGGATCCATGTTATCGACGGCGGCATGGTAGAGCATTCTCTCGATATTGAGTGGTCGATCTCACAGTTTCTCAATGTGGCCAAGCCCACCCGCCAGATCTTTGCTTGTTTTGCGGAGTCGATGCTGTTGGAGTTTGAAGGGCTGCACACCAACTTTAGCTGGGGCCGTAATCACATCACGCTAGAAAAGCTGGATTTGATTGGGGAATACTCTCGCAAGCATGGTTTTCAACCGTTGTTGCCCACCCCTTAACCCCGATTTGTAGTCATCAATTGAGTCTAGTGGGGTGAGGCTGGTTGGGGTGCTGAGAACTCAGGTCTCAATCTGTACCTGACCTTAAAGAGCGGGATGGTCTGGGATCCCCTCAGTAAGATAAAGATCGAGAAGCGCGTCTCTGGGAGACCTATCGGATGGATCAGTCCACTGCTGTGCTGCCTTTGCAGCGGCCTAAAGATGTCTCGGTCGCTGATATCGAGCAAGAACTGAATAAGGTCTGGTCTTCAACGGGAGATAGCAACGCCGCTAGGGCCGCCACCTTTAATCTGTTGGTGTACGAATCTCTGGATACCTCCACATTGTTGCCATCGGATCCCGTGGAATCCATTGCCACCCAAAATCCCTGCCGAGTCATTGACATGCGGGCCAAGCCGGAGTCGGCTGACGATACCATTGAAGCTCAAGTGGCGGCCTATTGCCCGATTAGTCATGAGCGTTCTAACCTTGTCTGCTGTGAGTACATCACCCTGCAAGCGGCGGAGTCAGCCTTTGTGCGGTTGGGCAGCACCGTCGGATCCCTGCTGATCAACGATTTGCCCACCTACCTGTGGTGGAATGGCGATCTTGACCTGAATAGCCCTCTCTTTCAGCAGATGGCCAGCCTCAGCGACCGGATCATTGTGGACTCACGGGATTTCGTTCATCCTGAAGAAGACTTGGATGAAATTCAACAGTTAACTGACCAGGGTCAACATTGCGGCGATCTGAACTGGCGACGGCTCAGCCCCTGGCAAGAACTGACCGCTCAAGCCTTTGATCCCCCCGATCGGCGGCAAGCCCTGGCTTTTGTTGACCACATCACGATTGATTACAACGGGGGCAACCCCTGCCAAGCCCTGCTGTTTTTGGGATGGATCGCGGGCCGACTGGGTTGGAAGCCGCTAGAACGGATCCGCACCTTGGAGCATGATGCCTATCTGATCGATCGGATTAAGCTGACTGGGCCAAACAATCAGATCATTGAGGCGGAATTGGCTGCTGTGCCCTTGGCTGGTGGCACCGCCTATCCCGGCGACCTGATCGGCCTGAAGCTGACTGCTGCGGATCCCAATGTGGATGCTTGTACGGTACTGTGCTCTGAGACGACAGGTTGTATGAGAATGGAGACGATGGGAGGTGCTCAATCCTGCCAGATTCGTCAGGTGTCTCCGATGGAGCATGAGAGCCTCGCCAACCTTCTGTCCCAACAACTCCAACGGATTGGCCCCGATCGACTGTTTGAGGAGAGCCTCAACGTCGCAGCTGCACTGTTGGCGGTGGGGAAAATAGCAGAACAGTAGAACGCCATCATCAGACCTAGCCCTTTCTTTTCTGCATTGAGGTATCTGCATTGAGGTATCTGCATTGAGATATCTGCATTGAGAATCTGCATTAGGGTATTGTGCCGCACCTGTGGTGGAGCGCCTGATGGAGGAAATAGGTGGTCATGTCTCCTTTGCCTTTGATCGCAATGTTGCCCCGCAGGGAACAACGGTAGTCAGACTGGAGTATGTCAAAGGTGGATTGGCTGATCTGAATGGTGCCCGGTTGCCCCTGGGATTCCATCCGGCTAGCAACATTGACCGTATCCCCCCACAGATCGTAAATGAACTTTTTGAGGCCAATCACCCCAGCGATGACGGGGCCAGAATTGATGCCAATCCGAATATCCATCTGGGGATAACCTTGGAGGCGATAGCGCTCGATGACCTGCTGCATGGCCAAGGCCAGATCCGCCACCGCTTGAGCATGATCCATACGCACCACTGGGATCCCACCCACCACCATGTAGGCATCCCCGATGGTTTTGATCTTTTCCAGACCCAACTGATCCACCAAGCGATCAAAATCTGAAAAGATGCTGTTGAGCAATTCCACCAAATCATGGGGACTCAGTCCCTCCGCCAGTTGGGTGAAGTTGACGATATCCGCAAACAGGATGGTGGCCTCCAAATAGCTTTCGGCAATCCGCTCTGGACTCTGCTTCAGCCGCTCGGCAATGGCCTTGGGCAGGATATTGAGCAACAGATCTTCGGCCCGTTGATGCTCCATCAGAATCTGTTGCGACTGAAGAAAATCTTTGCGAGCTGACTTTTCTTGGGCATAGCTGGCATACATCCCGATCAAGCTGATGGCGGTTAACAAGAAGCTGCTCTTGGCCAACACGGTGGCAGAAAAGCCAATCTCAGCAGCAGTGACTTGGTAGACGACGATCAACCCCCATCCCACCAGGGTGGCAAAGAAAAAGCGCAGGCGAGATACCGTGTAGGCATACATCAGCACCAGCAGCAACCCCACATGCATCTCATCAAAATTAGGGGTGATTGGTGCCGCCCACCGCAGAAAAACCACGCCAATTCCAGCTACGGTAATGGCAGCACTGATGATCCCCTGGCTCCAACGATGGATCCCAGGTCGGTAGGTCAACCCCAGCAGCAGCAGCAAGAGGGGGCAGACCAGCCCCAGCCGGATCCAGGCAAAAGCAATGCTGAGGCTGGGCAAGAACCAGATGTCCAACAGCGAGAATCCCGCAAAAGCCAGGATCCCGGTCAAGAGCACCCCTCGGATATGGGGCAGTGAGCGCCGCCCATCATCCGCCAAAAACCTAGCTTCTAGGTCAGGAGGGAGTCGCAGTGGCAGCAAGCTCATCACAGCCTCTTGTTGCTCTGGTATACCACCGCTTTATCTTCTATCAGGATGCTCTGCTTTGGATCAAATGACGATTGCCTGAAGTGATTGGATCCTGAGTTTGCAGCCTTTGGATGTGAGATAATCAATTCTCGTGTGTTTTTTTGACACCATATCTGGCCAATTAGGGGATAGGAACGTGACAATGTCACTATCTGGCCAATTAGGGGATAGATCATTAGCTCCCGTCGGGATCCATTGCATCCTTGAGCTATACGACTGTCCGGCCAACTTGCTCGATGATTTGACGCTGATTCAGAAAACCCTGCACGAGGCCGCTCGACAGGCGCAGTCCACGCTTTTGGGAGATGTGATCCATCGCTTTGAACCCCACGGGGTGACGGGCTTGGCTTTGTTGGCCGAATCCCATATCTCGATCCATACCTGGCCCGAGTTGGGCTATGCTGCCGCTGATGTTTTTACCTGCGGTGCCCACACCACACCGGTGGCGGCCTGTGACCATATCGTGGCGGCCATGCAAGCGGGGCATCATGTGTTGCGGCAGATCGCTCGCCACACCCCCGACCACAGCATGACCTTGCAACCCAGGGATCCCGATGCTGTGCATGTGTCTTTAGCGGCTCGGTGATGATAGATCCTCCTGACCCCATACATGCAGCTGAGGTAGAGTCAGGATCCCTGCTCTGGCTGCGGGAATACCAAACCCCTCACGATGTCTATGCCCACGGCATCAGTCGGGTATTGGCCCATCGCCATACCGCCTATCAAGAAATGATGGTGGTGGACACGGGATCCTATGGCAAGAGTCTGGTGCTGGATGGCAAATGGCAGTCGGCGGTGGCGGATGAGTTCCTTTATCACGAGGCGTTGGTGCATCCGGCCATGATCTTGCACGCTCTTCACCATGCCCCCCCTCAACGGGTGTTGATTTTGGGAGGGGCTGAAGGAGCCAGTTTGCGAGAGGTGCTGCGCTGGCGGTCAGTGCAGCAGGTGGTGATGGTGGATATTGATGGAGAGGTGGTGAATGCCTGTCGAGAGCACCTGCCGGAGATGCACCAGGGATCCTTTGCGGATGTTCGGGCGCAGGTGGTGATCGGGGATGCGTGGGACTATGTGGCGCAGGCATCCGGCCAATGGGATGTGATTATCTCTGACCTGAGCGATCCAATTGAGTCGGGGCCATCGTTTCAGCTGTTCACGCTGGAGTTCTTTCGCCTGATCCAAAAGGCGCTGGCTCCCACGGGTTTCTACAGCCTGCAAGCGGGATCCGTCTGCCCGGTGGAGATTCAAACCCACGCCCGCACCATGCACACGTTGGCTCAAGTGTTTAATCACTCCCTAGCCTGTCTGTCCTATGCCCCCACCTACGGGGTGCCGTTGGGGTTGGGCCTCGCCTCTGGGATCCCATTTACCTCCGGGCCGGATCCCCTCCGGGTGGATCAGCTGCTGCAAGATCAGATCACCGGATCCCTGCGGCTGATCGATGGCATGGCGCTGGTGGGCTTGCTCAATCCTCCTCGCTTTATGCGGCAGGCGGTGGCTTCAGAGTCGGTTGTCTATACCCTGGCGGATCCTCCCCATTCCTTTCATCAAAATTCCTTTCATCAAAATTCCTTTCATCCAAAGGGATCCAGTTGAATTGCAATTTCTGGCCCCATCAACGATTGGCCCGATAGAGCAGGGCTAGCCCCGTCAGGGATCCCACCCCATTGGGCAACCACGCCGCCACCTCTGGCCCCAAGGCACCAATCTGCCCCAGCGCTTGAGTAATAAAAGAGAAAACATAATAGCCAAAAATGATCAACACGCTCAGCCCTAATCCCAAAGAGGAACTGGTGCGGGTGGGTCGAAAACCGAGGGGCACCCCCACCAAAACAAAAGTCAAGCAGGCAAACGGGATCGCCACTTTTTGATGCAGATTCACCTGTAAGCGCCGCACCTGCTGGTCATCCCCAGAGCGGGAGATCACCTCGATATAGTGGCTCAACTCGGTGATATTCATCTCCTCTGGTCGCCGCACCTCCTGCGCGAGATCTAGAGGGGCCCGCGACAGCTGGATCTCCTGTTGGCTAAAAGTGACGATATTGCTGTAGGTGCCCTCGGGCGAAACCACATAGCTGGTGCCATCCCGAAATAACCACCGATTCTCCTCCGGTTGCCATTCCCCGGATTGGGCTAACACGATCTGGTTGAGGTTTTCGTTAGAAAAGTCCAGCACCACAATGCCCCGCATCTGCTGCCCATCAAAGCTGCGGGCATAAAATTGCCTTGCTAGCCCCTGCCGGGTGATGACTTGGCCCTCGCCATCTCGCTGGGGGATCTCGGCAAACTCTTGGTAGAGGATATTCTCTTGGCGAAAGTCTGGCTGGGTGCGATTAAGGGCACGATTGAGGGTGATGGCAGCCTGCCGATTAGCGACAGGCACCACCTGCTCGTTAAACACAAATGTCACCCCCGTCACCCCCAGGCTGAGGATCAGGGCGGGCAAAATCATCCGGTAGAGATTGACCCCACAGGCGCGCAGTGCGGTGATCTCACTGTCCCCCGATAGACGGCCAAAGGCCAGCAGCGAGGCCAACAGCATCGACATCGGAAAGGTGAGCACGATCATCTCGGGTGCCCGCAGCACAAACACCTGCAACGCCACCTGAATGGGCAACCCAGACTCCGCGATCAGCCGCACCAGCTCAAACAGGGATCCAATGGCCATGGCCAGTGTGGTGAAGGCCCCCACCCCAAAGATGAAGGGGAATACCATCTCGGTGATCAAATAGCGATCCATCAACCGCCGGGATCCCCACTGGGAGATGTGGGGGGCAGGCGGGCGGGTTTTGACGGGGGCAATCGGGGTCACAGCGTTAGACCAAAGGGTGAGACCAAAGGGTGAGGGGGTGGGCAAACAGAGATCACATGCGGAATTTTTCGCCCAAGTAATACTTTCGCACCAAGGGATCGTTGGCCAGATCATGGGCATTGCCCTTGGCCAAGATCGCCCCATCATTGAGAATGTAGGCCCGGTCAGTGATCTCCAGCGTCTCCCGCACGTTGTGATCGGTGATCAAGACGCCGATACCCCGATGCTTGAGCTTGCTGACCACCTCCTGAATATCCGCCACCGCAATGGGATCCACCCCGGCAAAAGGCTCATCAAGTAACAAAAGCGTGGCCCCTGTACCCCCGCCGCCAACGCCCGCGCGATCTCCGCCCGCCGCCGTTCTCCCCCCGATACCTGGAGCCCCAAGCTACGGGCCACATGGGTGATGCTAAATTCCTCCAACAGTTGATGCAGCCGCTCCCGCCACAGTCGCCG
This sequence comes from Synechococcaceae cyanobacterium SM2_3_2, assembly GCA_012031565.1. Taxonomy (GTDB): domain Bacteria; phylum Cyanobacteriota; class Cyanobacteriia; order Thermostichales; family Thermostichaceae; genus JAAUUM01. The sequence goes on from JAAUUM010000023.1 coordinate 28,403, forward strand.
GGGCACGCCAGTTTGCTCCATGATCAGCAGCAGATTGTCCTGGATACTCAGCCGTCGAAAATGCTGGGTTCTTGGGCAATAGCCGATCCCAACTGGGCCCGCCGGTGCATGGGCAGGCCGGTGATGTCGTGTTATCCAGCAGACATG
>JAAUUM010000024.1 GCA_012031565.1 Synechococcaceae cyanobacterium SM2_3_2
CTTGAAAGCAATGGCACTTTATATGGCACTTGACATAAAACAGACTGTTAAACAACAAACATTTTTTACTCTGGTTTCAGCATAATCTTATTTGATGGAATTGTATAAATATCTCCAATATTTTGTTTTGAAGAGTTTTGAGATTAAAGCAGAAAATCAAGGGCGGATATCAAGACTACAGATAGGATCCTGGGTTTGGCAGAGGTGCACTCTAAATATCCCCTTTCTTGGTTTTAGACGTGACTGTGGGAAGATTCTGATCGGCACTGCAACGCTCTCTAGATCAGGGGGCCACTCTCAGCAGAGTCTCTGGTTGGAATTTGAGTTGACAAAGCCGGGACGCTTGCCATGAAATTGTCACATTTATGAAAACTAGGTCTGAAAACCAGGATCTCGCCGTTGCGATGTTTGCGAAACAGATTTTCTTAATAATACGTTGAAAATTAGGGGAGAACCTGATATATTCTTGGCGGTTGATTGTAGAGAAATTGACAGGAGGAAGTCACCTTGGTAAGGAGAAGAAAGCGTAAGAGTCGCAGACGACTGGAGGGGCGTCGTATCCTTGAGCATGTGCCTCAATTTAGCCTTGACAGTGGCGAAGACAAATCGGTGACTGCTGCCCGAAAGTATATTCAAGAGAAGTCCATTCCACCTCCGGCGTTGCTGCTGGTACGGCGCAATGAGCATACCATCGATCGCTTCTTCTGGGCCGAAAAAGGTTTGTTTGGGGCGCAATATGTGGAAGAGAACCACTTCTTGTTTCCCAGCCTCAAAGAGCCTGAGGTGGAGACTCCACCCAAACGCATCAGTGCAAAATCTGCCACCAAGACAGCTACCAAGACTTTGGCCGCTGCGGGCGTGAGTTAGAACAGGCTCCGTTTGGATCCTGATAACCTAATTATTAAAAGTCCTTTGCCATTGCCGGTAGGGGCTTTTTTTATAGCGTGAAGTTTTTTATAGCTTGAAGTTGGGTGGCTGGCTCCTCGGCAGAACTTTATCGACAGTGGGCACCTCATCAGACAAAGGGCTTAAGCCAGTTGGTGGATTCTTGCTGCTGAACACTGGCCTTGAGGGTATCTGCTGTCAGGTGGGATCCACAGTCTAGCCATTGAGTTTGATCCCATCACTCAGCTTCGAGCTGATCGGCAAAAATGTCGTCTAGGGGGATATCAAGGGCTGCGATCACTTTCGTCCAGAAGTTCATGAAACCAATCAGGGCGCTCAGCTCCACCAAGTCTCCGTCATCGGGCCAAGCGGTCTTGAGCTGAGTAAAGAAAGACTCTGTGATGGTCATGCTGGGGGTGGTCATGCGCTCGGCGTACTCGATGGCGAGCTTTTCACTGGGGCTGAACAGATCGCTATGGCGGGCTTGGGCCACCGTCGAGATGCGGGCTTCGCTGGCACCGTGCTGCTTGGCCTGGAGAGTGTGGTAAGGCAGGCAATAGTGGCGGCAACCGTTGATCTGTGAGATGCGGACACTGATCAGCTCTTTGAGTTCTTCGGAAAGGCGGGGGTTCTCGGCATGGATTGCCCCGTAGAGTCGCATCACCGCCTGCATCAACTGGGGCTTGTGAGCTAAAGCTTTGAGGGGATTGAGGGCCGTGCCGTAGGTCTTTTCGAGGCTCTCGTAAACCTTTTGGAGCTGTTTGTCGGCTTGCTCGGCTGTGACCAAAGGGATCCGCATGGATAAAGACTGGGGAAACATTGTGCTCGGGCTACCACTGTATCGCGTTTTGGACACATTTCGAGCGGGTTTGGGGATCCCTGAGTCAGGAGCATGGATCCCTTACAGACCTTCGAGCTGCTCCACTTGACGGCTGGATTCTGTTTCCAGAGTGCCCCCAACAGTCTCCCGAATCTGGTTGGGTTGCCGGATCAAGTCAATGGGAGCCGAAGGCACTGTCGGAGCAACCTCCGGGGATCCCGGTTCGGGTCTCAGTTCTGTGTTGGCGGGAGCTAGATCTGGGGATGGAGAGGGCAAAAACTGCCGATAGCCCAGAAAGCCCAGCGCAATGATCATCGCCACCAGTAATAAGCCTGCCATCGCCCGCCCTCCTATTGTTTGACCCTGTTTGACCCCTGTTTGACCCCTGTTTGACCACTGTTTGACCCGTGTTTGACCCGTGTTTGATTATCAGCTAGCTCATGGCGGAAATCCACAGAGCGACCGACTTATGGGCTGAGGATTTCTATCGGGATCCCACTGCTGCTACTATTCCCTTGTCTATACAACAGATGTCACAACAGATGTCCTCATAGACTCAGTGAAATCCAACCTAGCAGAAGGGCAAACAGGGCTGCCAAGGTGGTCTGGATCCCGTTGATTAGCTCATTGGTCATCCAATCAAACCGAGGCTGAATCACCACCCCCATCCAGCTTTCTACTGTGGTCGCCGCAATCGCTGCCAGCCAGCAGCAGCCGATCCACAGCCCGCCCTGCAATAGACCCGTCCAAGCGCCTCCCACCCAATATGACAGCATTGTCAAGCCCCCTGCCACCAGGATCCCGGCCACCGTGCCTTCTAGGCTCACCGCTCCCTCGGTGCCCGCATCCACAGGCTGCAAAGTGGTGATCAAGAAGGTGCGTTGGCCATAGGCTTTACCTATTTCGCTGCTAGTGGTATCGGCCAGCTTGGCGGCAAAACTGGCACTGTAAGCTAACCACCAAAAGGGATCGGGCCAAAACAAAAAGCCCACAGCACAGACAGCCCCAGTAAAAGCGGATCCCCAGACATTTTCTGGCCCTCGTGCTCCGCCCCGCTTTTCGGCGATGCCTTTGGCTTCTTTTTGAACCATGCCCACCTTGGTTACCAAAGTGCCCGCCACAAAATAGGCTGCGACGACGCTATACCCCCGCCAGCCCAGGGATCCCCAGACCAATACCCCCAAGATCCAGGCATGTAGGATCCCCGCTTGGGTCAGGGCTTTTTGGCGACTGAACCGGGCTGCAACTGCCAGCAGGGAATTTAACCCCAAGGCAATCGCCCACGAAATCAAACTGGGATCCCACTGGGCAAAGGCCATGTTCACCACCAACTCCTATTTGCGAACAGAAATCCGCAGGGATGCCGGTTGGGCCAGATCCCCGATTAGCTGGATGCTGCGTTGATTGGCATCCAGATGGCGAGCAATCAGATAGAGGGTCTCCACTTGGGCGGGGGTGCCGAGCTGAGCCGCAAGTTCTGCCAACGTCAGGGATCCCGGGCTAGAGCTGACGGTCATGAGCATCTTGTGCTGAAGATCTAACACCGTTCCGGCAGCGGCCTTGCCTGCTTCCACCCCTGGCTGGTGATAGGCATTGATGTTAATCAAAGATGCATAAAGCCCCACGGCTCTTTCGTAGAGGGCGATCAAGGCCCCCACCGACCGGGGATCCACAGCATTGATGGTAACGGTGATGGAGTCGCGGCCATTGTCAAACAGCGCCCCTCGGGTGCCCTGCAAAAAGCCGTTCAAATAGTCGCCAGCGGTGACGCCGGGATCCAGCTCTAGAGAATCTCCAGTCCGGTCTTGTAGTACCTCAATAAAGGTGGCGAAGAAGTTGGGCACCCCATCCCGGAGCTGCTGCACATAGGCATGTTGGTCTGTGGATCCCTTATTGCCGTAGACCGCGATGCCCTGGTTGACGCGGTTGCCGTTCAGATCCAACTCTTTGCCCAGAGACTCCATCACCAGTTGTTGCAGATAACGGCTAAATAACAGCAGGCGATCTTTGTAGGGCAGCACCACCATATCTTTGCGCCCTTGCCCCTGCCCGACCACATACCAAGCCAACGCCAGCAAAGCCGCCGGGTTAGACTTTACCCCTGGGATCCGAGTGGCGGCATCCATCACCGCTGCCCCCGCCAAAAACTCGCGGATTTCGATCCCCTGCAAAGCTGCGGGCAATAGCCCCACCGCCGACATGATCGAAGTGCGTCCCCCCACCCAATCAAAGATGGGAAATGTGGAGATCCAGCCCTGAGAACGGGCCAATTCTTCCAGCTTGCTGCCGGGACTGGTGACCGCCACCGCATGACCGGCCCAGTTGAGTCCCCGACCTTCTACTGCCGCCCGCACCTCAGCCATGCCGTTGTTCGGCTCAGGGGTACCGCCCGATTTGGACACCACCGCCACCAAGGTTTGATCCAGCCCGGATCTCAGGCCCGCCAAGATTCGGTCGATGCCATCGGGATCCGTATTATCAACAAAATGGATCCCCAAGGGAGGCTCAACCTCTGCCAGGGCAGCGCTGACAAACTGTGGCCCTAAAGCCGATCCACCAATGCCGATCCACAACAGTTGGCGAAAGGGTTGCCCCTGCGGTGTCAAAATCACCCCTTGATGGATGTCTCGGGCAAACTGTTCTATCCGCGAGATGGCCGCTTCAATACTCTGCCTAATGTCTTCGCGGGGGGCGAGTTGAGGCGATCTCAACCAATAGTGGCCCACCTGCCGCCGTTCATCAGGATTAGCGATGGATCCCAGTTCTAGGGATTGCATTTCGGCAAAGGCTTTAGCGAAGGGAGCCTCTAGATCTGCAACCTGAGCCGCCTCAAACCGGATCCGGCTAATGTCGAGGTAAAGCTTGAGATCTGGATGGTAGTAGAGCCAGTCTTGGTATCTCCGCCAGAGATCATCACCCTGCATTGGTCGCTCTCCCGTAGGCTAACGCTACCAATTTAGCGGAGTTCGCCCCTGGTTAGCCGAAGCACTTAAAGTAAACCAACCCAGCTCTGATGGGATCAGGAGTAGACCTAATAAAGCTTATGAAAAATCCGTATGGACTGGCTCATCAGCCCTAATCTTCAGGTCTGAACTAAAGCCTAGATTCGTTCAAGAATATCTCGTCGATAGTGACCGAAGTAAAAGCCGCAGGATCTAGACCGAGAGCCAGTTGTGGGATCAAAACATGATGTCGTCTTCCGTTTGTCCCCATACCCCCCAGATGATGGCACCAAAGATGGCAGTGTAGACCCAAACCATAGGGCCGAGTTCAAACAGTTCTTCCATGTTCTTGACCTCTCGTTACGGAGCTAAATGGATTGTCTTATATCTCCCAAGTATCGTCATGTTTCGTTACAGTGTCAATCATAATTTTGAGAAAAAGACGGAATAAGTCATGGTTCTCAGCGCTCAAACGCAGGACAGGGGCTGAGTTAAGAGCAACAGTGGGATTGCCGAACGGATGTTGAGAACAGGCACACCAGCCCTCCTAGAGCAGCTGTTAGCCTAAAGGCCAAGTGGTGGATGAAGGGGGCACTATGAAGTTGGGAAAACGTTACGGCGTTGCAGGGCTTGGGCTGGTCTTGCCGATGGTGCTAGGTATGTCCGGGATCGGAATATCTGCCAGTTGGGGGGCAGAGATAGAGGCACCCATGGTGCTGGCCCAGGCAGAGAGCCAGGAGGGAGCGGAATGGCTGGCCCGCTATGAAGAAGCTTGGGGATCCCTACCACCGTTGCCCAATCTGCAATTTCGCCAGCAGGTGCGGATGTCGGGCACGCAGGAATTTACCGCCACGCTGGATGTGCTCTATCGGCAGGATGGCTCCTGGCAAGTCTGGCTGGGGGAAGGGGATCGGATTCGGCTGTTAGACTCTCGCGATTTGGAGCTGGTCAACCAGTCGGATATTTTGCGGATGTATTCGGTCTACACCACCCGACCCAATGCGCTGATGCCAGAAGTAGGGTTCGATGTGTCGGCTCCCGAAGGTCGCTATGCTGTGCAATCGGTGACAGATGTGTTGCTGAGTGGGGAGCGGCGGGCCATTCATCTGGTGTTAGATCCCAGTGATGCGGGGCAGTTGCGAGAGATTTGGTTGGATCCCGAGACAGGCTTACCCCATCAATCGCTGCTGTTTTTGTCGGGCATCTGGGGACAGGCGTTTGCGTTGTTGGAGTTTGGGGCTGTGGAGGACTTTTGGCTGCCCAGCTCGGCCCAGATCAATGCGGGTTACGGTTTTTGGACTTTGGATGGCCTATCCCGACGGGTGCTCCGGGGATCCCTGATGATCAGCCACGAGTACCAGGACTATCAAGTTTTGCCAGAAGGAGAAGCACTGCGGTTTGCGGCCTCTAAGCCTCCTGTGGATCAGCCTCCCACTGTGGTGGGCTTACCGGGAGAGAGCCGCCCGATTCAGGCAGGAGATGTGCAGTCGCTTGGGCCCAATGCCGAGGGCAAGCAAGAATTTAGCATCGGTCTGGGACGAGATGAACTGGAACCCATCGACGAGCGCATCCTAGCCTTTAATTTGACCCGGCCCGCCAGCCGCAACGCCCTGACCCAGATCGACACGCTGGCCTCCCTCCACTTGGGGGAAGATACGTTGCCGGTGTATTTGTTTCAATTTGATACGGAACGGCCCCTAAGCCCGATTCAGGGGAGTGCCGCCCCCGCTGTGGATCCCAATGATGTGTTTCGAGAGCGGACACGGGTGATTCGGCTGTTGGGGAATTGATGCGTGAAACTGGGCTTTAGCGGGGCAGGCGAAAGCTGCTAAACGGGGAGGGGCCAGCGGTGGGGGGTTGCATCATCTGTACCCAAGCCGTGCCAGAAATCGCCCCAAACACAGCTCCGGTGGAGACCACATTGAGAAAGGCGGTGATCAGAGCTGCAAACTGAGGGGGCAAGAACCGGAATAATAGGGATCCCGCTAGAACGGTAACCAATGGCCCTGCCAAGGCGGAGGCCGCACCCGCAAGAGCACTGAGGCCGATCAACGCATTGGTCTGGCTGGCTCTGGCTTGTTCCCGCAGCAGGGTGGACTGCATCAAGCCCACGGCGGTGCCAAACAGGGCTCCCAGCCCCAACACCAACAGGATGCGGATCAGAATGGCTCCAATCGGGATCCCACTGAGGGGCCAGAGCAAAAAGGAAAGGTCAGAGGAATAGGGCAAAAAGCTGCTGGACATAGATACAGATCTCCTGAGTCAGGGCGGCAGATGCTTTTACGGTGACACATCCGCTTGGGTCTCGTCACGGGCAGAGGTAGGTTTTGAGATAGGGATCCCGGAGGGGTTCGCTACTAGCTTGTGGCGCAGATCGTCCCGGAAGACCTCTCTGCCAAAATCTCTACGGGCTTGCTATCTCCCACCTAGACGCTGTCGTCAAATCAACAAAATATTGTATTGTGGGCTACTTGGAGGGCAACGCAATCGGAGTGGTGATTCCACCGAAAAGGAATCGCCGAGAGAAACGTGAGTATGACAAATACTTGTATAAGCTGAGGCATTTGGTCGAGAATGCCTTTTGGGGACTCAAGCAGTGGCGCGGCATCGCCACACGGTATGCGAAACATAGCGCATCATATCTGGCTACCGTTCACATCAGGTCCATTACTTTGTGGGCTAAAGTATTTTGACGACACCCTCTATGTCTGAGGGCTTGTCAGTCTAGTTTACGTTGACGGCGCTTAACTTTAATAGGCTCTAAGTTAGCTTAGCCTAGCCAGCGATAAATAGTGGCTCTGCCCACCTGATAGAGCTTAGCTGCTTTGGAGATGCCGCCCCGTTGTTCTACAAACTGGAGTACTCTGAACTTAAGGTCTACGCTGTAAGGCATTGCTGCTCCCTGTCCAGCTAACTACCTCTCATACCTATCCTAATTTAATATAAATGCAACTAAAAACGTCTAGTCTTACTTTGCGCTGTTCCCCCTGCTATGGGTCTGCGGAACAGCGGCGTATTGTGGCTAGTCTACTATCTGACAATTCGCTATTGGTAGTAGGAGAACCGGGTTCCGGGAAGAGTAGTTTGGCTCATTTTATTGCTCAAACTTGACGGGATTTCGGTTGGTTCATCTCAAAGCATCTTCCACCTACACCAACTCCCCAGGTACAACCCGTCCGCCCCCACCGGATCCAAATCACCCTGTCGGATCCTACCGAACTGCAAGTCAGCCAGGGACAAGTCGTGCAGTTGGGTGACATTTTAGTGGTTCGCGACGCAGAACGGATCCAACTAGAAAACCGCCGACTCAAAATCCAATCACAGCTCTTGGCCCTGGAGAATACCCCACCCCCTGACACTATCGTTCTCCAACAAAGGATCCTGGCTTACCAACAGGCTCAGGCCATTTATGACTAGCACTACCGCCCCCACCTTCAGGTTAGTGAAGTAGCCCCTTCCCTAATGCGGCAAGAGATTCTCCGGTTGCAATCTCTCTACTCAGAGCTGCTCACTGCTCACACTCAGGCCCAACAAGCTCAACGCCAATACCGGCAAGACACCGACAACTATCGCCAAGAGCAGACCACCCAACATCAGGTGCTGATGGGCCTACTCCAAATCATCAACCTTGAACTTAACTCCCTCACCATCCGTGCCCCTTTTGCGGGATCCATTTCTCGCATCCGCTAGCTCGACCAGACCAGCAGCACCCTCACCGTGGAGGTGACAATCCAGCCATGAGATTCATCTTGATTCTCCTGCTCATAGCCCAAACAGCCCAGGCTGATCCCTATCAGAACTGGATCCAACTTCTCGAAGACCAGATCCAGCTTTTGCAATTTCAACAAGACCAGCTAATCCGCCGCAGAGATGCAGAATGAATCCTACGGGGATCCCTTCTCATTGACGCTGAACTGCCGACTCAATGGCTCACTCTGCAACGGCAAATCCTTACCCTTCAAGCCGATATCGAAACGGAAAACCGCAGACCATCAACGTCTATAGATCTAACTGGACTGATTGAGCTCAATGAGTTGCGTCAATCCCAGGTTTTAGGCCTTCGCTGAGGATCCCTTGGGCGCTGGAGGCCCCTTGGAACTGAATCAAACGGGCCACGGCAGCCGTCCATCCGGTTTGGTGGCTAGCCCCGATGCCTGCGCCATTATCGCCATGAAAGTACTCGTAAAACAGGATCAGTTCCCGCCAGTGGGGATCCGTATGGAACCGCTCGGTATCTCCATAAACAGGGCGACGTCCCTTCTCATCCAGGCAAAATATGGCGATCAGACGGCGGCAGATCTCCTGGCTCACCTCCCACAAGGTCATTTCTGGGCCAGATTCTGTCGGACAGGGCACCCGAACGTCATCGCCGTAGTAGCTATACAGCTTCACCAACGCCTGCACCAGCAGCGAGTTAATCGGCATCCAGATCGGGCCTCGCCAGTTGGAGTTACCGCCAAACATGCCCGTGGTTGATTCTGCCGGTTCATAAGCTACCCGATAGGGATGGGATCCCACATAAAAGGTGTAGGGGTGCTCCATGTGATAGCGGGATAGGGAGCGGATGCCGTAAGGGCTAAGGAAACGGGATTCATCCAACATCCGAGCTAGAATGCGGCGCAACTTGGATTCACTCAATACCGAGAGCAAGCGCCGCCCAGCGACCCCTGCTTGGGTGGGATCCGCCACATTCACAAACAATTCGGGACGCTGCCGCTGAAACGCTTCAATCTGCTGGGCAAACTCAGGCAGGTTCTCCAAGTGCTCCGGTTCGATCACTGCCGTCGCCAACAAGGGGATCAACCCCACCATTGAACGCACCTTCAATCGCACCGCCGTCCCATCACTCATGCGCAGCAAATCGTAAAAGAAGCCATCCTCTTCATCCCACAGTTCATCGGTTTGGATCCCGACGCGATCCATCGCCCCGGCAATGCAGAAAAAGTGTTGATAAAACTTAGCTGCTGTTTCCTGATAGGCAGGATTATCACGGGCCAATTCCAGAGCCATGGTCAGCATATCCAGGCAATACATGGCCATCCAGGCGCTGCCGTCCGCCTGTTCTAGCGTGCCACCTGTAGGCAGAGGAGAACTGCGATCGAAAACGCCAAGGTTATCCAGCCCCAAAAAGCCACCTTCAAAAACGTTTTTCCCGGAAGAATCTTTGCGATTGACCCACCAGGTAAAATTCAGCAGTAGCTTGTGAAAGGAACGCTCCAAAAATTCCCGATCGCCGGTTCCGTTACGACCTTTTTCAATCAAATACACTCGCCATACAGCACTGGCATGAACTGGAGGATTGACATCACTAAAGTTCCATTCATAGGCCGGAAGCTGACCATTCGGGTGTAGATAACGCGATTGGGTGAGCAGGAGAAGTTGCTGTTTTGCCAGATCGACATCCACCATCGCCGCCACTGAAGCGTGAAAGGCATGATCCCAAGCGGCAAACCAAGGATATTCCCACTTGTCCGGCATCTAAAATATCGCTGGCACAGAGGTGAAACCAGGGCTGATTCCGCAGAACGATCCGAGCTGGTTGGTTGGGCAGCTCAGTATCTGTTTTGGCCCATTGCTCCACATCGTAGAAATAAAATTGTTTAGTCCACAGCAACCTAGCCAGAGCTTGTCGCAAGACCTGAGCTTCGTCAGGCGGGATCCCATCCGGGGTCAGTTGGGCATAAAACTGATCGGCTTCGGCACGCCTTTGCACGAAAAGAGCTTGTGGATCGGTGTGGATATGTTCGGGCGGTTGAGCAGACAGACAGACCAACAGTTCGGCAGACCCCAAGGGCGCAAGATCGAGCATGGTGTGAATGCAAGCTTTGGTGCCCTCTTGAGCTGGATTGACCGCCGCATGGTCGCCCTCAACCACATAGCGATGAAAGGCATCTTTCACATACGGCTGGGCATTGGGGATCCCGAGTAGTCGCTCGGTATTGGTCTCATTATTGGTAAACAAACAGGATCCGGATCCCGGCTGGGGAACAAACAGATACCGTTGGCCAAGAACGGGATGATTGGCCACAATTACATGATCTACAGGATTGCTCCCTTTCTGCAAAAGAGGCTTTTCGGAGTGGTGATCCCGGATTCAGGTATTGCGAAACCAAAGGGTGGGCAATAGGTGCAGAGCGGCAGCCTCAGAGCTGCGATTTTCCACCCGAATCTTCACCCAAAGTTCTTCAGGATTAGCTTTTGCATACTCCACAAAGATATCAAAATAGCGATTCTCCTCAAAAACCCCCGTATCGATCAGCTCATACTCTTGATCACAATAGCCTCGCTTACGGTTACCCACCACCAAGTCTACATAAGGAAACGGTGATTGAGGATATTCATACAAGTATTTCATGTAAGATTGGGTTGGCGTACTGTCTAAATAAAAATAGTACTCCTTCACATCTTCTCCATGATTACCCTCACTATTGGTGAGGCCAAATAGCCACTCTTTGAGGATGGGATCCCAACCATTCCAAAAGGCTAGGGCAAAGCAGAGATATTGTTGGTCATCACAGATCCCGCCCAGACCATCCTCTCCCCATAAATAGACTCTTGATCGGGATTGATCATGACTGAAATAATCCCAGGCATCCCCCATTTCGCTATAGTCTTCTCGAACCGTGCCCCACTGTCGCTCACTCAGGTAGGGTCCCCATCGTTTCCAGGGTTCTAGGGATCCCATACGAAGATTTTCCGTTGGCATTTCCGCTGACATGGCTGTTAAATACTCAACTTCGTCTGGAAGTATTGCACAACTGATAGCCCATCAATCCTGTCAGCTTGTTAAATTATTCAGTATTTTTCAAGGGCGTTTCCAGCTGAGGGGGCGAAAGGAAGGCAAAAAGGAAGTCAGGGTAAGGAATTGCAAGGATAGGACAAAAAAAGGGTAGACCGATTAGAACCTACCCAAAACCAAATATGTTGCCCCAGTCTTACCAGATTCACCTCCAACGTCAACTGTCCCCTCAGCACTGGCGCATCCTTCATCATCTGCTTCTGCTGATCCAGGTTTTTCACTCTGTCAACCTCGAATCTCTGGCCACTCTCCTGCCCATTGCCATGACTTTTGCAAGTCGTCGTCAGGCCCTCCAACGCCTACTCACAGCCTTAGATATCCAGACCCACTGGTTCCGTCTCATCACCGCTCTGTTAAAAGCACGTTTTTCCCCGCACTCAACTCTCTATGTGATACTGAATAGAACCAATGGAAACACCGCAATCTATTGATGGTCAATTTGGTCTGGGGGCGAAGAGCGATTCCGATTTACAGCCTGTTCATTTATTAACTGTTACAGTAGCAGCACTTTGTAAACCAGTTACTGAAGGATGAATCCTCAATCAGATACAAGCCTATTTTTATCAGCTTCTCTAAGGCTGTTGCCCCTCGTGCGCAATAAAGCCGAGCAAAAGCTTTAATGACTGACCACATCAACTCAATAGGATTAAAGTCTGGTGAGTATGGCGGCAGGTATTCAATCCTTACCCCTTTCTCTTCTGCTAATTCTTGAATCCCTTCCATCTTGTGACCGCTTAAGTTATCCATAATAATTACATCGCCGCTGCTTAATTTTGGAATTAGCTCTATTTCCAGAAAATCCAGAAAGTCTTTTCCCTTCATTGAGTTTTTAATCAGCCTTGTTGCCACAACTCCTTCCTTCTTGATAGCTCCTATTAATGTCATCTTTCGGCCTTCATAGAATTGCCTGAGACATAGTGCTTTTTTGCCAGATAAACTTCTTGCTACATCCCGGCTCATCCCAATCCAGAAAGATATTTCGTCGATAAATATCATCTTATCAACCGCAATATCTCTAATTCTGTCCCAGTAATCTAATCTTTGTTGCTGCTCTTGTTCTGTGGCAACCTTCTCCCCACGATAGGTCTTTTTTTTAAGAGTGAGTTTCTCCTTTTTCAGAAATTGACACATCCCACCAATGTTAAAATAGATTCCCAGATGCTCTAGTAGGTAGTCACAGTATTGACGAAGCGTCCAATCGGGATGGTCTTCCACCATTGAACGATAAAATCTCGATGAAGAAAAAGTTTTCCAGGTTTAGTAGGGCCAGGTTTTAGGGGTGTTAGGTCTTGAGTGTCTCGGTACTGATTGAGGTATTTCTGAATGGTGACAGGACTCATCGTAAATTGGTGAGCTAGTTTACGGATTGAGGTATTACCGAGATGATAGGCAGTGGCGACTTTGCGACGAATGTCTAGGGAATAATAACTCATGTCAATAAGAGACTCAATACCAAGGAACTTACCATAAAAGCGTTTCATGTGTTCTATCAGCAAGCTGTAGAGCTAATTCATTAAGTCGCTGGATCCCTTTTGTGGCAAAGCTTTCGGAAAAATGGTGTGGGTGAGGCAGATCTGGCAGAACCATTGCCCTGTAGGGCATTCAGGCTCCTTAAGGTTTGCTTTATAAATTAGCTCTTAGTGTAGTGGCTGCTTTTTTGCTTGAGGCGGGAAAAGGTCTTGGGATGCAGCCAATCTTTGAACATTGGGATTTCATGGTCAGATGCAATCTGATTGATCGTGGCTGTTCAAGTTTTATCAATGTTAGATAGCAGGCACGCTTGTTCTATCATCCACGTATTGTTCACGGAGATTCTGATAATCTTACGTCTTTTCAGCCTATTTTCAGCCAACAAGAACCCAAGGTTTCACCTCAGTTTAATAGAAAAGGAGGATAGGACGCTCATCTATTATTCATAGCATCTATTCACCTAGAATTTTTTCCTGTCCAGGCACTTAGAGTCTCGGCTGTTGCTGACAATAACTGAATTGACCACAAGTTGACTGGGATTTCAACTATTTCTACCCGAAATTCTTGTCTGCAAACTATAGTCTTTTTGAGCAAACAACTTGAGTAGCCTCCAGTAAGACTTTCAGGTTTTGTTGCTATTTATACGTCTATATGGTAGGGATGTGAAGCTATTGCGCGCTCTCGGGATCCCGTTGTTGGTAGCAGTCAGTCTAGGGCGATCTGCCCCTAGTTTCGCCCAAGCCGTTCAAGATCAATCTCAAGAGGGTGAATGGGCGGTGCAGTTGACACCTTATGTATGGGGAACGGCTCTGAGTGGAGAGGTGCGCCCTTTGGTGGGTAGCCCAAAGCTAGAGTTTGATGAGTCTTTTTCTGATGTGCTGGAGAACTTGGATGGGGCTTTTTTCCTGACTGGTTTGGCCCGTCGCAATCGGCTGATTCTATTTGGGGATCTGAGCTGGTCGTCATCCTCCCAGAGTGGGTTGGTTGGCCCAGGGGTGCCTGCCTCTGGGCAGATCCGTCAAACCTGGGTAACCCTAGCCGGAGGGTATCGCGTGGCTGATGGGCCGGGGGCCACCCTTGATCTCCTGTTGGGGGCACGAGCGTGGAACACCAATGCCTCCGTCTCTATTCCTGTGTTGGGCTTGAGCGCAGAGAGCACCTTTAGCTTTACGGATCCACTGTTGATGGCTCGGTATAACCTACGATTTGCCCCTAGCTGGTCGGCGCTATTCTACGGCGATATTGGGGGATTTGGGGTGGGATCCGAAGAGAGTTTTCAGGCGGTGGGCACCCTCAACTACCAAGTTTCTGACCAGTTCTATCTCTCTGTAGGCTATCGCTATCTTACCCTCGACTATCAGAGCGATGGCAGAGAACTCGACTTACAAATCAGCGGGCCAATTGTAGGCGCAACTTGGCAATTTTAGACTGCCCAGAGATGCTCCCAAACAAGGGATCCCGATGATCAAAGATACTCAAACTGAGTCACTTCAATCTACCGATTACGCTTTAATTTTTTTAGGAGAGTGCTATGCATCCTTTTGTTTCTACTTTGGCAACACTTGCCGCCACTATTGCCCTATTTGGCAACCAGATTGCCGAAGCCTGTACCCGTGCTGTCTATTTTGGCGCTGAAGACCGCATTTTGACGGGACGTACTTTTGATTGGAAAGATGAAATTATTAGTAATCTCTGGATCTTTCCTCGCGGTATGGAGCGCACTGGGTTAGCAGGCCCCCGCTCAGTGGAATGGACGTCTCGCTATGGCAGCGTGATTGTTTCGGGCTACGAAATATCCACTGTGGATGGCATCAATGAAGAAGGGTTGATGTCCAATGTCCTGTGGCTGACCGTTGCTGATTTTCCTGAGGATGATGGCGAAAGTCCTCAGATGTCGATCTCGATTTGGGCGCAGTATTTTCTGGATCAGTTTGCCACCGTGGCTGAGGCAGTAGAGCACTTAGAAAACAACCCCTTTCAGGTGGTGACTGATGAGGTGCCGGGGTTACCTGGAAAATTAACAACCCTGCATTTATCCCTGTCTGATGCGACTGGGGATAGTGCCATTTTGGAATGGATCGAGGGTGAGTTGATCATCCACCACAACCGTGACTATCAAGTGATGACCAATGAGCCTCGGTTTGAAGACCAACTTGCCATCACCAGCTATTGGGGGCGAGTGGCTGGCAATACCTTTTTACCTGGAACCAGTCGGGCGGAGGATCGCTTTGCTCGGGCTTCTTTTTTGATCAACTCAATCCCGAAAACTGACGATACCCGCGAGGCAGCGGCAGCAGTCTTTAGCGTTATGCGTAATGTGTCCGCTCCTTGGGGCATCTCCATCGATGATCAACCCAACCTTTCTTCCACCCGATGGCGAGTTGTGGCGGATCACAAAGAGATGCTCTATTACTTTGAGTCGGTGCTTTCCCCCAATGTGTTTTGGGTTGATCTCAAGCAAGTGGACTTTTCGCCTGAGGCAGGGGTGCGGCAGCTTGATCTGGGTCGCCAGCAACAAAATCTTTTCAGCGGTGAAGTCTCAGGGTCGTTTGTGGCCAAGGAGCCATTTGAGTTTGAACCAGCTGAGTAGTGTTGTCATGCCGAAGGTTTAGCAAACTAGGCAGATACAAACTAGGCAGATACTGAGGATCCCAATTCTAGCCATGAAACTGATGTAGTCTTTTAGAGACTGATCGTAGGTTGAGCTGGGATCCTTGAGGTTGCTTCTCTATGACTGTGAGTGACTGTGAGTCCTGAATCCCAAGCCCAATCGGCGGCCCTCAAACAGGGATCCGGTTGGCGAGTGGGCTATCGGCCAGCCCGCATTTTTCCTGCTTTGGTTGGATCCGACCGTTGGGGGGCAGAACTGACCGACTCCGAATGGCAGGCTTTCGTCCAAGGGCTGAATAGCCTTGAGCAGGGCATGAGGGAGGCTGAAACCCACTTGATGCAAGGGGAGTCGATCACCCTAGAGCACACCACCGATGAGCTGACCCTGACCGCCACAGGGGATCCCAGTTGTTATCAATTATTCTTGCAATTACACACAGGTCGAAGGGTTGAAGGCGGTTGGGATCCCGAGTCCGTGCTGCCCTTGATGCAGGCGGTCAAAGCCTTGATAAGGGCTGGATAAGCCAGACTTAAGGGTGCAGAGACACGTTCATCCAAGGTGCTGTTGCTCCCCAGATTGAGAGATACTGGAGCAGATATGAGATCATCATCCTTCTACACACTGGTTCAGGCAGCATTGATCAAGAAGTGGGGATCAGAGAGCTGTCGAACACTGTGGAAGCCCTGTAGATGATCGGTGTGGTCGTGGTTAGCAACGCTTTGTCGCGCAGAGGTATCAGATGCTCAGACCCATTCGGATGGACGATTTGCGCCGCGCTCCTCAGCAAACTATTGAGCTGGACTTTCGGCAGTTCATCGATCAGTTTGAGAGCCTTGCCCCGGTGGAAGGGCGGGTGCAGTTGACCCACGGCGGAACGTTTTTGTCGGTGACGGGAGCCGTGAGCACTATCATCACCCTGGCCTGTCACCGTTGCCTGCAACAGTTCAACCATCGCCTGTATTTAGAATTTGACGAGATCCTAGTTATCGAAGAACCTGTGCAGGATCCCTTGCCCGTCGAGCTGGAGATCGACAGTGAAGACTTGGCCGAGCGGATCGCCCCCCACGGCACGTTTGATGTAGGTGACTGGGTCTATCAAAACCTCCATCTCAATCTGCCCGTCCAGATGGCCTGTCGTTCTGATTGTGCGGGCGTAGTCGTGGATCCCAATCTGCACTCGCCCCAAGGGGATCCCCGTTGGGCTGCGCTCAAATCTTTCAATCTCTAATCCCTATCGTTTGATCTCGTTTGATCTCGGTGGGTGGCAGAGGGATCCCTGGCGTTGAACCATCCCTGGGGATCCCTTCCTGTTCTGTTCCGGGATCGGGAGATTTTTTAAGCAAGATTTTGAAAGCTTTTTGAAAGTGGGAATTGAGACATGGCAGCAGAGGCAAGCCCCCTTGGCGGTATTTGGATCGCGGGCTGTTGGCGGGATCTGTTAGAGAATAGGGACAGGAGGGACAAGTGGAGAGAGGTTTAATAACTGGTTTCTAGAGTGTGCAGCAAGGAAACCATGACCAAAAAACAACTGTTGACGCTCACCCCCACCAGGAACGCACCAAAATGCCCGCCTTTCTCTGGTAATTCATGCTTGAGCACTTGAAAGATCAACACTCCAGCCACAAACGCGATGGTGGCAGCTAACATCTCCGGTGGCAGCACTGACCATTGCCCCAAACCCCATCCCAGCATCAGGGATCCCGATAGTAACCATCGGCCTCGGCGCTGAAACACATCGGGATGATGCTCAAACAGTTCGTGGGTGGTGATGCTGAGGTGGATCCCTAAGGCCACAGTCAGCAGCAGACAACTGAACCAGGCCGCCGCATTATGTTGCAGCAAATAGCCAACTAAGCCGCTGTGCAACGTAAAAAAGCCCAGATGAACCCCCAAGATAGAAGGGTGCATGGGCAGATGGGGATGGTCTGTCCGGGCTAACCACTCCAAGCTATAGACCATTACGATCCCCACCAACATGAGCAGATGAATATGCTCCAGTAGGTAACCCACCAGCGGCACTTCTAGTGGCATCAAAGCCTGCTGAATCTCGCTCAGCTCGGCCAAAAAGGTGGTGAACACGTAGGCCAGCGAGATCCCACCCCCGAGGGAGATCCAGTATCGTCGAGGGATCCGTCCTTCCAGTGCTTGCAGGCGAGCGGTGTAAAAAATTAAACAGGCCAATATCGATGAGAAAAACAGGCTAACCATAGGAACGACTAATCTCAGCAGTGGCTTGTTGGATAGACTTTTTCAATCTGGATGACAAAATCTGGATGACAAAATCGAGATGACAAAATCGAGATGAGAAAATCGGGATGACAAGCCTTTGGGTGATCTTGGCATGGCTACCTGAAAATCAAGAAAGTCATGAAAGTATCCATTACCTCAATAATCCATTACCTCAATAACTGGGCACTCATCCATGAGGAATGGCTGTTTTATCCATAGCCTCGTGCAGAGCCGCCGCCACTTGCTCCTGCTGAGTTCGCTTTAGCTCAGGGAATAGCGGCAACGACAGCACTTGATGAGCACAGGTTTCTGACTGCGGATAGTCGCCCGTCCGATAGCCTAGATCGTGGTAAATGGGTTGCAGATGTAGAGGAATCGGATAGTAGATGCGGCTGCTGACCCCCAATGTCTGAAGATGGGCTTGCACCCGGTCACGGCGACCCGGCTCCCCCAGGATGCGAATGGTGAATTGATTCCAGACAGAGCCACCGCCAGGGATCCCTTGGGGGATGACGAGATCAGGGATCCCGCTCAGTAGCTGCTGATAACTGGTGGCTAACACCCGCCGCCGCCATGTCCATTCCGGCAGATGGCGCAACTTCACGGATAGGATCACCGCTTGCAGGGCATCGAGGCGGCTGTTGACCCCGATCATGCTGTGTTCATAGGCTCCGCTTTGGCCATGATCTTTGAGGATCCGCAGGGTTTTGACCAACTCAGGACTGTGGGTGCAGATCGCCCCGCCATCGCCAATCCCCCCCAGATTTTTGGTGGGATAAAAGCTGAAGCAGCCCAGATCGCCAAAGGTGCCCACCGGCTTGCCCCGCCAACAGGATCCCACCGCTTGAGCACAATCCTCAATCACCGCTAGGTTGTGGGCACGGGCCACCTGCATGACGGCATCCATGTCCACCGCCTGTCCATAGAGATGTACGGGTATGATCGCCCGCGTTCGAGCTGTGATGTGGGCAGATAGGAGGGCTGGATCCAGATTAAAAGTGCCCGGATCGATATCCACAAAAACAGGTTTGGCCCCCGCCTGACTGATCACCTCGGCTGAGGCAAAAAAGCTAAAGGCACTGGTCAGCACCTCATCCCCCGCCCCGATACCCAACGCGCGCAGGGCCAAAAACAGGGCATCGGTGCCGGAATTACAGGCAATCACCTGGGGCGTCGGCTGATTGGATCCCGTCAAATAGGCGGCTAATTGTTCCTCAAACGCCTGCACAAAGGGGCCATTGACATAGCGACCCGAGGCCATCACCGCCTCCACTTGGGCCAATAACTCTGGGCCGAGCATCTGATATTGCTGCGTCAGATCAAATAAGGGAACAACAGAGGGATCCATGCAAAGTAGCCCAAAGAGATGTACACAACCTCACACAGTTTCTCATCCTGCCACAATCGGCTTAGGCTTGGAGACGGCGAAAGGTCTTTTTACCCACCTGTAAGATCTGGTCGGTTAGATCACTGGCAGCGGCAATCTCTAGATCGGGATCCCCAATCTTTTCTCCATCCAGACGGACAGCTCCCCCTTGAATCTGGCGACGAGCATCAGAGGTGCTTTTGCATAGACCCGCCTCCTTCAGCACTGTGGCTAACCGAATGGGAAAGCTCAGTCCATTTAAGGAGAACACCGGGATCACCTCCGCATCTAAGCCTGCCCCAGTCCCTGAGGTAATGCTCTTGGCAGCTTTGGCGGCTTCTGCTGCTGCGGCCTCCGAGTGATACTGGGCCACGATGGTTTTGGCCAGTTCCACCTGCCGCTGGCGGGGATCGGCTGGGATATCCGCCAGATCGATCTGGGTCAGCAGTTCAAAATAACGGGGCACCAAGGGATCCGGTACTTTCTCCAGCTTGGAGTACATGGTGAGGGGATCCTCGGTCAGGCCCACATAGTTGTTCTTGGATTTGGACATCTTTTGCACCCCATCCAAGCCCTCTAGCAGGGGCACCGTCAGACAAAATTGAGGATTTTGACCTTTCCACAGTTGTAGATCCCGTCCGGCCAGCAGGTTGAAGCGTTGATCGGTGCCCCCCAACTCCACATCGGCCTCTAGGGCGACGGAATCATAACCCTGCAATAAAGGGTAAAGAAACTCGTGCAGATAAACCGGCGTGCCACTGCTGTAGCGGGTAGAGAAATCCTCTTTGGCCAACATTTGTCCCAAGGTCATCTGGGCCTGAAGTTCGATCAATTGCGTCAGGGTCAGCTCTGCCAACCATTCGCTATTGCGGCGCAATTCCAGCCGACCGGGAGTATCAAAATCTAGAATGTGGCGGGCTTGATCCAGATAGGTGCGGGCATTCTCCTCCACTTCGGCAGCGGTGAGGCGAGGACGGGCCTCTGATTGACCCGAGGGATCCCCGATTTGGGCGGTGAAATCGCCGATCAATAAGATTGCCACATGGCCCGCATCCTGAAACTGCCGCATTTTACGCAGCGCCACACTATGGCCCAAATGTAGATCAGGTCGAGTCGGATCGATGCCTAATTTGATCCGCAACGGGCGATCTGTGGTTTGCAGTCTTGTGGCCAGCGCCTCCGCTCCCCCAGGGAAAACCTCGGCAATGGCCCGCTGAGTGATGGTTTTGTGGAGCTGGGATGGAGATTGCGACGGATCATCACTGGTGACTAAAGAATTCACAGGGATCGCAGTAACGTACTAACTTTATTATCGGCCTTAGTGCGCCCACTGCTCTGTGAGATGAGCCTAGCTGACTGAACAGTGCATTCCAGACACTTGAGCGGCTGGCACATTTGCACAGGGATCCCTTAGATCAGAGGGCTACAGTAATGGTGTTCTGATGGCAAGGAGCTGATGTTGATCCAATTTTTTGTGCTGGTTTTTCCAGTTTTAGTCCTCGCCGCTAGCCTGGTCTATCCCCAGCTTAGATCTGCTGGCCCAGTGATGGTCTCTGCTTATTTTTGGATCCTGATGCTGGCCATAGTAGCTTTCCTTACCCAAAACCAGTGGTTTAGTTGGTTGATGCTCCTACCGGATCCCTGGGCGAGGGCAGCTATGTTTTTATATGGATGGTATTGCTATCTAGTTTTGCCCGTTGTTATCGGCACGACTATTGGTTGGGGCGTTGTCAATGTGCTACCCGACTCAATTCCTGGCGTCTTCAAAACGTTGATCTCAGCTGGATCCGCCCTTATTCTTGGGGCAATAAGTTTTCCACTTTGGCGACTTGATCCTTTCAGTTCGAGTGTCTATGCCCAAGCTGCGGCTCGTCAGCAAAACCTCCAGGAGGTACTCGATATTCAGCTAGAGATAATGAGTCGCTATGGCATGGAGCGTGAGGCTCAGGCTCTACAGCGTCGGGGAGCACAGCCGGGATGGTGGCCTGATCCGCCATCTCAACAGTCAGACAATTCAGATGTTGAAATAGTTGAAACATCGGATCCTGCGACTTTGGACTGAAGATCGAATCAGAGTAAAGTTTTGTAGTGGAAGCTTGATTAATGGTATTAAAATTATCGCTGATGACAGTGGTGTTGATTATCGGAGGCATCGTTCCTCTATTGGGGCTACCAGGGGTTTTTGTGTTGATGAGCTCACTGCCTGGGATCCTGATTTTAGATTTGATTATGGAAGTTGATATCTTTGAATTGATGACTGGAGATAGTATGTGGCCCTTGGCTATTTACCTGACGATTCTCTAGCCTTTAAGTCTCGTTCCATCCTACTTGCTCAGCTACAACTGGCTGGCAGAATGGCTGGGGATCCAACCGCAGTGGGTCTGTCTCGCGCTCATTTTTGTGTGGTGCAATCTCTGTACGGTCGGATGTTTGCTAACCATAGTTTTCGACAAAAGACCGATCTAACTTAACCAATTCAATAGCCTCATTAAAACCTTTTCATAAACTCTCAAGGTGTTCGTCATGAAATCTTTAATCTTGCCAACAAGCAGCCTCCTTTTACTTGGAATTCTCGGTTCTGCTGGGTTGACTCAGCCCATGCTAGAGCCTTTCACGTCACGTCTGATGACCGAGGCCGAATTAGAATCTATCTCTAATGTTTGGCGGGGGGATCTGCCCATCCCAGAGATCACCTTGGATCCCATTCTAGACCAATCATTTGCGGTCAACTTAGCTGGCTATGGCAGCATCTATTTTCTATCCCTTTTAGATAATGCTCCTCCAGATCGAAAGTCAGCTTTTAGCCACTGGCTGATTGAGGCGGATCGAGTACGTTGGGAGCTACCTATCTCAGATGAGGTAACGCCCACCACTTATATTCCTCATAGTCTTGATGCAGTGGTCTTTACAGAGCTTAATTTTGATGGTCTTGGCGATATTTATACCATTGCCAGTTATGTCACGGGCGTTGGCCAAACTGGAGCAATTCCCTTCCCAGTTGTCACCCTTTATGTGCAGCAAGAGGATGGATCATTTGTGATTTTGGAAGCAGAGAGTTTGGAGATCAGCTCGTTTGGGTTGACAACTGTGGCAGAAGTTGAAGATGTTTTGCGGGGTGAAATGAACTTTTTGCCCTAACTTTGTCATCCCTGTGCCCATCCCATGTGAACATGAGCGAAATCGCTGAAGGTCTGGGATCCTCTAACACCTTTAGCACCTTTATCAATGAGGTAACAAAGAGGCTCTCAGCCATTAGATTATGCTCATCTTGCTAAAAGATTGGTATTACATTTCTCCGGCATGGTAAGAACTACGCACCAATGGCCCTGAGCGGACATGGGCAAACCCCATCTGGCGGGCTATGGATCCCAAGTCTTCAAATTCATCCGGTGTCCAATAGCGATCCACGGGTCGATGGGCCAAAGACGGCTGCAAATATTGTCCCAATGTCAGCCGATCACAATCCACTGCCCGCAAATCTTGTAGGGTCTCGATCACCTCTGAGCAGGTTTCTCCATGCCCCAGCATCAACCCCGACTTGGTGGGGATGTCGGGATCCAAGGTTTTGATCAGACTCAGTACCCGCAGCGACATCTCGTAGCCCGAACTGCGTCGCACCGACTGAGAGAGCCGTCGTACCGTCTCAATGTTGTGGTTGTAGCAAGCTGGCTTAGCCCGTACCACCCGTTCGATGCAGTCTGGTTCGCCGCGAAAATCGGGGGTGAGCACTTCGATCTGGGTGCCGGGACACCGTTGCCGAATCGCCGCCATCACCTCCACAAACCGCTGGGATCCTTGATCGGCTAGATCATCCCGCGCCACAGAGGTTAGCACCACATAGCTCAAACCCAGAGCTTCCACAGCTTCCGCCACCTTGCGCGGTTCCTCGGGATCCAGGTGGTCAGGTTTGCCGGTGGACACTTGGCAAAAGGAACAGGCGCGGGTACAGACCCCCCCCATCAGCAGAAAAGTCGCCGTCTTTTGGCTGTAGCATTCCGCCCGATTGGGACAGCGACCCTCCTCACAGATGGTATGGATGCCCCGCTGTTTGATCACCTGTTGCACCGCAGAGATATCGCTGGCACGACCGATGGAGCGTTTGACCCAGGCGGGCAAAGGAGTAGTAACCATGAAGCAGGATCCTGAACATCGCAAGTGGTGTTCATTTTAAGTGAACTGCTGGGAACCTGGGGAAGATTGCCCGTTGCCGCTACTGGTTAAACAGTCCTGCTGCTAGCTCTCATCCCCAGAGTTTCCCAGCTAGGAGAGAGTAGTCGCCTGCTTCACACAGTCCAGTACTTCCGCCACATTCTCAGGGCTGCCGATGATCAAGGGCACCCGTTGGTGCAGGGCTGTGGGCACCATATCCATCACATCCTCAGTGCCAGTGGTGGCTAAACCGCCGGATTGGGTCAACAAAAAGGCCAAGGGAGCCGCCTCATACATCAACCGCAATTTCCCATCCGGCTTAGCGGTGGTGCCGGGGTAGAGATAGACCCCACCCTGGAGCAAGATCCGATGAAAATCTGCCACCAGCGCCCCACTGTAGCGGGAGGTATAGCCATTGCGGTGAACAAAGCGAATGTAATCCTGCATCCCAGGATCCCATTGGCTAAAGTTGCCCTCATTGACACTATAAACCGCACCTCTGGCGGGAGTTTTGATATCAGATTGAGAGAGAATAAACTCTCCTAAACTGGGATCCAAGGTAAAGCTGTGAACCCCCTTGCCCAGAGAGTAAACCAACTGAGTGCTAGGGCCATACAAAATATAACCAGCGGCCACAAAATCTCGTCCCGGCTTGAGTAGATCCTCGCTATGGCCCTGATCAATTCCTTCCGCTTGCAAAATGGCAAAGATGGAACCCACTGTCAAATTGGCATCAATATTGGAGGATCCATCCAGAGGATCAAAAATTAAAGCCAGACGACTGAGGGCACAATTTTCCGGTAGGCGGGCGGGGGTACTCATCTCTTCAGACACGATGCGGCAGACCAACCCTGTTTGCTCCAACACATGGATAAAGACTCGATTAGCGTAGTCATCCATTTGTTGTTGCACTTCCCCCTGGATATTGATAGTCCCTGTCAGGCCCAAGGCATCCTCTAACAGTCCCGCCTGACTGAGGCGACGCCCAATCATCTTGCCAGCCAAGGCTACCCGGCTCATCAACGCACTAAAATCTTGAGCCTCGGGGCTAAAGTCATCAAACTGTTGCAGCACATGGCGGGAGAGAGTCAGCACATCCCGAGAAAGTGCAATGTCGGTGGACGTTTGAGGAGGCGTCGAAGTGAAGCTCATGGGACAATCTCCTAGGGATCCAATGGTTCTAGCTTAGCCCTGTCTATCTCAGGCTCAGTTGAGGTTGATCTCAGTTGAGGTTGATCTCAGTTGAGGTTGATCATGGATCGATCTGCGGTGTGGTATTCACCGCGAATGGGCTGGTGAGGAAGTCAATCGCCGATCCGGCTCAGGTGGGTTCAGGTGGTCATACTAATCTTGGTGTCAAATCTTGGTGTCACTCAGGCCACTCACAACCTAGTAGCCACTCTTCGCTCCCTGTAGAGTAGTGGGTATTCTGGGTGGGTCTGTCCGTCCACTATACTGTGAAGGGATCCCAACCCCTGTGGGGCGACGGAACTCATCCCAGTCAAATTTCAGTCAAAACTCAATCAGAACTCAATCAGAACTCAGTCAGAATTCAAGGGCCCACCACAAGGGAGACTCAACCGATGGGACTGTTTGACCGCATCAACCGCATTCTGCGCTCCAATGTCAACGCCATAGTCACCGCTGCCGAGGATCCCGAAAAGATTCTCAACCAGACGATCGAGGATATGTCGGAGGATCTGGTGCAACTGCGGCAAGCGGTGGCCACTGCTCTGGCCAGCCAGAAACGGATGGAGCGGCAGTATGAGCAGGCTCAACGTAATACGGATGAGTGGCAGCGGCGGGCGGAATTGGCCATCCGTAACAACAACGAAGAGTTGGCTCGTGAGGCTCTGATCCGAAAAAAACAATTTGCTGAAACCGCCCAAAGTTTCAAACGACAGGTGGATGATCAAAATAGCCAAGTGACAGTCCTGCGTACCAACCTGACCAAGCTGGAAAGCAAGATCTCCGAGGCCAAGACCCGTAAGGATATGTTGATCGCACGGGCCCGCTCTGCCAAAGCCTCCCAGCAGATCAATGAGGTGATCGGCAAGGTCAATACCACCTCCTCTTTTGCGGCGTTTGAGCGGATGGAAGAAAAGGTCAACACCCTCGAATCGCAATCGGCAGCCGTAGCTGAGTTGACCACTGACAATCTTGAGAATCAATTTTTGGCTCTAGAAGTGGGGGGATCCGATGTGGATTCCGAGCTGGCCATGCTGAAAGCCTCCATGTTGCCCGCCAGCGAAAAGCCCCAAGCCGCCCTGGGATCCGGTGCAACCCCGATCTCCACCCCCATGCCCGCAGAAGTGGATGCTGAGTTGGAAGCTCTCCGCCGTGAGATGAGTTCATAAGGTCAGCGACTAGAGTTTCTCAGCCCTTCAGCAACTTAACCCCAAAGACGCCTTAAAGACACCCCAAAAGACAGTGAGCGACAACAGCTCCAGCTCTATTGGGGTTGACATTTTAGTGAGTAAAAACCTTGATTTGACGATGCTTTGGACTAGCTTCCCCTGGTGGTCAGGTGTCCCTTGCGTCTAGCATTAGAGACACATGGCGACCGCTAGGGAGAGATGAGCTGATGGGAATTTTTGATCGAGTAGGCCGTATCGTCCGGTCTAATCTCAACTCAATCGTTAGCGCAGCAGAGGATCCCGAAAAGATTCTCAACCAAACCATCACCGATATGTCGGAAGATCTGGTGCAGCTGCGCCAAGCGGTGGCCACTGCCATTGCCAGCCAAAAGCGGATCGAGCGGCAGTATGAGCAAGCCCAGCAAAATACAGACGAGTGGCAGCGGCGGGCTGAGCTGGCCATCCGCAATAATGACGAAAATCTGGCCCGGGAAGCCCTCGTTCGCAAAAAGACCTTTGCCGAAACCGCCCAGAGCCTGAAGCGGCAGCTAGATGAGCAGAGCAAACAGGTGGATCTGCTCAAGATCAATATGACCAAGCTGGAGAGCAAGATCTCCGAAGCCAAGACCAAGAAAGATATGTTGATTGCGCGGGCGCGGTCGGCCAAAGCCTCCAAGCAGATCAACGAGGTGATCGGTAAGGTCAATGTCAACAATACCTTCACCGCCTTTGAGCGGATGGAGGATAAGGTCAACTCTTTGGAAGCCCAGTCGGCAGCGATGGCGGAGTTATCCACCGATACGCTGGAGACCAAGTTTGCGGCACTAGAAGTAGGGGGATCCGATGTGGATTCTGAGTTGGCCCTGCTCAAGGCTTCGATCAATGAACCGTCTGCATTGCCGTCTGGCAGCAAGCCCGCCCCGATTGCGGATCCCATGCCTGAGGATCCCAATTCCAGTGTGATTGATGATGAGTTGGACGCTCTGAAACGGGAGATCGATCAGCTGTAAGGTGAAATGCTCTCAGCGACATCGACTCTGCCCTCAATTGGGTTAGTGTCTAGATCGGGATCCTTGTACAGCAGGATAGGGCTGAGGATCCCGGCTTTGTTTGAGATGGATCCATGACTCTGTTAACTCTAAAATCGGTTCACAAAGATTTCGGCATTAAGGAAATCTTCAAAGATGCCAGCTTTAGCCTAGAAGACAAAGATAAAGTCGGCATTATTGGCACCAATGGATCCGGCAAATCTACCCTCCTGAAGATGATTGCGGGCCTAGAACCCATCGACAGCGGCGAGATTTGGACCAGCTCGGGATCCAAGATCATCTATCTGCCCCAACAACCTGAGATGGATGATGACCACACGGTCTTAGAGCAAATCTTTGCGGATGCGGGCGAAAAAATGCGCCTGATTCAGGAGTACGAGAAACTATCTCATCAACTGGCCCACTCAGACGGGGATCCCGATGTTTTAATGGCGCGGCTGTCGCGGGTCAGCATAGAGATGGAGGCGGCCAATGCCTGGGATCTGGAAACCCATGCCAAGGCGATCTTGAGTCAGCTCGGCATTGATGATTTCGAGGCCAAAGTCGGCAGTTTGTCGGGGGGCTATCGCAAGCGGATCGCCATTGCGGCAGCATTGTTGGCAGAACCCGATGGGTTATTAATGGATGAGCCCACCAACCATCTCGATGCCGAATCGGTGGAGTGGCTACAGGAGTATCTCAATCGTTTTCCGGGATCCCTGTTGTTGATCACCCACGACCGTTACTTTTTGGATCGGGTCACCAATCGGATCCTAGAAATTGACCGAGGGGATCTCTATAGTTACAGCGGCAACTATGGCTATTACCTAGAGAAAAAAGCCGAAGCAGAGGCGGTCGAGAGCAGCTCTCAGCAAAAACACGCCAATACTTTGAGACGAGAGTTGGCATGGTTGCGACGGGGAGCCAAGGCCCGCAGCACTAAACAAAAAGCCCGCAAACAACGAGCTGAAGAACTGATCGATAAGACGTTTAAGGCCACCCAATCACAAGTTGATATCTCCACAACAGGGCGTAGAATTGGCAAAAAAGTGATCGAGCTGGAGCACATCCACAAAGCCTACGCTGATCGGGTGCTGATCAAGGATTTCTCCTATCTCTTTTCTCCAGAGGATCGGATTGGCATCATTGGCCCCAATGGCATTGGCAAATCGACCCTGATGAATATCTTGACGGGTCAACTAACTCCCGATTCGGGCCGAGTCGAGATCGGATCCACCATTCATATCGGTTACTTTGATCAACACTCTGATGATGTCAATCTCAATCCCGATCAACGGGTGATCGAGTACCTCAAAAACATTGCTGAGCTGGTCACCACCACGGATGGTACCGTGATCACGGCATCTCAGATGTTGGAGCGGTTTCTATTTCCCCCCGACCAGCAGTATGCTCCCATCCACAAATTATCAGGGGGAGAACGGCGGCGACTCTTCCTATTGCGGGTGCTGTTGCAATCTCCCAATGTATTAATTCTGGACGAACCCACCAACGATCTCGATATTCAAACCCTCAGCGTTTTAGAAGACTATATCGAAGGGTTCAATGGCTGTGTGATCGTGGTTTCTCACGACCGCTACTTTTTGGATCGTACGGTTGAGACTATTTTTGCATTTGAAGGCAATGGCGAAATCCAACGGTATCCCGGTAACTATTCTGTTTATTATGACCACAAAAAGATCAAGAGGCGGCGGATCAAGCTAGTCTAAAGACTGAAACTGCCAAGATCTCGGCCTCTTCATCGGCTCCCATCAGCCTTAGCCC
>JAAUUM010000216.1 GCA_012031565.1 Synechococcaceae cyanobacterium SM2_3_2
CATGCTGGGCAGCTGCGCCATCCCGATCCACGGGCCCGGATGCAGGCGGCGCGGATTTTTGTGATGTGGAGGATTCCCGCGCTGTTGAGCTACTGGTGGATTTGTTGCAGGATCCCTGTCCCTTGGTGCGGGTGAGTGCATCCTATGCCCTGGGCCGCAATGCCAAGCCCGCCATCGTTGCTCCTGTCATTACAGCCCTGAAGCAAGATTGGAATGGCTACGTACGCAAGGGACTGGTGTGGGCGTTGGGCAATGCCAAGGATCCCGTAGGATTAGATGTCTTGATTGATGTGCTGGAGCGGGATATTACAGCGGTGCGCCTATGGGCCGCAAGTGCGCTGGGGCAATTAAATCTGACCGAGCCTGTGCTGCTGGAACAGGGGGTGATGGCCCTCATCCAGTCACTAGAACGGGATCCGTGGCGGTGGTACGCAGCAATTGTGCCTGGTCAATCGGGCAACTATTGGATCGCTACTCATTAGAGGCCAGCTCCTTTGATCGCTTGAGACGATCGTTGCATCAGATGTTGCGGCGAGCCATGCGCCAGGATGCCGATGTGGGGGTGCAATCCGATGCCCGCCAAGCTCTAGACAAACTGGTGGCCCAAGAGGATTTATTGACCGAGAGGATTTATCTAACTGAATAGGGGGGAGATGACTTTATCTGGATCCAGCGAAATCAAGGGGACTAACCCACACTCAAGGGATCCCGGGAGGTCTTAGCTGATCTCGTAGCTCATCTCGTAGCTCATCTGGTAGTCCTATGTCATCCCCCATCAACCCCCATCAGGCTGGAGCGGTCTTGAAGATGAGAGTGTGCGGCGTTTGAAAGAGGTTATCGTAAAGATACTACTCAGAAAACTAAATAAAACTTCACGATATCGTCATTCGTATTCTATTCCTTCTCTCTCCTACCCCATCTTCCTGTGCCTGAAGACTTTCGCTTGATTCTGGATATTGTCCTTGTCTTAGCCGCTGCTGCCACTGGTGGCTTTTTGGCCTCATTGTTTCGACAGCCGCCCCTGCTGGGGTATCTGTTGGCCGGGATCCTGGTGGGGCCGACGGGGTTGGGGCTGATCAAAGAAGTGATGCAGGTGGAAACGTTAGCTCAATTTGGGGTGACGCTGCTGCTGTTTTGCTTGGGGGTAGAGTTTTCGCTGGCTCAGATGCGGCGGGTGCAGGGGATTGCGCTGGGGGGCGGCATCCTGCAAATTCTCATCACCATTGGCTTTGTCACCCTGTTGACCATAGGGTCTGGCATGGTGGACTATCCCGTCCAGGGGATCGTGTTGGGGGCTATTTTGGCGCTATCCTCCACGGCAGTGGTGCTCAAAAGCTTGGCAGAGGCCAATGCCACCGATTCCGCTCAGGGGCAGGCCATGCTAGGGATCCTGATCGTGCAGGATTTGGCGGTGGGGCTGATGTTGGCGATGCTGCCTGCCCTCAATCATGCGCCTGAGGCGATGGGGCTGGCCTTGGGCCGTGCGGTGCTGGAGATTGGCCTGTTTGGGGTGGGGGCTTTGGCGGCGGGCATCTGGGTGGTGCCAGTCTTTCTCAAAATTTTGGCTCAGCGGGAGAGCAAAGAGGTGTTTTTGTTGGGGGTGATCAGCCTGTGTGTGGGCATCGCCGTCCTGACAGAGAAGCTGGGTATCTCCAGCGAGATTGGGGCGTTTGTGGCGGGGTTGATGGTGTCGGAAGTGGACTATGCCGACCAGACCCTAGACTATGTGGAACCGCTGCGGGATGTGTTTGCGGCTCTCTTCTTTGCCGCCATCGGCATGTTAGTGGATCCCTATTTCATCTGGGCCCACCTGAGCTTGATTGCGGGCTTGGTGACCTTGGCGGTGGTGGGTAAGGTGCTGATCATCACCCCTTTGGTCAGGCTATTTCGTTATCCGATGCGGACGGCGGTATTGGTGGGGGTGGGGCTGGCCCAAATTGGTGAGTTTTCGTTTGTCTTGGCCAGTGAAGGACAGAAAGCGGGCCTGCTTTCGCACCAGTTGTATCTGCTGGTGGTCAGCACCACAGCAATGACGCTGCTGGTCACCCCCCTCCTGTTTCGAGCTGCCCCCACCCTGCTCGATCTGCTGGAAAAAGTTCCGGTTCTGGGATCCTGGCTGGCCGAGGATGATAGCCCCCGCGAAGTCTCGCCAGATCTGCCCCATCAAGATCATGTGGTGATCTGTGGCTATGGCCAGGTGGGCCAGGATATCGCCCGTCTCATGCAAGCCCGTCGTCAGCCCCTGTTGGTCATCGATCAGTCGGAACGGGCTATTCAGCAATTGCGAGAGCGGGGGATCCCGTATCTGTACGGTAATGCCGCCAGCGAGCTGGTGTTGCAGCGGGCCAATATCCCGCAGGCCCGAGCAATGGTGATCGGGATCCCGGATCGCTACAGCCTGCGGTTGTGCCTAAAACGATCACTGGCGTTGGCTCCCGAGCTGGACATTGTGGTGCAGGCTCCTGACAAAGAAGATATTGAGATGCTTTACCAGCAGGGGGCTGCCGAGGTGGTGCAGCCTAATTTTGAAGCCAGTTTGGAGCTATGTAGTCACATCTTGCTGACGCTGGGAGAGGATGTGCCCGCCATTCAACAGGAGGTGATGGCAATTCGGAACAGGCACTATGCGGATCTGCGTCCCCAGCGACCCAGTTGCCTGATTCGCCCCCTCGCAGAACCTTCGCTGCTGGACATATTGGCGGAACAAGCCAACCCAGAGGATCTGCACTTGGATCCCTTTAGCTTAGAGCAGTCCCTGCCTGAGCCAGAGAATGCCACGTGAGCCTCTCCCTGGAGGAGTCCAGCCCTTTATTCCGGCCTAAAGCTGCCTAAAGCTATCGTTAAGTGCCCTCCACATGGGTTTCAGTAGGCTGCGGGGATCCCGTCGGCTCATCCCCCAAGTCCTGAGGCGATACCGCAGCGACTGCCTCACTGACCGGGTTGGGATCCAAGGCTATTTTTTGGCCCATCTGTGGCTCTGTGCCCTCCCACAATCGCTCCAGATTGCGGCGGTGGGTAAATAGGACATAGACGCCCCCCGCCAAGCCAAAGAGACGATAGCCCATCGGTTGGTCAAAATTGACCATGAGGACGGGCAATGAGGCTGCGGCCACCATCGAACTGAGGGAGACTATCTGACTGAGCCCCAATGTCAATAGCCAAATACCGCCCGCGATGCCCGCCACCGGCCAAGCCATCGCCACCAGGATCCCGAGACTGACCGCCACCGATTTGCCCCCCCGAAACTGGAGCCAGATGGGGCGACTGTGGCCAACAATGGCAGAAAGAGCTGTAATGAGCACTAGCCAATCAATGCCAATCAGGATCCAGTCCCCACGGGTGGCAAGGATGGTGGCCAGTGACACCGCCAGGGATCCCTTCAGCACATCCCCCCCCAACACCAGCAGGGCCGGGATTTTACCCAGCGTTCGTAAAATGTTGGTGGCTCCCATGGATCCAGAGCCGTGTTCTCGGATATCGATGTGGCCCCAGACCCGACCCACCCAGAACCCAGTCGGGATCGATCCCAGCAGATAGCCCGCAACAATACACAGCAACAGTGTCAATCCTGTCATCATAGTGATACCCAGTGATACCTAAAGGTGAGACCGACGAGTTCTCTAATCGGCTGCATCAGACCTACCCCATCAGCGTCAACATCATGCCCTCTGCTCGCCAGGACAATTCCTTACCCACTCTGAAGCCGGTGACCCAGGCTAGTCAACTGCTTGAGCTTTATGCCCAGGGACAGCGAGACTTTCGGGGTGCCCAACTGCAAGAAAGCTACCTCAAAGAGATCTGTCTGCAAGGCTGCTTTTTGGAAGGTGCGGATTTGCAGGGAGCCAATTTATTGTCAGCGGATCTACGGGGGGCTTATCTCGGCGGAGCCAATCTTCAGGGAGCTTATCTGGGTGGCGCTGACTTGTCCGGGGCTTTTTTGGCCGGTACCCAGGCCCAAGGCTGCTTTTTGGAGGGGGCGAATCTGTGGCTGGCCCACTTGCGCGGCATAGAAATCGATGAATCCACCAGCTTGGATCCCAAATGGCAATTGGTCTGTGACTTGGTGGCGGGTAGACGACCCACGGGATCCCTGGAGAGTGTCGATCTGAGCGGGGCACGCCTGTATTGGGCCGATCTACATGGGCTCGATCTATGGGGAGCCAATTTGCGTAATGCCGATCTATGGCGAGCCAACTTGAATGGGACGCAGCTCTCCAATGCGGTGTTGTGGGAGGCGGGCCTCAGTTGGGCTGATCTGTGTGGGGCCAATCTGAGTGGGGCTGAGTTGGATGGGGTCAGCCTGTTGGGGGCTTCTTACGACGAGACGACCCGTTTTCCGGCCTTGTTTAATCCCGGCCAAGCGGGTATGAAATGGGTGGATTAGGCCATGCTGGGGAGGAGTTCAGGGATCCAGGTCTGCCACCCTCCCGGAACTGCCCTGGTACAATGTGAGCTGAATTCGACTCCCACTGGATTGGAGATAAGGTTTTGATCGAACGCTATACCCTCCCTGAGATGGGATCCCTGTGGACTGCTCAGGCCAAGTTGGAGTGTTGGTTGCGGGTGGAGCTTGCGGTCTGTGAGGTGCAGACTCAATTGGGCCGGATCCCAGTGGAGGCTATGGAGCAGATCAAGGCGAAGGCGGCTTTTTCGATCGAACGGGTGGATCAGATCGAGGCGGAAGTCCATCACGACATGATCGCTTTTTTGACCAACCTAAACGAGAACGTCGGGGAGGCAGGGCGCTATATCCATGTGGGTTTGACCAGCTCGGATGTGATCGATACCGCTCTATCGCTGCAATTGGTGGAATCCGTCGATCTGCTGATCGAGGTTGTGGCACAACTGATCGAGGCGATTCGGGCCCGGGCCACCGAACATCGGCATACCATCATGGTGGGTCGCAGTCATGGGATCCATGCGGAGCCGATCACCTTTGGCTTTAAGTTGGCGGGTTGGCTCGCGGAATGTCTGCGGCATCAGGAGCGCCTCCAGACTCTGCGAAAGACAGTGGCGGTCGGGCAAATCTCGGGGGCGGTGGGCACCTATGCCAATACCCCGCCAGAGGTGGAGCGGCTGACCTGCGAGATGCTGGGGCTGATCCCAGATGCCGCATCAACCCAGATAATCTCGCGGGATCGCCATGCGGACTATATGCAGGTGCTGGCCTTGATTGCGGCTTCGCTGGAGCGGTTTGCGGTGGAGATCCGCAATTTGCAGCGCACCGATGTTTTGGAGGTGGAGGAATACTTTGCCAAGGGGCAAAAGGGATCCTCGGCCATGCCCCACAAGCGCAATCCCATCAAGTCGGAGCAGATCACCGGACTGGCCCGATTGTTGCGGGGCTATGCCGTCTCTGCACTAGAAAATGTTGCCCTCTGGCATGAGCGAGATATATCCCACAGCTCGGTGGAGCGGGTGATCTTGCCAGATGCCTCGATTTTGCTCCACTACATGCTGGTGCAGATGACTCGGCTGATCAGCAGGTTGCAAGTTCATCCTCACAATATGGAGCGCAACCTCAATATCTATGGGGGGGTGATCTTTAGCCAGCAGGTGCTGTTGACGTTAGTGGAGAAGGGGCTGAGCCGCGAGGATGCCTATGGAGTTGTGCAGGACAATGCCCATCGGGCCTGGAATCAACCGGGGGGAAACTTTCGGGATAATCTGGCGGCGGACGAGCGGGTGGTGCGTCATCTGTCTCCGGCAGAAATTGAGCAGTGTTGCGATCCACAGCATCACCTCAAGCACCTGGAGACGATCTTTGGGCGGCTGGGGATCTGAGATCAATACTCAGGGCAATGGGGCTGAGGGCAATTGAGATCAATGGGGGTCAGCTGCGGAGAAGGGAGCTGGATCCCTGTTGACAAGAGGTTCTATCGACCCCTAATATGAGATTCGCGCTTAATGACTTAGGCATCTTGCCCCCATCGTCTAGAGGCCTAGGACACATCCCTTTCACGGATGCGACAGGGGTTCGAATCCCCTTGGGGGTATATTGGCAAAATTGTGTGAAGCCCTAACCTTAATAAGGTCTGCATCCTAGCCACCACCATCTGAATAAGTGATCAAGCTCCATCACTGC
>JAAUUM010000025.1 GCA_012031565.1 Synechococcaceae cyanobacterium SM2_3_2
TTTTTTTTTTTTTTTTTTTTTTTCGCTGAGCAGTCCACCCAAAATGCCCAAGCGGGATCCCTGCGTCTGAGCCCAGAGGATATTCAGCTGATGGATCAGATCAGCCGCACGGTAACGAATACGCTGGATGATAACCCTGTGATGTGGACTTTTGCCGCCTCTTGACCCCTTTCTCATGACCTAGCTTTTCGCATGACCCAGCTTTCGCCCCATAGCATCGCTCCATACCATCTATGACAATCCGCTTGCCCAGGGATCCCAGTATCCTGAGCGGGATCTGGCTGGAATGTCTGAGGATCGTACGGGTTAATGGCTGCTTGACTACTACCACCAGGATGATCAAAAGCCTGAAGCCTCACTTCGCAAGCTAGAACTATTGCGTTCCCGTTCAATTTGTTCTACCAATCCTGGGGGCAATTGATCGGCGGACTCAAGGGCTTGGTCAAAGAAGCCCACCGCTGCCTCATCCTCCTCTTGTCCCACCAAGATCTGGGCCTTGAGATAATACAGCTCCGGATTGTCACAGGAGGTTTCAAGCGCCTGATCCACCGCCTCAAGGGCCTCCTCAAACTGACCCATATCCCGCAGTGTCAGAGCTGTGCCCCGCAATGCCATGTAGGGAGGGCCCGCCAGCTGAAACTGCTCCAGGGCTTTATCCCGATTGGTCAAGAGCAAATCCATGTAGCCATTTAATAAATTAAGCTCGGGATCCTCGGGATCCACCGCCTGAGCGGCTCGGATCGACTCAAAAAGATTGTTGAGAATGGGCAAAGCACGAGGGAGCCCCAACACCACCCCTTCCCGCACGATCACATTGGCGGCTTCCATGCCATAGCCTACCCCTTCATACAGGGATCCCCGTAGCGGATCGGTCTCTTGCAGGGCTTCTCCTAGCTCACGAGTCTGGGTGCTGTAGTTGGCAAAAGCCTCCAGATCTGATTCTTGATAAGAGAGAGCGGCCAAGAGAGCGGTGACCAAAGGCTCCTCGGGAGAGGTGGCTTGGGCGGCTTCCAACTTTTCTCGACTATTAACGTACTCCCCCAAACAAAAGAAGGACTCAAAGGCCAAGGCTGTTTCTGCGCTGATGGGACGAGCCTGTTCTCCGGTTCTAAACGGATCCTCTGCCCCAGCAGGCCAACCCATGATGGTCACCAGCCCACAGGCAATCCCAGCCTGCCATCTCAATGCCTTGGGATTCGACATCATCACCATTCCCTCTGATCTGAATTGTGTGGTAGACCCGCTCAAAAGCAAGAGCGCACCCACGCGATTATTTTTGAGCGCAACTGTTTTTTCGCGCCACTACTTGATTCAAAGTAAATCTAAATCCAAACCCACGGGCCACCACTAGCCCGACTCGACTGTCTTATCTTTCTTGATAGATGGCCTCTACAGATGACTCAGGGTGACTCAGTGCCCATGACTCAGCTCAGTTTTGGCAAGAGATCTGGGGTGAGCAACTGGACTAATCTTATTGAATCTGAATGCCGGGATTGAAGGCAATGAGCTGAGCTGCCGCATAGATGGCCGCTTGACGAACCCCAAAATCAGGTTCTTGCTGCAATAGGTTGTGAATAGACCCAATCGCGCCAGAGTCGCCGATATTGCCCAACGCCCGCGCTGCCTCAGCCCGAATGCTGGGATCCTGGCTTTGCAGGAGTTGGGTCAACGGGCCGACAGCTTCTGCCGCCTGCGATTGGCCTAGTCGAGCGATGGCGTTGAGTTGCTGCTCTAGGGGCGAGGTGGTGCCAGTCTGGATCCCACCCATCGGAGAGGTCATCATCATGAAAGAGAGCGCCTGCTGAGCTTGAGCCCGCACTTCGGGGCGCAAAGAAGTATCAAAAGCCACCCGCTGTAGGTCTTCCATGACATCATCGACAGGATTGGCGTGCAATTGCTGATCGAGACGCAGGACAGTTTGAACCGCTTGGTGCCGTTGGGTAACTTGAAACAGGGTGATGCCCCCTACCACAATGGCCGCATCCGCCAAAATAGCCACCAGAGCTAGACCACCCCAGGCCCGCGTTTGCCGACCCATCTTTTGCATCTTGCGATTGACGTAGGTAAAAGCCTCATGCTGCCGCTGCCAAAAATCAGGCGCTGATGAGAGGGTCTGGGCGCTCAAGTCCGTCGAGAGCACGTTTTCATCACGAACAGCTTCGAGACTTTGGAGCCTACTCGCCATTTTGGTGAATTTGCGAGTCCACATCCAGGTAAACATAGTTGCTCTTACTCCTTGCCCGATGGGATCCTGATGGATTGATGGGGTGATATCGAATGGGCTCGACCAGATCATCGTCCGGTTCGATACAACTTCGATACAACACAGCTCAGATATATTCAGATACATTACGAGTCTATTACGAAGGCTTGTTAAGGACTGTGTCCCACAAAACCGACTTAATGGGACAAGGATAACAAATGACCAAGCTGGATACCACGTCTATGACGACTCTCAAACTTGCTCATTAGCGTGGATTCAGATGCCAGGGATCCCGGTGACGGCATTGGCTGGACTGGCAGTGATTCGGCTTGTGGGGGTTAGGCTTGTGGGGGCTGTCGTTGTCGGATCGCCTCATAGAGCAAGAGACCCCCAGTCATGGCCACATTCAATGATTCCACCCCCGCTGCCATCGGGATCCTGACCCCACGGCTACAAGCCGCCAGCAGGTTTTGACTCAGGCCGGATCCCTCATTTCCTAAGACGAAGACGGTGGGCTGTTGCAGGTCAAGCTGCCAATGCAGATCCGCTTCAGGATCCATGACAGCGGCCAAGGTCTGAATGCCGTTGGCATTGAGCTGCTGAACCCAATCGAGCAGTGAATCGGCCACGTGGGGCGGACGCCGAAACCATTGTCCCGCCGAGGCCCGCAAGACTTTGGGATGGTCGGGGTCAACACTATCTTGGGAAAGCCAGAGGCCATCGGCTGCTGTTGCCGCCGCCACGCGGATGAGGGTGCCCAGGTTGCCCGGATCCTGCAAGGTCTCCATGATCAGCCCCAGGGATCCCGGCATAAGGGAGGTGTTTTCCGTCACCCGCTGGGCAATGGCCACAACGCCATCGGGGGTTTCGGTGGTGGCGATCTGTTTGAGCACCGACGCTGAGACCTCTTGCTGGCGCACCCCAGCCGGGATCCTTTGATAGAGTTCAGGATGCTTAATCACCCATGCCTCGGTGAAACAGACCGCCAGCAGCGGCCAACCTGTCACCAGCGCCTCTTGGAGCAAATGGGATCCCTCCACCAAAAAAGCTGCCTGCTCCCGGCGACCTTTGGCCTGTTGCAGCTGGCGCACCTGCTGGATCCAGGGGTTCTGAGCACTGGTTAATGGGATCACACGGGCACCATCATTTCACTTGCTTTGACGAAATCAACAATCACTCAATATCGAGAGAGAGGAAATCAGGACTGGATCTTGAGCCGGGATCCAAAGCCTCTGATTTCGGCTTAGGCTAGAAATCCGTGTGGTGATTTTGTGCCCGCCATGTCTTATCCTATCGATTCTCATCCCTATTCCCCCACCGATACCCTCCAGCGCATTCTGGCGGCAGCATTGCGACAGGCGATCACCCGTGCAGCGGCTGATCAGGCCCTGGGATCCCTAGTGGTTGACCAAGTGCCGACCCTGAAACTGGTGATTGAGATTCCCAACGATACCCAATATGGGGACTATGCCAGCCCGAGTGCGCTGGGGATGGCCAAGGTCTGCCGGTTGGCCCCTGCTCAGATTGCCAAAGTTCTGGCGGGGTATCTGGCCACTGACTTACCGGAGGTGGATGTGAGTGTGGCGGGAGCCGGGTTCATCAATTTTCGCCTCCAAGGTGCCTTTTTGGAACGGTCGCTGGGATCCCTGCTAGAGCAAGCGGATCAGTTTGGCTCTTCCCAGTCTCCATCCCCTGAAAAGATCCTGCTGGAATTTGTCTCGGCCAATCCCACAGGCCCACTGCATGTGGGTCATGGGCGCTGGGCGGCGATGGGATCCACTCTGTCTAATGTATTGCGCTGGACGGGGCATCATGTGGATCGAGAGTTTTACATCAACGATGCTGGCAACCAAATGCAGATCTTGGGATCCTCATTGCAGGTGCGGCTGCGGCAGGTGCGGGGTGAAGAGGTGCCGTTGCCAGAAGACGCCTATCGTGGGGCTTATCTGTTAGAGATCGCCCAGAAATTAGCCGACCGAATCGACACTGGCGAGATCGAAGCCCCCCAGACACCACAGGATTTCACCAACTACGCCTACCGAGAAATCTTGGAATGGCAGCAGGACACTCTGCATCGCTTTAGCACTGACTTTGAGCAATGGTTCAGTGAGCGGCGAGTGCATCAGCCGGATCCCGCCACCGGACTGAGTGCCATCGACCAAACCCTGCAAGAGCTAAAGCAGAAGGACTACCTCTATACCGCCAAAGCACCCCACGGCGAGGATCCCAAGCCCGATGCCGAATCAGCCGTCTATTTCAAATCGGCAGAACTGGGGGGCGATGATAAAGACCGAGTGGTGCAAAAAGGCGATGGATCCCTGACCTATCTGGCTGCTGATATCGCCTATCACCGCGACAAAGTTAGCCGGGGCTACAACCGTCTGATCAACATTTTGGGATCCGATCATCACGGCTATGTGGCCCGACTCAAGGCTGGGGTGGCCGCATTCAATCCGCAGGTGGAGATGGAGGCGATCATCGGCCAATTCGTCAAACTGTTC
Source organism: Synechococcaceae cyanobacterium SM2_3_2 (assembly GCA_012031565.1). GTDB lineage: Bacteria > Cyanobacteriota > Cyanobacteriia > Thermostichales > Thermostichaceae > JAAUUM01. The sequence goes on from JAAUUM010000025.1 coordinate 4,705, forward strand.
CAGACCGATGCTGAAACGGGCGAAAAGACGGAAGTGCGGATGTCCAAGCGCACCGGCAATTTTGTCTCCCTCAACGATCTGATGGATGACGAAGAAATCGGGGTTGGAGTGGATGCCGCCCGTTGGTTTCTGCTCAGCACCTCGATGGATACCCCCCTCAACTTTGATCTTGATCTGGCCCGTGATCGACTGTCGTTGGATAATCCTGTGGTCTATGCCCACTACAGCCATGCCCGCTGCTGCACTTTATTGCGGCGCTTGACCGAAGAAAAAGGCTTGGACTTGAGCCAGACCATTTCCATCCTGAAGCCAGACGGGGATTTGCTTTTCACAGAACCAGAGGAGCGGGCTTTACTGATGCTGTTGCTCAGTTTCCCAGATGAGTTGATCAGCGCCAGCACCGAGCGCGCCCCCCACAAGCTGATCCGCTTCACCGAGCTGGTGGCCAGCCAATTCAACAAGTTCTACGACCGCTGCCGCATCCATCCCACCTTGGAGTCAGATCCGCCGCTGGCCTTGGCTCGGCTGCAATTGGTCAAAGCCACCCGTCAGGTATTGTTCAATGTCTTGACAGGTCTACTGGGCATCAGTGCCCCCGAAAGTATGTGACCCGAAAGTATGTGACCCGAAAGTATGTGACCCGAAAGTATGTGACCCGAAAGTATGTGACGCGAAAGTCTACGAGGGGATCCCCTCCATTCAATCTGAATTACACCCAGTTCACGGCTCATCTATGAGAAAACAGGGAGCTGGATCCCCCTAAATCCCTCTTGAAAAGGGGGACTTTGAATCGGGTTCCCACCTTATCTAAAAGAGCCGGGGGGGATCCCAATAGGTGACAGACAGTTTCTGACAGGCTGTATTAGACTTGACTCACTCGTCCTGAATGATGCGCTGGAAGAGATAGCCCGTACCTCGTGCCGTCAAAATCAACTCAGGGTTGCTGGGATCATCCTCTAACTTAGAGCGCAATCGGGAGATGTGGACATCCACCACGCGGGTATCCACATGGCGTTCTGGGGTGTAGCCCCACACTTCCTGCAAAATCTCAGAGCGGGAAAAGGCTTCGCCCGAGCGACCCACCAATAGCTCCAGGAGGCTGAACTCCATACCAGTCAAGCGCACCCGCTCATCCCGCTTGTAGACCTGCCGCTTGTTGGTATCGATCTTGATATCGCCGATCTGGATCACCCCCGAACTGGGGATCCCTTCATGGGAACCTTTATCCACCCGCCGCAACACCGACCGAATCCGGGCTTCTAGTTCTTTGGGCGAAAAGGGTTTGACCACATAGTCATCCGCCCCCAGCTCCAATCCTGTGATTCGATCGGCCACATCCCCCAGCGCCGTCAACATGATGATGGGAATGTCAGATTCTTTTCGCAACTCTTGACAGACCCCGTAGCCATCCAGCTTCGGCATCATCACATCCAGCACCACCAAGTCGGGATGTTCTTGTCGGAATACGCTTAGAGCTTCTTCGCCATCCGAGGCCGTCACCACGTCATAGCCGATCATGGACAGACGAGTTTCCAGAATACGGCGGATACTGGCCTCGTCATCAACAACGAGAATTCGCTCTTTGCGCTGTGCGTCCAAGGTGGGCTGGCTCCTACAATGACGAGGTCAAAAGGGACTGGAAAAAATGCATGAGCTGATCGAGAGACCTGGGATCCATTGACCTGATCGGGGAAATGACCTAATCGGGGATCCGTGGGGTGCTCTTGATGACCAGCTTAGGCAATCTTTCAGGTTAAAGAATAGACATGCAATTGGATTGCAATGTGTCAGTTCTCTAAGGGATCTTATCATTTCTCTTCAGTCTAGGAACCTTGACCTGAATGAATCAGTTATAAAATCTTTCTGGCAAGGTGTTTTTTCTAGGTCAGGAAGGATCCCTCAGAGATTGGCTTTGGTGTATGCAACAAGCATTTGGGATGTTATGCCTACTGACTCAAGTGCCTTTTTTGGATAAAGAGAATATCGAGGTCGGCATCGCTCATCAGATGGTTTTATTTCCTGAAGAAAAGATTAAGTTTTGTGTTATTTTGATTGCGGATTGTATCAATCAAGTCCAGTCCTGACCGGCTCTCCCGGACTTGTGGTGATCAATGGTTACTAAGAGCTAATTCATTTAGTCGCTGGATCCCTCTTGTGGCAAAGCTTTCGGAAAAATGGTGTAGGTGAGGCAGATCTGGCAGAACCATTGCCCCGTAGGGCATTCAGGCTCCTTAAGGTTTGCTTTATAAATTAGCTCTAAGGCCAGAAAGCTGCTAACAATCATGCTCTGAAGTTAGTCATGTTGGTGAACCCATACCCTTGTCTCTTTATGACTTTGATTCGGTTGTTAATTCCCTCCATAATCCCACTGGTTATACGATTGGCAAAATAGTGACAGATCCCCTCAAGATGATTCTGCATTGCTGTCACCACATCGGTGTAGACACTTCGAGCATCTTTCAGCCATGCGATTATTTGAGCCTCTCCTTCTTTTACGGTGCTCCTGCTCTCGAAAATGCTTCGTAGTCTTTCTTTCAGTGTATAGGCTTGTCTTAGTCTTTTGCTTTGCTTTAGATAGATTTCTAGCTTTGCCTTTTCTTCTGCAGTCAGGTCTTCATTGTTCTTAAGTATGATTCTTCTTGAGCCTTTTTCTGTGAGTCAAGACTGTCGTCTAATTCTGTCTAACTCTTTGACATCTTTTTGCATCACATGGAATCTGTCATAGACAATACGTGCTTTGGGAAATCCCTGTTTGACTACCTTGGTAAAGCCAGCCCATATATCGATACTTACCTCTTCTACCCTCAGCCTCTCTTCCTCTGTCCATAGTCTTCTCAGCCTTTCAATCAGTTCTTCAGCACCATAAAATCAGGAGAGCCAGAGTGAGTTTTTCCCTTTTCATGAATTGACACATCCCAGCAATGCTAGAATAGATGCTCTAGCAGGTAGTCACAGTATTGATGAAGCGTCCAGTCGGGATGGTCTTCCACCATTTGAACGATAAAGTCTCGATGAAGGAAAAGTTTTCCAGGTTTAGTAGGGCCAAATTTTAGGGGTGTTAGATCTTGAGTGTCTTGGTACTGATTGAGGTATTTCTGAATGGTGACAGGACTCATCGTAAATTGTTGAGCTAGTTTACGGATTGAGGTATTACCGAGATGATAGGCAGTGACGACTTTGCGACGAATACCTAGGGAATAACAACTCATGTCAATAAGAGACTCAATACTAAGGAGCTTACCATAAAAGCGTTTCATGTGTTTTATGAGCAATTTGTATTTGTTTTGTGAGCAGGCTGTACCAGCGTTTCTGAATCGTGGATTTAAAGATATGTCAATAACAAGTTTATTTATACTTCTAAAGCTATGGGGATAGAGCCTTCAAAAAAGACGACTTAGCCTTTAGAGTCGGAATAATCTTTGTAAATCCCAATAACTCTTGATAATTAGAATCGTCATCATCTAGAGTTTAATCTCTAGCGGGTAAATTCCTCGCCCCTCTGCGCCGTAATAAGACGTAAGAATGAGAGAATATATCCACAAGCGATATAAGGTTACGGTTTTGCTTTATTACTTGGTCTTTCCAGGGACGTATCGACCTGGTGTGTTCGATGAACAAGTGGATGCAGTTTTGCGAGAAGTTTGTCTAGAGGATGTGCGAGAAGTAGTAGTCTGAGAGAGATGAGACCTTTAATGCTCCATGTAGTCATACCCCAGTGACTTAACCGATACAGAATGGAACGGTCTATCATTACTTTCGTCTGTGGCGAGATGCGGGGGAAATTGAGCAGATGAATCACACCCTCCGGAAACTTGTCAGACTCCAAGCTGGCCGTCAACCTCAACCTACAGGTGGGTCAATGGAATCTCAAAGTGCCAAGACCATAGAAAAAGAGGGGAACGAGGCTTTGATGGGGCAAGCAGCTCAACGGTCGCAAGCGCCGTATCTTAGTCGATACGTCGCGCTTGGGATTGACCGTAGTAGTGACAGCCGCCAACATTCAAGACAGGCAGGCAGCGGGGTGGTTGTTGACGGATGCTCATTTGTGTGGGGTCAAGCTAGAGCAGATGAAAGTGTGGGCTGACCAGGGATAGACGGGAACGTCTGTGGAGGAGGAGGCTCAGCTCTAGGAGCTAGATTTAGAGATTGTGCGCCGACAGGGGAGCCGATTCAATGTGTTGCCAAGGCGGTGGGTGGTGGAGGGAACCTTTGGCTGGTTGAGTCTGAACCGGAGATTGAGTCGAGATGATGAACAATTGGAGGCTACAACAGAGGCTTGGGTCTATCTGGGCATGGTGAGATTAATGCTCAGAAGGTCAGCTTGAACTTTTCATACATCCTCTAACAAAGAGATTCTCTAACTCTCTTACCGGATCCGATTCTTAACCACCTGCTGATAAACTGCCTCTAAGGATCGGGTAAACCCCTTTGCATCCCAAATCACTGAACTTGACCGGGATCCCTTGACCTGGACTTTGACTCTGTCGAGGAACTCTCGATCTGATCCCAATTGGATCCCGCGTTGGATGTAGTCTTCCATGCTGTAGGTGATACAGTCTTCCAATTGGCAGTTTTTGAGTAGGCTGTAGCTCATGCGTCCGTAGTAGTGGCGACCCACTACAGTCAAAACTGGCGTGCCGACATAGAGGGCTTCAAAAGTATGGGTTGCTCCGGTGTAGGGGAAAGTGTCGAGCACGAGATCAGCAATGGTGAGCTGGGCGCGGTGGTTTTCTTCAAGCTGAGTTGTTTTGATAAATCTGAGCCGATTTTCTATCCCTTTCTGTGTGGCCAATTGTCGGTATGCTTCTGAAACAGCGACAGTGTCCCCTAATCCTTTAATAGCCAGGAACCCATTGGGGACATGCTTGAGAATTTCGAGTTGGGCTTGAATAGATTCAGGAGATCTTTTGGCAGCGTTTGCAGCAGTCCAGAAGAGGATGGCATCAGCTGGAACATCAAGATTGTGTCGAGCTTGTTCGGGATCCAATTCTCCAACTTCAAAACTATCTACAGCCGCGAAGGTTGGCAGGCGCAAAAGAGTTTCATCATAATCAGCTTGGGCGTCATCGGGGAGGATATAGGGATCCACGATAAAATAATCTATTTCTGGAATAGCAGGGGAATCACCACCGAGCCAGCTCATTTGAATGGGTGCAGGTCGGAAAGGTAAGATTTGAAATCCAATCGGATTAGTAGAAGCATCCATATAGACTAAAATATCGATTTGATCTTGTTGAATAGTTCTGACAACGTCCTTCCAAGGTTTACGTCTCAAATCACAAAAATTAGGGATTCTAGACTCTAGTTGCGCACGAATGAAATCGGTTTCTGCTGAACTATTTTCTGGAGAGATATCATAACAATACACCTGAAATTGAGTAGGATCATGATGAAGAATTGACTGGTAGCTGAGAAAACCAACAGGATGCTTGTTGAAAGCCAGACCAAGATAGCCAATTTTAGTAGGAGGAGTGGTTTTTGAAAACTGAGGGGTGACGAGATCGGGATGCTTATAGATATCAAACCGACTTAAAGCAGTCTCTGAGCATTTTTGATAGCTACGGATTTTTGATCTATTATCACTTAGATAAGGCATATGAAAGCATAACTTAAAAGAAAAATCAAAGAATAAGCGATGTGACCCTTTATTCAATCCTGGCTGCGGTGATAGCTGTTCAAGAACTGAAAGGGGCCAATGGGATAACAAATATTGTATAATTTCTTGAGCTTTCTGATGCTGGGATCCATGAAGATGATATTCAATTGTTTCGGCAAGAAGGTAGAATTGTTGTTCTTTTTCTAGAAGGTTCTCGGCGTCTAGCTTCATGGCTTCCTGTTCTAGGTAATAAGCCAGAAGAGATGATCCACGAACTGTTGATTTTTTGAAAAAGTTCATGGTGTCGCGAATGATGGGACGGGTCAGATCTAGAGGATCCCACAATCCATCAAATTCAGAAACCATATCAGGGCAATGTGTCAGGGCGAGGATAGCGAGTAAGCCAAAGATGGATCTTTGATCTTGACCAGATAAGTAGTTTTCACAGTAGGTAGCAAGAAGAGTGAAAAAATATTCGTTGTAGCCACGCTCTAATAGCTGTGGAATTGACATGGATAAAACTTTGCGTAAGGTTGGAATATCCAAGTCCTGTCGAGTTTGCCATAGCTCTAAGAGTGCTTGGCTATGAAGTGCTACTCGCCATTCATCTTCAAGGGTAGAGGCCAACCCAATCAAGTAAAAGTAATTATCATGATTGTTGGGATCCCATTCAGCGGCGATTTCACGCAGGTAAAGAGCTTTGTCTAATTGGTCTTTTTGCTCGTGGGTCTTTGCGAGTTGGATGATGGCAATAGCAAGGGATAAATTGGGGGTGGGAATGGCTCGTAAGCAGTTCAAAGCCTCGGTGTAGTTTTCTTGTTCAAGTAGATGGATTCCAGAGGCTTGGATTTGACTTATTTCATTAGGTAACATACAAACCTGAAAAATATTAAATTACAAACAGTAGCATATTTTCATCGAATCTAAGTGTAACCTAGATTTCATAGTATGGAGGATGTATGAGAAGTTCAAGCTAACCTTCTGAGCATCAATCTCACCATGCCTAAATAGACCCAAGCTTCTGTGGTGGCCTCCAATTGTTCGTAGTCTCGACTCAACCGCCGGTTCAGACTCAGCCAAGCAAATGTCCGCTCCACCACACACCGCATCGGCAACACCTTAAACCCCCTCCCCTGTCGGCGCATAATCTCTAAATCTAGCTCCTAGAGGTGAGCCTCCTCCTCCACAGACGTTCCCGTCTATCCCTGGTCAGCCCACACTTTCATCTGCTCTAGCTTGACCCCACACAAATGAGCATCCGTCAACAACCACCCCGCTGCCTGCCGGTCTTGGATGTTGGCCGCTGTCACGACTACCGTTAAGACCAAGCCCAACGTATCTACTCAGATATGTCGTTTGCGACCGTTGCGACCGTTGACCTTCTTGCCCCCATCAAAGCCTCGTTCCCCCCTTTTTCCGTAGTCTTGGCACTCTGAGAGTCCATTGACCCAGCTGTGGGTTGAGGTTGACGGCCAGCTTGGAGTCTGACAAGTTTCCGGAGGGTGTGATTCATCTGCTCCATCACCCCTGAATCTCGCCACAGACGAAAGTCATGATAGACCGTTGACCAAAGTCATGGGGCAGGTAACGCCAGGGATGGCCAGTACATAGAAGATGGCATTACAGATCTGGCGCAGGTGCGAGGACGTCCCCCTGGTTTGGGAGGGGGAGTCAAGGGTTCCAGAAGACGCCACTCTGGATCAGTTAAGTCACTGGGGTATGACTGCATGGATCATTGAAGGTCTCATCTCTCTCAGGCTACTACTTCTTGTACATCCTCTAGATGGGTGGATCCTCTGCCAATCCTCCCGCATTGACATGTTCAAAATATCGACGCTTCATTTCGCTAACCTGGCCCTCTAAGGGAGTGGGAACTCGTATGAGTTTAGTTTTGTAAGGGACCATCTTGCCGCGCCCGTCCAAGGTTACATCAATAGTCACTGGATCCCTCCTGTGGTGATATTTCTGGACTGGGAGATGGGGGGCAACTTTTCGCCACCCTGCTTAGGGGCTACAAGGTTTTGGATGCCCCTGGCCACCCGCTGACGGCTGACGGGGCTGAGTTCTCTGAACTTGGCGATCACTTCCTGCTCCAGGTGGCTCAGGTGTATGCCAGCCAGGATCCCCAGGGCTTCATTCTTGGCCTGCTGGATGGAGTAGGCGGCTAGGGTGTTGGGACTTAGAAATGGATCCATTGATTTTTCTCCTAAACTGATGACACACCCTAGTCCAGTCGAGCAAATTACCCCACCTACCGTTTCATGGCCTTGGGAAACCATCCAGACTCCAGCCCCCAAAGTCGCCAGAGCATATACAGCTTTTTCATAAAACACATGAAACGCTTTTATGGTAGGCTCCTTGGTATTGAGTCACTTATTGACATGAGTTGTTATTCCCTAGATATTCGTCACAAAGTCGTCACTGCCTATCATCTCGGTAATACCTCAATCCGTAAACTAGCTCACCAATTTACGATGAGTCCTGTCACCATTCAGAAATACCTCAATCAGTACCGAGACACTCAAGACCTAACACCCCTAAAACCCGACCCTACTAAACCTGGAAAACTTTTTCTTCATCGAGACTTTATCGTTCAAATGGTGGAAGACTATCCCGATTGGACGCTTCGTCAATACTGTGACTACCTACTAGAGCATCTTCAAATCTATTCTAGCATTGGTGGGATGTGTCAATTTCTAAAAAAGGAGAAACTCACTCTTAAAAAAAGACCTATCGTGGGGAGAAGGTTGCTACAGAACAAGGGCGGCAACAAAGATTAGACTATTGGGACAGAATTAGAGATATTGCGGTTGATAAAATGATATTTATCGACGAAACAGGTTTCTGGATTGGGATGAGCCGGGATGTAGCAAGAAGTTTATCTGGCAAAAAAGCACTATGTCTCAGGCAATTCTATAAAGGCCGAAAGATGACATTAATAGGAGCTATCAAGAAGGAAGGAGTTGTGGCAACAAGACTGATCAAAAACTCAATGAAGGGAAAAGACTTTCTGGATTTTCTGGAAATAGAGCTAATTCCAAAATTAAGCAGCGGCGATGTAATAATTATGGATAACTTAAGCAGTCACAAGATGGAAGGAATTCAAGAACTAGCAGAAGAGAAAGGGGTAAGGATTGAATACCTGCCGCCATACTCAAGCATAGAGCCAGAGAGACTTGTTTTCATTGATGAGACAGGCTTTTGGGTGGGGATGGAAAGGCGGTTAACTCGGCGTCTAGCCGGAGAGAAAGCATACAGTTATAGATCCACTTATAAAGGAAAGAAAACAACGTTGATAGGAGCGATAAAACAAGGAGAGATTTTAGTGAGGAAGACCATAAAAGGGTCGATGCAAGGAAAAGATTTCTATGAGTTTGTAAAATACGATTTGCTTCCAAAGTTAAGAGTGGGAGATGTGGTGGTGATGGACAACTTAAATTCACATCATCGAGAAGACATCAAAGAACTGATTGAATTAGTGGGAGCAAGAGTGGAGTACCTACCGGTATACTCACCAGAGTTTAATCCGATAGAGATGTTATGGGCGAAGCTCAAGAGTCTAGTCCGTAAGTTCAGAACGAAGACAGCAGAAGCACTAGATAGGTTAATCAAGATGGCCATTAGGTTAGTCAGTGCAAGCGAATTAAGAAACTGGTTTAGAAAGTGTATTGACTGTAGCGAGTGACTGAGGGAAGGGCTGTATGTAAATCAGATATCCGGCGATGTTGTATAACTGGGCGCTCAAACAGACACTAGAGAGGTTCGATATCCAGATCGCGGCCTTGGCTCGCCAAGCTCAGGTGGATCGCACTTCTCTTACCCAGTTTGTAAATGGTCATAAGGGGATGACAACTCCAAAGCTGGAGGTCGTCTTGGATGCACTCCCGCTGGAGGCGAGGACCTACTTTTACAAGCTGGTTCAGGAAAGGAAGACAACCGAGGTAACTTACGCTGGCGTGACAGCATAATCCTCATGTGAATTGAATGTTTTAGGTATTAGCTCCCATAAGGGGGCTTTTCTTATGAATATGGTAGTTGGCACTTGAGAACATATGATTACATCTGCCAACATCAATGTGTTGGTAATTTTTAACAGATGATTACATCTAACAACATATTAGGACTCTATCATGTTCCAAACCTACAGCCCCTCCAACGCCAACATGCCCGAGCTGGCCTTCCTGGATGAGATCCGCGCTGGCAACCATCCCATCACCCGCTACGAGATATTTATTACCAATGATGATGCCTCTGGCCTAGATGAGATGCGCCAGTGGCCGGAGCATATATCTCTTGCCAACAACCACTAATTAAAAAAAATATTTCTACAGAGCCGGACTCCAGCCCCCTTCCATGATAGCCACAGCGAGAGGGAACGCGCCCATCAGAACCATGACAACTGCATAGGATCCCTGGGCAACAAAAAGCCCGATCTTCTCTTCCCTAAGAGATTAGGATCGGGCTAACCATGAGTCAGACCATTGAGGACATTATGACCCCAGAACAGGAGCAATGGCTCATCCAAGCCGTGCAAAGCAACACCGAGCGGATCAACAATCACGACAGTGTGATGACAGAGCTAAGAGTCCAAAACTCAGAGATCAGGGAAGGACAGGCCATGCTTGCCCAATACTTCCGAGAAGCGCTAGAGCGATTTGACCGTCGCACCGATGAAATGATGACCGAGATTCGCACCATCAACCGAGAAGTGGCGGATCTTCGTCAAGACTTTCTCAACCACATGAGGGTCTATCACCCACCCGCAGAGTGATAAATCTTCAAGCCAAATACACACCGGGATCCCTGCTTTTGCGGGGGTCTTTTTTTAGATTAAGAGGAGGTGAGACAAAGGGAGACACCAAAATGACAACACGGCGATATGGACTCCGGGAGGACCAATGGGAGCGTATCAAAGACCTTCTACCCGGACGAGTTGGCCATGTGGGTGGAACCGCCAAAGATAACCGACTCTTTGTGGAGGCCGTGCTTTACCGCTATAGAGCCGGTATTCCCTGGGGAGACAGACCTACCAGAGCGATTCGGGGATTTCCGAGTCATCCACACTCGATTCACGCGGTGGTCAAGGTCAGGGGTGTGTGAACGAGTGTTCAAGGTTCTGGCTGAGGATGCGGATAATGAATGGGCCATGATGGACTCAACAATAGTCCGGGCTCACCAGCATAGTGCAGGGGCAAAAAGGGGGGGTAGAAGCGATTGGCCGCAGTCGGGGAGGATTGAGTCCCAAGATTTACACCTTGGTGGATGGGTTGGGTAATCCCGTAGAGTTTTATCTCAGCCAAAGACAAGCCTCTGACTTGGAGGGTGCTGACCACTTATTGCCGCAGATAGAGGCGGACATTGTGTTGGGGGATAAGGGATATAACGCAGAGGAGCGGGTGATAAAGCCGCTGCAAGAGCAGGGCAAGACGGGGGTGATTCCCCCGAGGCGCAATCGCAAGCAGCCGAGAGACTATGACCGAGAGTTATACAAAGCCCGACATTTGATAGAGACCTTTTCTGCCAAGCTCAAGCAATATCGAGGGATAGCAACACGCTACGACAAGCGAGCAGGGAACTTTCTGGGAGCTATCTATCTGGCGGCTACGGTCATCTGGCTCATCTGATGACACTCCCTAAGCTGCTTTTTTTCGGGTGTAGCCCATCTGCGTCATGGCGTACCAGATGGCGTTGATGTGAACCCCAACCTTTTTAGCTCTATCTACCAACCGAGCTTCTGGATGCTCTTGGATATCTAGTCTCAGAGCATCCCAGTCCAGCTTAGGTTTGCGTCTTTTTACAGGTGTTGAACGTAAGTCAACTCGGTTCAGCCAGTCATAGACTGTAGAGCGACTATTCTCATAAAGTTGTGTAGCTCGTGTGATACTGCCACCTTTTTGAACATACTGAACGACTCACTTCCTGAAGTCCAAGCTGTATGGCATACTGACTGTCACTCATCGCTGCCTATATTATCTGGTCTCGTACCGTCTAGATGCTAATTGGAATGACTATATAGTAATTTTTGCTAAGGATGAGACAACTGGATGCTGGTCTCAATTGAAAGAAACAGGTGATAGGTTGCCCCCTCACCTGATCTCACTTTTGCCAAAATTTACCAACCAGGGATCCCGTCAATGCTCGTCTAGAAGCCTGCCCCAGAGATCACCACCATGACTAGGACTGTACTGAAGATGATCAAAGCGTAGAACTGGGCCTTGCCATTCTCCACATACTTGAGTAGCTCACCTGTGAGAACAGTCACCAGACCCGCGATATTGACTACCCCATCCACCAGACGGCTATCCACCTCTAGAGCCTCACGAGCGGCAAAGCGGGTGCCTTTGACGAAAATGCGGTCGTAGAGTTGGTCAAAGTACCACTTATTGAGAGAGAAGTTGTAGAGGGGCTGAATGGATTTGGCGATGCCAGACGGATCAATCTGGTGGCGAGAATACATCAACACCGCCAGCGAGATGCCCAACAGGCCGATACCAACAGAGCTGCCCCCCATCACCAGAAACTCGCTCCACTCAAACTCACCCGCCTGAAACTCGGCCCATTGGTGAGCTGCTTCGGCAAAGCCTTCGATGTGTTCTCCAGGGGCATGGATGAAACTCTCGAAGAAATTGGCAAACGGGGTGCCCAGCAGTCCAATCAGCACAGATGGCACCGCCAACACCACCAAGGGCAAGGTCATTGACCAGGGGGATTCGTGGGGTTCTGAGGCATGGTGGTCGTCGTGGTGATCGTGATCATGAACAGCAGCATGATCCAGTTCTTTGACATCCATCGCCCCAGGGCCAAACACAGCCCGTTCGCCCATATCGTACGCAAAACTAAAGGCAGGCACAGGCTTTCCTTCGCTGACCGCCACTTGCTCTTTAAGCTCAGTGTTGGTGCCCCGGAAGCTGCCCTCAAAGGTGAGGAAATACATCCGGAACATATAGAAAGCGGTGATGCCAGCGGTGAGATAGCCTACCCCCCAGAGCACAGGACTGACCGAAAAGGTGGAGGCTAAGATCTCATCTTTTGACCAGAATCCGGCAAACGGAGGGATCCCGCAGATGGCTAACGTGCCCAGCAAGAAAGTGGTGGCGGTGACGGGCATATACTTACGCAGCCCGCCCATCAGACGCATATCCTGAGCTGTGGCGGGATTGTGGCCCACGACTTCTTCCATGCCGTGGATGACAGAGCCGGATCCCAAAAACAACATGGCCTTGAAGAATGCATGGGTGACCAAGTGAAATAGTCCGGCGCTGTAGGCCCCCACCCCCATAGCCATGATCATGTAGCCCAACTGGGAAATAGTGGAGTAGGCCAAGCCCTTCTTGATGTCGTTTTGGGTGATGGCGATGCTAGCCCCCAAAAAGGCGGTGCTGGCCCCTGTCCAAGCAATGGTGGTCATCACCACAGGTATCCCTTCAAACACCGGGAACATGCGGGCCACCAAGAACACCCCAGCCGCCACCATCGTCGCCGCATGAATCAAGGCAGAGATGGGGGTGGGGCCTTCCATTGCATCTGGTAGCCAGACATGCAGAGGGAATTGAGCGGATTTGGCCACAGGGCCCAGGAAGACCAGCACCCCAAAGATGGCCACCAACACCACACTGACGGATCCCGAATTGACCAAGTCTGTCAGGGCAACTCCCATCGGCTCAAAGTCAAAAGTGCCCGTCAACCAATAGAGGCCCAGGATCCCCAACAGGAGACCAAAGTCGCCAACCCGGTTGGTAACAAAGGCTTTTTGGGCAGCTTCGGCAGCTGGAGGGCGGTCATGCCAGAACCCGATCAACAGATAGGAACACATCCCCACCAGTTCCCAGAACACGTAAACCTGCACTAGGTTGGGGCTCAGCACCAGACCCAGCATCGAGGCGGTGAATAGGCTGAGGTAGGCGTAGAAGCGGACATAGCCCTTGTCGTGGGACATGTAGCCGTGGGTGTAGATCTGCACCAAGAAAGAAACGCTGGTCACCACCACCAGCATCATGGCGGCCAGATTATCCAGCGTGATGCCCATCTCGACCGAAAAGGATCCCGCCTCTGCCCAGACAAAAGATTGCTCGTAGAGTCCGTGCCCCTGAATCTGCCCCACCAGCAATGCGAACGACTGCACCATAGCGGTGCCGGTGAGAAACACACTCAGCCCCGAAGCCAGCGAGCGGTTTTTGCGAATAAAGCTATTGGTCGTCAAGATCAGGATTCCGATCAAGAAGGCTGCCAACAAGGGAAATACCGGGATCAGCCACGTGTATTGATAGGCCAGTTCCATGGGTGATGGTCTCGCAAATGCAGGACAGGTCGGTTGCTGGTCTCTGGGGTGAGCAGGGGCTAGCGTAACCGTACAACATTGTAAACATTTACGACGCCTATGGCTTGACTGTTTCTCTCTCAGATCTCAGCTCTTGCCCTACCAGAAGTCCACATGGGTCGGCGGTACAACGTCAGAAGACTTGGGATCCCACTGTTTTGTCCCACTATTTTGATTGACAGTCTCACAGCAAGATCATCAGAAGGCCATTACAGGGATCCCCACGGCAACACCACCTGGATCTGGGCTTGATCGGCAGCCGCGTGATGCAGAGTCTGTTGTCCCCCCATGACCGTGATCAGCTTCTCAGCCACCTGCCAGGGGATCCTCAAGCTGGGTTCGTCGAGATCTTCTGGATTCAGGGACTTGAGCGGGGATCCCTTGATATCGAGGTGGAAATGGGTGGCTTGGCTCTGCTGCAAGATCTGGATCTGGATCGTGCCATAGCGCAGACAGGTGATGCTCCAGTGGCATAATCCCCAGAGGGCTTGGGTGAGGCCATCAGGATCGGCCCAGATCGGCTTGTAAAGACATTCTGGATCCCCATCCAGATTGGGCCAGAGGTAACGGATCCCTCGGTCTTGGGCGGGCAGGGTGGTCAACTGTCGCACCTGCTGTAATAGCGGCAAGATCTGGGTGGACTGAGGTTGAAGATCTTGAATGGGCAGGCGGTAACGGGCAATCTGGGAAAAGTCCTGCAACATGGCTAGCGACCGATCCACCGCTTGTCGGGCGGCAGTCACATACTCCCGCTCCTCTTCGGGGGAATCACACAACCCACTCAAGATCATCTCCAGGGCTCCCACCTGGCCATTGAGGGGCGTCTTGAGTTCATGTCCAACGCTCTGGAGCAACCCACCCTGAAGCAGCCGCAACATCTCTGATCGCTCAAAGGCAAACTGCCAGTCCATAGGTCAACTCACGAGGGCTACGAGGGCTAAAGGGACGAATCTGAATGCTCTGAGGGCTTGAGTGGATCCTGACTGAGTGGATCCTGACTGAGTGGATCCTGACTGAGTGGATCCTGATTGAGTGGATCCTGATTGAGTGGATCCTGATTGAGTGGATCCTGATTGAGTGAATTGGGCGGGGTCAGCGAGCCAATCCAACCGGGCCAGTCTGCGGGCACAGGATCATATCCGCCGGGATGAAAAGGATGGCACCGCCCAATCCGCCGCATTCCTAGCCAGCCCCCTCGGATTGCCCCAAAGCGCTGAAGCGACTCCACCATGTAGTAGGAACAGGTGGGATAAAAGCGGCAACTGGGAGGTAAGAAAGGAGATATCCCCTTTTGATAGCCTCGCACCAGCCCAATCAGAGGCTTCTGTAACATGGGATCCCTGATCTCAGAATAGAGTCCAGGCACGATTAGCCCCATGACTAACTTGAGCTTGCGCCTGGATCCCAATTCTAGGTGGCTCCCCTGGCTTTCGGGCTGTCGGCTTTCACGGCAAAACCAAAGATCTGGCAACACCGTATCCTAGGAAAGTGACTGAGGAGACTTAATTGTGACTGCGTTTGCGCCCACTGCTGCCTATTTGATGCGCTATTGGCAAGATGCTTTTGACTTGGAGGCCCATCTCCAGCAGTTTTTAGAGCTGGATGCGGCCACCTTAGAGGA
Organism: Synechococcaceae cyanobacterium SM2_3_2; assembly: GCA_012031565.1. Lineage (GTDB taxonomy): Bacteria > Cyanobacteriota > Cyanobacteriia > Thermostichales > Thermostichaceae > JAAUUM01. The sequence continues at coordinate 20,239 of JAAUUM010000025.1, forward strand.
CAAGTTAGCTCATAGTCAGGCGGAACTGGCCCGACTGGGGCGACGGGATTTTGACTGGAGTCAGGCGGATGCCTTCTATCGAGATCAGGTGGGATCCCTGCACATTCTCGATCTGGCGGCTTGGCACCTCAGCAGTCGGGACTATATCGGCGATACGCTGCGACTGGTGACTGACCAACTCAGCGGCACCGTCCTGGATTTTGGTGGCGGTATTGGCACCCATACCCTGGCGGCGGCTCTGTCACCTCAGGTGGAGCAGGTGATCTACTGGGATCTCAATCCTCTCCATCAACGGCTGGTGGCCTTTCGGGCTGAACAATTGGGCCTGTCCCACAAAGTCCAGTGTCCGGCTCACTTTCCAGATGGGATCCCGTTTGATGGCATCATCTGCCTCGATGTGCTGGAGCATCTGCCCGATCCGGTGGCCCAATTGCAGCAGTTTCATGGCTGGCTCTCACCCACGGGGAAACTGGTGGCCAATTGGTACTTCTTTAAGGGCTTTAATCAGGAGTTTCCCTTTCATCTGGATGATGATCAGGTGATTAAAAACTTCTATCAGGTTTTGCAGAGCCAGTTCCTGGAGATCTTTCATCCCTATTTGATCACCACCCGCTGTTATGGCAAGGCGGGATCCTAACGGGGATCCTGGGCGATCAACTCTTGGACTGCTTCGGCGTGATAGGAGCTGCGGGTCAGGGGAGATGACACCACCTGCTTAAAGCCCAGCTCCAGGCCCATCTGCTGCCAACGGCTGAAGGTCTCGGGCGTGATAAAGGCTTGCACCTTGAGGTGATGGGGACTGGGTTGGAGATATTGCCCCAAGGTCAAAATGTCGCAATCTACCCGCCGCAGATCATGCATAACCTGGATCAGCTCATCTGCTGTTTCGCCCAAGCCCACCATCAAGCCAGATTTGGTGTAAAGGCTGGGATCCAATGCCCGTGACCGCTGCAAAAGCTCAAGACTGCGCTGATAGGATCCCTGGGGTCTGACCCGGCGATAGAGGCTGGGCACCGTTTCGGTGTTGTGGTTGAGCACGGTGGGACGGGCGGCGATGATCTGGGCTAGAGCATCCCAATTGCCACACAGATCTGGGATCAAGACCTCCACAGTGGTCAGGGGCATCCGCTGCCGTACCGCCTCAATGCAGGCGACGAACTGGGTGGCTCCTCCATCCTTTAGGTCGTCTCGATTCACAGAGGTGATCACCGCATGACGGAGGTTGAGCCGTTGCACCGCTTCTGCCACCCGTTCCGGTTCGGTGGGATCCAGCGTCAGGGGCTGCTTAGTAAAATCGATATCGCAGTAGGGACAGGCCCGTGTGCAGGCTGGCCCCATGATCAAAAAAGTGGCGGTGCGATTGGCAAAACATTCCCCCAAATTGGGACAGGCGGCTTCCTCACAGACCGTATTCAGCCCCAAATCCCGCAGCAGATGCTTGACCTGACCCACGGGATCCCCTTGGGGAGCCTTGACTCGCAGCCAGGGAGGTTTGCCAGTTGTAGGAGGCTGCGCTGCGATCTGAGTGGTGATCTGCTGATTAGTGATTGGGGCTTCAGCAGAACTGGCGGGCAAGGGGCGAGATAGGGTCATGACAGAAAGCCAAGGGATCCAGATTTTACAGTATAGAGTCTGATGCCAGTCCGCTGGGGATCCCTCCGTCGTTAACGTGTCTTCACCCAATCAAACGGGGGCAGCTGCGGCTAAACCCACCACTTTGGCGCTCAGATCCCAGAGCCGACGGGCTTTGGCATCATCATTCCCCTCTGCCGACAGATCTTGGATGAAGGAGCTGCGACCTTCCTTTTGGCGATTGCCCCAACTCCAGTAGACTCCAGAGGCTCCATAGCCGGGATCCACCGCCACTTGGGCCACCCGCTCTCCGGCTAAGGCTTGGGAGACATAGCCCCCTGTGATGTTCTTTTGGAACCAAGGAAAGATGGTCTGAAAGAGGGGGAAATGATTGCGGAATAGGGGCGAATCTGCCACACAACCGGGATAGAGCGAGCTGAAGATGATGCCAGTCGAGTCGTGATAACGACGGTGCAACTCCCGCATGGTCAGGACATTACAGAGTTTGCTGTCTTTGTAAGCTTTGCCCGCTTTGAAGGGCTTACCGTCGATCATGGCGATGGGATCCTTGAACCCAGCCTCCAAACCTTTGAGTTCCCCCAGATCTGGTGGTGCTGGGATGGGAATCTTGCCCCCCAATTCTTTGCGGTTGGCGGTGACGGTGCCCAAGATCACCAGCCGTTTTTCCGCGACAGGAGCGTTTGTCAGATCCTCAATCAGCAAATTGCATAGCAGAAAATGGCCCAGATGATTGGTGGCCACACACAACTCAAACCCATCCACCGAGCGGTGTGGTTCCTTAGCCAAGGGCAGATAGACCGCTGCATTGCAAACCAGCGACCCTAAGGGCCGACGGAGGGCGCGGAAGTCCTTCACAAACTGCCCCACACTGGCCAAGCTGGCCAAGTCCAGATGCAGCAGGGTACAGCTTTCCACTGGGATCCCTTGCTCTGTGGCGACTCGCTTAGCTTTATCGAGATCCCGGCAGGCCATGACCACATGCCACCCTCGTTGGGCCAGCGATTGGGCAGCATAGAGACCAACCCCCGATGATGCCCCTGTGACGATGACTGTTGGCTGATTCATGTGGCCTCCCAACCTTTGCGGCGTGTCAGTCTGATCTGGCTAGTTCTGATTACTTCTGGTTACTTCTGGTTACTTCTGGTTACTTCTAGGTCAAATGGTGTGAACAAATGACTCGATAGACCCGATGTGATTTCTCAGAATAGGAGCAAACGTTTCCCCCCAGACCGATTGGTTTACGAATTTCAACTAAGTGACTGAATTAGTGACTGCATTCAGAGACTTAATACCCTCGTGACCAGGGATCCCGAAGTCGGCAAGAAATGGTCATAGTCGCCCTTGGGGATTGAATATTCCCAGTTAGCCAGTATGCAGTTGCCGCGATTCACTCAACCCTGGACAGCTTCCAGTTGGCGAAAGGCATCGGGGAAAATCTCGATGGTTCGGTCAAGATCCTGGCGAGTGCCCAGATCCTGTTGCAGTTGGCCCAGATAGAGTGGCACCGAGATGCCGGGTTCTGGGTGGATGACGGTACGGGCGCGCAAGGTAAAGAGCCGGGATCCCGTGGAAAAGCGCCCGGAGGAGGCTAGCTTTTGGGCCGCCTGTTGCAGGGTCAAGGCCAGGGTTTCCGGTGAGATATCAGCCTCAACTTTGATCACCGCTTGATTGGCCCCTCGGTCATAGACGGTGTGATAAGGGGCGGATCCAGCCACCGGCGGGCGAATGATAGGGGTGAGAGTGAGGGCAAAACATCCTGCTGTCAACACGGTCATAAAGGCGGTATAGCCAAAAAAGGCAAACCGAAAAGGCCATTGCCGCCACCAGCCTACAACGGTCACCAACCCCAGGATGCCGGCCAGGATGCCGCAGATTTTGGCCGCTAGTAAAAAAAAGCTCTCTGATCCCATCACCCTGCCCCTTTGTTGATCGCCGCTGATTGCTGTAATTTCACCATAGTCCCATATCTGACCAGGGCTACTCACTGGACGGGATCCCCTGTGTAGCCACCAAGCAAGCCTAGCTGGGTCTGGATCCTAAACAGGTGGCGAAAGTTTGGGGCTGGGCAGAGTCGCTGAGATCGGCACATGAGTGATGCGGTCGCGGCCCAGATGCTTGGCCCGATAGAGGGCATCATCGCTATGCTTGAGCAGGAGATAGGGACACTGGTTGTCAAATAGGCTGGGATACGTCGCTGCTACCCCTAAGCTGAGGGAGACGTTTCGACTCGCTGCTGATCGGGGATGGGGGATTTGGAGGCTGGCAATCGAGGCTTGAATGTTCTCTGCCACCAGCAATGCCCCCTCCAGGGTTGTATTGGGCAGCAAGATCACAAATTCCTCGCCGCCGTAGCGGGACACTTGATCTTCTGATCGCTGCAACGCCCGTTGGATCCCTTGGGCAATCTTAAACAGGCAGATATCCCCAGCTTGATGGCCAAAGTGATCGTTGTAAGCTTTGAAATAATCCACATCGGCCATGATGAGGGCTAGGCAACTGCCATCCTGCAAAGCTTTTTGCCAAGTTTGCTCAAAATAGGCTTCAAAGTTACGCCGATTGGGCACATGGGTCAGGCTGTCGAGGGTAGCCAACTGTTGCAGTTCGTAGTTGACCTGTTGCAGTTCCCGCTCGATTTGGTGGCGTTTCTGGATCTCAGACTCTAGCCGTTGGTTGATAATCTGCAATTCAGCATTTTGTTGCTGGAGTAACTGTTGAGACCGCTTTAGAGCTTCCTGGGCTTGCTTCCGCTGGGTGATGTCCTCCACCGTACAGACGTAGTAGAGCACTTCTTGAGATCGAGTACAGACGGCACAGGCATTCTCACAGATCCAAATGATGGATCCATCCCGACGATAGACCAGGGACTCATAATTGCTGATGCTGCCCTGCCGTTGTAACAGCTCCAAAAACTCGATGCGACTGCCCTGTCCAACGCTGGGCTGGTGATGCACCCCCACCACTTCTGCCAAGAATTCTTCAGGTTCGTTATAGCCATAAATCTGAGCCAGAGCCTGATTGACGCTGACATAGACCCCTTCCAGGTCAATTTGGGCGATCCCCTCAACTGCATGCTTAAAAATACTGCGATATTTTTCTTCAGCATCAAAGAGGAGATTTTCGATGGTGTCACCATGTTGAACGGTGGCCTGAATCACCATTTCTAGTTCTTCATTGTCGCGGCGCACCAGCGAGAGCAAGGTTTTGAGTTCATGACCCGAACGACGAAGGGCAACTTCGGTACGCTCTCGCTCTTCAATCTCAGCCTTCAATCGTTGAGTCAGCTCGTACATCTCCGCTTCGATATGGTCGGAGTGAGCCGTAGTAGTGTCCAGCAAGATCGCCAAGTCCTCTTTTTCTTCTTGGAGTGCAAGCACCTGCTGTCGAAGATCGAGGATCTGTCGCTGAAGCTCTTCAATCGTTAGGCTGCTAACATTCATCACGAACTAGACCTTACTCAGTTAGACCTATTTTTCAGGCACCAGGGACACTTGATCTCTTTGGGTGATCTCTTTGGGCTTTCTACTCTCAGACGTGCCCACTCTCAAACATACTCAAACATACTCATACATACTAAGTTAACTAAAGTACTAGAGTAACTGCGGGATACCACCATAGCTAGCTCAAGCCCAATAAACAGTTAACAATTTAACAATTTAACAATTTATGTGGCAACTTTTATGTCTCAACGGATGCAAGGCTCAAGAAACTTAGCCTTCTCAGTCACTTTGCAGTAACTCATCAAGAGTAGTATGACACTCTCTTCAGGTTTGGCCAGAGTTTGAGGACAAGGGAACAAGCTCCCCCCTCAGGGATCCCAACTTAAGTAGGGCGGGCGGTGGAGACTGAAGGGTTTCATCAAGCTGCTGTTCCCTCTTTGTCCAACCACAGAGCCTGAGCCTAAAGTTGCCCTGGCTCATAGCCGCTGGCTTGCAAGGTGCGAATCTCGGCTTCGATCTGATCTCGCAATGCTTGGCCATCTTCGCTGCGGATGGCTAGTGTAATGCGGTTGTAATCAGGCACGGTCAGGCCAACAGCTGTGATGATCTCGGTGGCTTGGCGAATAAAGTCGCGGCGGATTTCCTCGCGGTTCTCACTTTCTGCCTCTGCCGAGAGTTCTTGGGCTTCGAGGCGGTGCGGCTCTATCTCCAGCACGATCTTGGCAAATAAAGCCAATTTTTCGGCGGTAAACGCACTCTCAGCCGTTTGCGCTATCGCCACCTCTGCAAGCCATTCCCCCAGGATCACTTGCCCAGGGATCCAGCTCAGCCCCACCAACAAGCTGATGCCTGTCCACCGTCTCCATCCATTTGAACAAGCAGCCATCGACCGAATCAACCCCCGTTAGGACTCTTTATCAAAACTCGTTTGCCAGATTAGACCTTGAGGCTCAAGCATAGATCCTCTTTTGCCCTGGTCTCCTCTTTTGCCCTGGTCTCCTCTTTCGCCCTAGTCTCCTCTGCCTTGCTGACATTTTAGAGATATCAAGTTAGAGATATCAGGCCAGGTCAGCAGGGGTAATCCTGAGGGGGGATAAGTGAGCTGCGGCATCCCGATTGGGAAGGGTGGCACCTCTGGCCAGTTTCTACTGTGAGCCCCTTGCCTTTTGCATCGACTGTACCCAAGAAAAGAACAGTTGACAGAAAAATTGACAGACAAGCGCAGACCCTTACTGTTGTAGACCCCACAACAGGAGTGATGTTCCCAATGTATCTGAATATCGAGATTTAACGAGAGGAAGAGCCCACCCATAGCGGCTGTGCAGCCCCAAAAAGTTCCGCCAGAGCTGCTACTACCCGCTCTAAGCTTGCGGTGGTGGTGCTGCGGCCCAGACTCAATCGAATGCCCCCCTGAGCCAGCTCGGCAGGGATCCCCAAGGCCAGCAAGGTCGGGCTGGGGGTCGCCTTGCCCTGATGACAGGCGGATCCAGCACTGATGGCCAGCCCCAAGCGGCTGAAATGCTGCACCACCGACCGACCTGAGTGACCTCGGACGCAGTAGCTGAGGTGATGGGGCAACCGTCGCGAGAGATCTTGGCATCCCACCCCAATCAGCTCAGGAAAGGTTTGCAGTGCTCGGTGCAAGTGGATCTGAAGTTGGCGCAGACGGACTAATTCCAGGCATAAATCTCGGCGAGCCAAGGCGGCTGCTTGTCCTAGACCGACGATGCCCGGTAGGGGCTGGGTGCCGGATCTCCAGCCTTTTTCTTGTCCACCCCCCTGCAACAGCGGCGGGAACCCTGCTTGGATCCGTGGGGCGATATAGAGCGCGCCGATCCCTTGGGGGCCGTAGAACTTGTGGCCAGAAAGTGATAGCAGGTCGATGGAGGACTGAGCTAGGCAGATCGGCAGTTTGCCCACCGTCTGCACGGCATCGCTATGAAATCGGATCCCGCGCTCATGGCAGAAGGTGGCTAGTTCTAGAATGGGCTGGACGGTGCCGATCTCGTTTTGTCCATGAATTACCGATGCCAGTACGGTGTTGGCTTGCAGGGATCCCGCTAGAGCCTCCAGGGTGACGTGGCCCTCAGCGGTGACTGGGATCCGGCTGATTTTCCACCCCTGTGCCGCTAGATCATCCGCCGTCTTGGAGATAGAGGAATGCTCCACCGCCGAAATTACCATGTGCTGGGGCTGGGGGTAGAGGCGGGCAATGCCTCGCAAGGCCATATTGTTGGATTCGGTGCCACCAGACGTAAAAATGATGTCATCGGGATCTGCCCCTAGCAGGTCTGCCACCTGCCATCGAGCGGTCTCCATCGCCAGCGCGGCCCGCTCTCCCCAGCCATGCAAACTGGAGGGATTGCCCCAACTCAGGGTCATGGCCGCTTGCATCGCCTCGATCACCTCAGGATGGGGCGGCGTGGTGGCACTGTGATCGAGATAAAGGGCATCATCCAGCATCAGAAATCGGGTGCAAAGGGGAAATCTCAGTTGATTGTAGTGATGATTGTAGCGATTGTAGCCAGAGAAAGCAGGATCCCTATGGGCTCAACCCTGAGCAGCCATCAGCCCAACCCCAAGCCAGAGATTCAGATCTATTCCTCTTCCTGGGTATAGGCTCTGTCATAGGGAGATCGTTCCCCAAATAGTCCAAAGATTGGGCCTAAGATTCCCCCCACCACAAACCCGCCAGCGTGGGCCCAGTAGGCGATGCCGCCACTCTCCATGCCAATCGTGGTGGAGACATTGAGGCTGACCACCCCATAAAAAGCCTGCTGCACAAACCAGAACCCCAAAAATACCCAGGCGGGCAGCTCAAAAGTAGGCCAAAAGAATCCCAATGGCACCAAGGTCAAGACTCTGGCTTTGGGAAAGCGCAGGATGTAAGCCCCCAAAACCCCAGCAATCGCGCCACTGGCTCCCAAGCTGGGAATCGAGGAGGCGGGGTCAAAATACCACTGAGCCAAAGAAGCTAAGGCTCCACAGCCCAGATAAAAGATGGGAAAGCGAAAATGGCCCAGTCGATCTTCGACATTATTGCCAAACACCCACAAAAACAACATGTTGCCGGCAATG
>JAAUUM010000217.1 GCA_012031565.1 Synechococcaceae cyanobacterium SM2_3_2
GGGACGGCGTCCTTGCCAAAAGTTTATTTCGCTATGGTTGTGACTTTCTGCGGCCTACCTTCTGCGACTTGTCCTTACGACCCTCTGAATTCAATCAGGCCTTACAACTTTTGTCCTTGTACTGAGGACTAAGACAAGCCTATACACTGAAAGAAAGACTACGAAGCATTTTCGAGAGCAGGAGCACCGTAAAAGAAGGAGAGGCTCAAATAATTGCATGGCTGAAAGATGCTCGAAGTGTCTACACCGATGTGGTGGCAGCAATGCAGAATCATCTTGAGGGGATCTGCCACTATTTTGCCAATCGTATAACCAGTGGGATTATGGAGGGAATTAACAACCGAATCGAAGTCATAAAGAGACAAGGGTATGGGTTCACCAACAAGACTAACTTCAGAGCACGATTGTTAGCCGCTTTCTGGCCCTAGTAATCATTGATCACCATAAGTTCGGGAGAGCCGTCTAGCTCTTAGGTGATTTAATTTCTTGCTCTGGCATAAGTGGCAAAATGAATTACTACAGTTGGATCTACCATGCTTGATATAGTTGTTTCTTCAAGCTCTTATCCCTTTATTAACCTCATGAAACCTATTAGAATCATACTTGGAAACGTATATTAGATACTTGAGCAGTTTGAGTGTGTTGTTAGTTGCTACTACTAATCGAAAGGTGCTACGATCAGCACAAGTAACAAAAGACATATTAAACCCCTAAGGTGTGAACCGGTAATTCCTATCCTAGGGGTTTTTGTTTTTTGATGTGTAGATTTTGAGATCCAAAAACGAGCTTTCAGAGCCGTTATTTGTGTGACTCCAGATGCGGTGAGAACGGTTAGGGCTATAAGAGCCTAGATTGAGGTATTGAAGGGCATAGACGGGGCTAGAAACGGCCACTGAGCGAACCAAGGTGATAGAAGAAACAGCAGAAAAAAACCTCTCACTTTGGGAACAGGTGAGAGGGCATGAGGAAATCTATGGCTGGGATAAGAGTTCACATAAAACTTGGGTTGAGCGTAGCTGGGAAAGAGGGGGGAGTGCAAGGATGCTCTAAGGAGTGGCAGAGTGGTGACTTAGAGGCGATTCTAGCCACGTGCGGGGATGAGGCGGTGTGATAGAGCGGTTGAGCGGTTCCATCGGTTTTGGCAGTAAAAACGCTTTAAGGTCACTTATAGTAGTTTTTGCTAAGGATGAGACAATTTGATGCCGGTCGTCAATTGCCCTTGCCGTTATTCTTTGTCCCAGCACAAGAATAGGGAGCAAGATAGACCGTCTCAGGCTAAATCGGAATTGCTACAATTAGAAACGGGTAATTAGAAAGGGAAGTGATAGAATCTATTGTCTACCACTAGCCCCATGATCCATTATGATGCACTCACCACATGGGATGAATCAGTGGCTCGGTACGTAAAATGGTAGAAAACTGGTAGAATAGTGAACCATTCACATTAGACAGTGAGTTACAGGATCCGTGTAAGCCTTACTTGTAATAAGTTTGGAGAGGTGGCCGAGTGGTCGAAGGCGCAGCACTGGAAATGCTGTGTAGGGCAACTTACCGTGGGTTCGAATCCCACCCTCTCCGTTCTCGCAATTAGCCCTTACAAAGCCCTTTACAAAGCTATTAGCCCCTACAGATTAGTCCTAAGTACAGTCTAGTCTCCTGTCGGGTCTTAGTAGCGGAGGAGTCGGCTCTGTGACAATCCACAGCGGGCTAGACAAACAACCGAATCGTTCTAATTGTTGAGCCTAATTGTCGAGCGTCCTTCCCGTGTTAAAACCTGAAGGGATCCTCGTGCTCAAGGTTGAAATGCCAATGGTTGCCATGAATTCTATTGGGATATCCTTTGCTGACATATCGCTTCGGGGGGGATCCCTGCTGGGCGCCGTTGTAGTCCTGACCTGCTTAGAACCTCTGCCAGCTTGGGCGCAGAGCACCTTTGCCATCCTGGGCCAACCCGTTTTGACTCTCCATCCCACCGATACCCAAACCAGTGAGGCCCGCTTGGGGGTTGTGGAGCAGCGATTGCAAGGGATCCTCAATCGGGCTTTGCCGCCAGACTTAGTGGTCGAGGTGGAGGGCGATGAAACCCAAGCCCAGATTCGCCTGAATAATGAGCTGCTGATTGAAGTTTTGCCGGCTGATGCAGAGGCCAACAGCAGCACGCAGGTGGATGCCATTGCTCGCCTGTGGGGACAACAATTGCAAGGGATCCTCAATCAAGCTGCCGTCCAGAGGGGGTTGTTTCGTACCGCTGGTCTGCCAGAAACTCTGACATGGGGCGGACGGGTTTATCGCCTTGCCGATGACGACATCCCCGATTTGGGGCGATTTGTCACCGATGGCACCCGCGTCGCCGACCAGGTGATCTATTGGGAGATCTCGCCGCAAGATCTGGGATCTTTATCCCACTCTGGGGTACCACCCAGGCCAGCATCAGCGCCCCCAGAGGTGTTTGTGCTCAACCGCTATCGACAGTTTCTGGTCTATCGCTCCCAGTAGGGGTGGGGGCAACCGGGGCTGGCAAGCTAGGATCAGAGCACTTCATTGAACTGCTGGCTGCCATGACTCTCTCTCCCGTTCAGGCTCTCTACGGTCTGCGTGCTGACCAATTCCGGCATCCGGTCGATCTTCAGGCCACCCGCTCCCTCCAACAACTGCCTGGGTTGGGGATGCTGATTCAAAATCTGTTGGGGCCGACGGCAGAACAAATCTTTTATCTGGACAACATGGCCTCCAGTTTGCAGGTGGGATCCAAGCAACTGCCGGATCTGCACCAACTGTTGGTGGAAGCCTGCCGGATCTTGGATTTGGAGGTGCCGCAGCTGTATGTGCGCCAAAATCCTGTCCCCAATGCCTACACCTTTGCCATGCGAGGCAAGCAACCCTTTATTGTCATCCACTCGGCGCTACTGGATCTGTTGGAGCCGGATGAAGTGCAGGCGGTGATCGCCCACGAGCTGGGCCATCTCAAGTGCAACCACGGGGTCTATCTGACCATGGCCAATATCCTGATGCTGTCGGCGGGGTTGATCCCGTTTGGGTCGGTGTTGCAGCAGACTTTGCAGGAGCAGTTGATGCAGTGGGTGCGTTGCGCTGAGTTTAGCTGTGATCGAGCCGCCCTCTTGGTCAGCCAGAACTCCCGCACAGTGGTGTCGGTGCTGATGAAGCTGTGTGGGGGATCCCCCAAGTTAGCCAGCCAGCTCAATGTGGATGCGTTTTTGGAGCAAGCCCGCACCTACACAAATCTGGATGATGACCTGTGGCAGCAGCAGCTCAAGCAACTCCAGGATGCCAGCCGTTCTCATCCGGTGCCGGTGTTACGGGCGCGCGAGATCGATCGCTGGTACAAGAGTCACAGCTATCAGGACATCCTAGAGCGGCAGCGATGAGGGCTTGAAGGCAAGAAGCCTCCCATCTTTTTTTGCTATTGGTTTTGCTTTTGGTGCGACAAGGGGGCTACTGGTCAGTCTCAAGCAAGACTCGTCCTGAGCAAGACTTAGGATCCCGCCAAGGTATCCATCCGCTTGGCTAGGGTAAAGTCCAGCTCGGTGATGCCGCCTGCATCATGGGTGACTAGGTTGACGGTGACGCGGTTATAGACATTCGTCCACTCGGGATGATGTCCCATGGTTTCAGCCACCAGGGCCGCGCTGGTCATCCAGCCAAAAGCCGAGATAAAGGAATCGAATTGAAATTTCTTGGTCAGGGTGTTGTCGACAATCGTCCAGCCAGCGACTTGATCAAGATGGATTTGCAGATCGGCATCGCTCAATTTGGTCGGAGTTGGCATAGAACCTCGGGGTATACGACTGGCTTTATCCGCCCCTCCCAGGGATCCCATCAAAGAGGGATCCCATTAAAGAATGAGTTTCTCTAGGGCATCGAGATCCGGCACACAAATGACGTTGCGGCCCTTGTCCCGTTGGATCAAGCCTTCCGTCTCCAGTTTAGCCAAGACGCGGGTGACGGTTTCTCGGGCTAGACCGCTGAGGCTGGATAACTCGCGGTGAGGCAAGTTGGGGATCTCCACCCCCGAGCGACTGACTCGGCCTCGGTATTCTGCCAAGAACAGCAGGATATCCGCCACCCGAGCCGAACTGCTGGCCTCCCGCAACTGCAATCGCCGATTGATCTGGCGCAAGCGCCGCGACATCAATTGAGCCAACCGGATCCCAGCCTTGGGGGTGGTCTCCAAAAACTGGGTGAAGTGATGGGCGGGCAGACAGCCCACGGTGGTTTTGGTCAGGGCGATCACATCGGTGGAGCGGGGCACCTCGTCCAGAGCAGCCATCTCCCCAAAGATCTCCCCAGGCCCCAAGATCGTCAAGGTGACTTCGCGGCCTTCCATATCATGAGTGCGGATCTTGACCCAGCCCTCCGTGACAAAATAAACGCCACTGCCCCAGTCATTTTGCAGTAACAGAGCTTGATTGGCCGGATGGGTACGCACCGACATATCGGCTAGCAGCGGTTGAATCAGGGCTTCTTCCATACCTTCCAGCAGGCTCATGGAGCGCAGATTGCTGAGGGTCAAATCGGTGGCCACGGCATGGATCCCCAGTTGGATTAATGAGCGATTAGAGGGTGAGGAACAGGTCTAATTCCAGGTCTAGACTGACCTCTGCCGCTTTATTTTGCCCCATATCCCGGTTCCTTTACAGTGGTCTGGTCAAGGCTACAGTGGTCTGGTCAGGGTTTTGAACATCGATTCCAACTTACAGTCAAAACTGTTCAGACAATCTTGTCCCCCTAGGCGGGGAGAGAGAGCTGTACAAAGAGCTGTACAAAACAGAACTTTGGCCTCGGTTTGGCCTCGGTTTGGACTTGGTTTGGACTTGGATGGCTGTGGAGACAATCTGCCCGCGAACAAGAGAGAATAGGGTGGAAGCATACAGTTCTGGGAGGACACATCACTGTGACTGAGAATTCCCAAGTTTTAACAAAGTCTTCAGATCCATCTGAACTAGATCATGGCCAGGATCCTGCCCAGGTCTGGATTCGCGGCCTGTTGAGCATCGCCTGGGCTGATGGTGACTATAGCAAACAAGAGCGTGAGTTGATCGAGGGTTTGATCCAAGAAGAATGGCCAGAGATGGCGGGTCAACAGTGGGATCCCATTGCGCCGGAAGATTTGGCTCGACAGCTGGATCCCGCTCAGGCAGAGGATTTTTTGCGAACGGCGGTGATGACGGCGGTGGCAGATGGTCTCTACAGCGATAGCGAGGACAAGCTGATGCGAGCCTTTTGTCGAGCCTTGGGGCTGGAGGTGGCGGAGCTGGATCTGTTGACGGCAACCCTGACTCAGATCCCCGATCAAGGTGGTCGCTCCCAAGCCTCCCCTCTAGAATTGCAGAGGCAACAAGCTGAACAAGCGATGTACGCAACTGATCCCCTCAAGCCTTTGCGCCATTGGATGGACTCCATTGAGATTCATAATCCCAAGGTGGCCCATTTTCTGTGTCGGCTGATCCCACCCCAATGCCCGTTTGAACGGGATGTGACGGTGTTTGGCCACAAGGTCATGCACATCCCGCCTATGTGCAAGCTCAATCCCCTCTACGACCAAGTGGTTAATCTGCGGTTTCGTGCCCTTTCCTACCTGGCCGATGACTGCCGCGAGGATGTAACCAAGTACGTTCAATAAAACGTTGAATAGAATCGACACAACTCTTTTCTGGGTGCCTAACCCGTGTAACTTACGGAGAATAGGTTCAGGCAATTTTAACTGTGAGATCTCGTATCCATGTCTGAGCTTGGCACGGTGTATTTGGTGGGGGCAGGCATTGGTGGCTCTCACCAATTGACTCTCGATGCGACAGCAGTGCTGCACAAAGCCGATGTGGTGTTGATGGATGATCTGGTCAGCCCTGAGGTTGCCAGTCAGATTCCCGCTCATGCGGTGGTGATCTCGGTCGGTAAGCGCGGTGGGCAGGTCAGTTTTTCTCAAGAGCAGATCAATGCCCTTTTGCTGCATCATGCCCGCCAGGGATCCCAGGTGGTACGGCTCAAGGCTGGGGATCCCCTCATCTTTGGCCGGGGGGGTGGAGGAAATGGAAGCGCTGCAAAAGGCTGGG
>JAAUUM010000218.1 GCA_012031565.1 Synechococcaceae cyanobacterium SM2_3_2
GTGGAATCAGAAACAAATCGACCAGCTGTCCAATACTCCCGAGGCCAAAAGTCCCTAGCCAGAGCAGACCCGACCAGCGACCTAGATAGAGACGGTGTAAACCACACAAGCCCACCAAGCCCAGTATCCATAGCAGGTAGGCCACAAAAACCCGATAGCCGTCGGCAGGAGCTGTTGTCTGTCTGACAGATGGGGGATCCTGAGCCTGTTCGGGATCCAAGGCTGTCGGTTGGGACGGCATCCAGAAAGCGGGATCCCCATTGAGCTGATGGGCATCGGTAATCGATTGAACTTGCTCAGTTGTCAGCAACCCCAATAGATACCATTGCCTGAGTCCGTGGAGAAAACGCTGCTTGGATCCTTGCACCACCACATCAAGATAAAAAAACTGTTCGGGCTGAGGGGGAGGGGAGGACTCCATCTAGAGGATCCTTTGAATAAGAATTGGAAAGTCGGAAAAACTTAGTTTACGGAGTGCTAATTATTAGGCAGGCTTAGAATAAGATTATCCGCTAATTCTTTGTGCATCTCCGGTCTTGAACAATCTCCGAGGTCTGACCATTTTATGTCAGCATTTGTGCTGCTTTATTAAACCTGCTAATCCATCAGCTTGAGCAACTCCCAGTTTTGAGTCCACTTTGTGCAAGTGCCCAGATACAAACTTTCAACCAATGCTGGCTGTAAACGAATACAGGTAAGGTAGGAGGACTAAATAGTCAGTAGAGGAGATCTTGGGCGAAGCCTTATGAGACGATTAGAGCTGTATTTGGCCCTTTCTTGTCTATGCAACTGCGTATCTACGTTCCGCCTCACCCTCTGATCAAGCACTGGCTCACCATTGCCCGTGATGTGGAAACGCCGATGCCCCTGTTTCGGACGGCGATGCAAGAGTTGGGGCGCTGGCTCACCTATGAGGCGATGCGAGAATGGATCCCTAGTCAAGCGGTGGAAGTGCAAACCCCCCTCGCTCTGACCGCCGGAGCTGTGATTGATCCAGGGATCCCGGTGGCAATTGTGCCGATTTTGCGGGCGGGTTTGGCCATGATCGATGGCTGTCAGTCTTTGTTGCCGGTGGCGCGGGTGTTTCACTTGGGCATGGCGCGGGATGAGGAGACGCTGGCGGCCCACTGCTATCTGAATAAATTGCCGGATAGGTTGGATCCTGCCACTCGGGTGTTGATTCCAGAGCCGATGGTGGCCACGGGCGGAACCTTGGTGCAGGTGATGCAAGAGTTGACCTCACGCGGCGTGGATCCCAGCTTGGTAAGAGTGGTCACCGCCCTAGCCGCCCCCCCAGCCCTGCAAAAATTGGGATCCCTTTATCCTCAGATGCAGATTTATGCGGCCATGATCGATGAGGCTTTGGATGAACGAGGCTTTATTGTGCCGGGATTGGGAGATGCGGGGGATCGATCTTTTGGTACTTAATCGACTTAATCGAGCTTGTGGTACTGATTTTGACCGCAAGTAGAGAGTGGGATCCCGTCGATTGATCTCGTCCCATGCAAGCCTAAAGTGCAACAAATTATTGTGGCCTCTGGGTGGCCTATAGGTGGCCTATAGTAAGTTGACTCCTGACTGCTGAGCGCACAGATTTCATGACCCTCAAGACCCCACTCTTTGAACAGCATCAAGCCCTGGGATCCCGGATGATGGCTTTTGGGGGCTGGCTGATGCCGATCCAATACCAAGGGATCCTGGCGGAGCACCAAGCGGTACGGACTCAGGTGGGGATCTTTGATGTCTCCCACATGGGCAAATTGTGGTTGCGGGGGGCAGATGTGGGTTCCGCTTTGGCAAAACTGGTGCCAACAGATCTGGCCAAGCTGCAAGATGGCGACAGCCAGTACACCCTGTTGCTCAATCCTGAGGGGGGGATCCTGGATGACATTATTGTCTATCGGGTTGCAGTGGATTGTTGGTTAGCCATCGTCAATGCTGCCACCAGAGACAAGGATCGGGCTTGGATAGAAAGGTACTTAGCAGAGCAAAGCCATCCCGTCACCCTGGAGGATCGCACCCCTGAGCAGACCCTTTTGGCCATTCAGGGATCCCAGTCGGTGGGGCTTATCGAAGCCTTGCTGGGGATCTCACTGGGGGATTTACAGCGGTTTCAGCATCGGTCGGTGCTCTTGCCTGAGTGGGGGTCGGATCCCATCTTGATCGCCCGCACGGGCTACACCGGGGAGGATGGGGTGGAGATCTTGAGCAGCAACAGCACCGGGATCCAGCTATGGAAAGCCTGCTTAGATCAGGGGATCCCCCCCTGTGGCCTGGGCTGTCGAGATACTTTGCGGCTGGAGGCGGGGATGCACCTCTATGGTCAGGATATGGACGAGTCCACAACGCCAGTAGAGGCTAGCCTGAGCTGGTTATTGACCCAAACTCAAGCCTACGTCGGTCGGGAATGCATCCAACAGCAGCAGCAAGCGGGGGTGGAACGCAAACTGGTGGCACTCAAGATGCTGGGTCGCTCGATTGCCCGCCCCGGTAACTCTATCTTTGGCTCTGCATCAGCCCAGGATCCGCCAATTGGGAGCATTACCAGTGGCACTCAATCTCCCACCCTCAAGGTGCCGATTGCGATGGGCTATCTGCCGCCCGCTGTGGCCAAGCTGGGATCCCAGGTTTGGGTGGAGATTCGGGGCCAGCGCCATGTGGCTGAGGTGGTCAAACGGCCTTTTTATCGGGCTTTGGGCTAAGTCTGCCTTGTCTACGATTAAGCTTTCTTCCTCATTACAAACTCCATACCTGATCTATGCCCATCATCGACTTGCGGAGCGATACCGTCACCCAGCCCACAGCCGCCATGAGAGCTGTGATGGCTGCTGCCGAGGTTGGCGATGATGTCTATGGCGAGGATCCCAGTGTCAATCGCTTGGAGGCAATGGCGGCGGACAGGATGGGGATGGCGGCGGGATTGTTTGTGCCCACCGGCACCCAAGGCAATCTACTGGGGATCATGGCCCATTGCGAACGGGGAGATGAGTATATCGTCGGCCAGATGGCCCATACCTATCGCTGGGAAGGGGGCGGGGCAGCGGTGTTGGGCAGCATTCAGCCCCAGCCTTTGCCCATGCAAACTGATGGTCGCTTAGATCTGACTGAGGTGGAAAATGCCATCAAACCTGATGACTTTCACTACGCTCGCACCCGCCTGTTTTGCCTGGAAAACACCCATGCGGGCCAGGTATTACCCTTGGATTATCTGCATCAGGCGGCGGCACTGGCGCAGCGGTATCACTTGGGCCTGCATCTGGATGGAGCACGGGTGTTTAATGCGTCGGTACAGCTAGGGATCCCAGTGCAGCAGATCACCCAGCTTTTTGACTCGGTTTCCATCTGCCTCTCGAAGGGATTGGGGGCACCAGTGGGATCCCTGTTGTGTGGGTCGGTGGAGTTGATCGGGCGAGCTAGACGGTGGCGCAAGGTGTTGGGGGGCGGGATGCGACAGGCGGGGATCCTGGCGGCGGCAGGGATCTATGCCTTAGAGCACCATGTGGAACGATTGACAGACGATCACCACCATGCTCAGCTATTGGCTCAAGGGCTGGCGGCGATTGAGGGGCTTGAGGTCAGATGCAGCCCCACCAATATGGTGTTTGTGACGGTGCCCCCAGAGCGGGCCGAGGCTCTACGCAGCTATCTGGGGCAACAGGGGATCCGAATTGGGCAAGGCGATCGGATTCGATTGGTCACCCATCTGGATATCTCGACGGCAGCTATTGAGCGGGTGATCGATGCCGTTCAGTCTTTTTTCGCTTCCCATTAACTCTTTCCACTGACCCTGAAGATCGACCGGAAAGAAACTCAAAACAATCCAGAGTGGATCGCCCACTGCAAAAACGCCGCTGTTGCGACCATGGTGCCCAAAGCTTGGGTGAGGAGAGGGACGACAAAGCCAGCCATCATCGGGATCCCTTGAGCGGTGACAGCTTTGAGTATGCGGCTCCCCGAAAGCGTCAGCAGTGAGTCGGATCACTCTAACTGTCTCACTCTAACCCTTGGGTAATGCGCGGGGATCCCAGCTCTGCCGCCTCCAATAGATTTTGCAAGTCCTGTTGCAGACGATTAAATTCAGATAAATTGCCCTGTTGCAGCGCTTCTTGCGCCTGTTGCCAAAGATCTTGAGCTTCCGTAAGCACTTCCGTTTCGGCCTCGCTCTCCGCAGGTGACAGGGGAGAATCTGGCTCAATCGGATCTGGGATCCCGGCATCTCCCTCAAACAGATCCTCCAATGCTGCATCAAGGGTTCTCCGCATCACCACCCGGTCTTCGTAAACCACGATTACCCGAGTCAGTTGGGGCAAGCGGCCATTTTCGGCCTCCAAATAGAGGGGTTGGGCATAGATAATCGACCGATCGATGGGGATCGCTAACAGATGACCAAATCTAACTCGGGATCCATGTTCATTCCACAAAGACACACTCTCCGTAATTTCAGGATTTTGATTGATGCGGGCTTCCACTTGTTGGGGGCCAAAAATCAGGGTTTGTTTGGAAAATTTGTAAATCGAAAGTCGGCCATAGCGATCTCCATCACAGCCCGCTGCCATCCAGGCCACCATGTTGTCTTTGTTGGCGGGGGTATAGGGCGAAAACAGCACAAATTCTGGCTGACGATTGGAGACCTCGGGCAGATTGAGGATGAGATATTGGGGTCGCATCGGTCGCAGTCGTTCATTGCGAAATTGACTGGCCACCTGCCATTGATCCTCCCGATTATAAAAAACTTGAGGATCCGTCATGTGATAGGTGGCATATTGCTGAGCCTGCACCTGAAACAAATCTTCTGGGTAGCGGGTATGCCGACGCAACTCCTCTGACATGGCGGCAGCTGGTTTAAACAACTGAGGAAAGATGTTTTGATAAACCTGAATGATCGGGTCTTCTGGGTCAAAGACATAAAACTCGACCGTGCCATCATAGGCATCGATCAGAACTTTGACGCTATTGCGAATGTAGTTAAATTGAGATCCTGTTTCTAGAGCAGCATATTCAGAATAGGGAAAATGATCGCTGGTGGTATAGGCATCATAAAACCAGTAGAGTTTGCCCGCAGCAATCACCAAATAGGGATCCCGGTCATAGCGCAAAAAAGGAGCAATATGGCGGACTCGCTCGCCGATTTGGCGATGATATAACATCCGACTCTCAGGATTAAACTCCCGACTGATCAACAAATGGGGATCCCGAAAAGCCCAGCTAAACCACAACCGCTGCCACAGGGATCCAAGCGACACCCCACCCTGGCCCCCATAGGATCCATAGATATTGTCTTCGGCGTCGGCATCTGGATAGTCCAGTTCACGAGCTGCCCCTCCCGCAATGATGTCGGTAGTCGTGATCTCACCAAAATAGATGCGAGGATTATCGATGCCAAGGGCCATCTGCACGGCTGGGCTGCTGGCTTGGGGGGGAATGTCAGAGATAAAAAAGTCCGGCAATCCCTCCCGCGTCACCACATTGACAGGACTGAGGGCAAGGCCAAATCCGTGGGTATAGAAAAATCGCTGATTCACCCAGGTCTGGGCTCGGGGAGGCACCCGATTGATATCCATCTCCCGCGCCGCGTGCATCACCTGCCGCAATTGCCCGCCAATGGTGTAGCGATCCACATCCATAAACGGAAATTGATAATAGGGGCGGATCTCCTGCAACTGCCGATAGGTTTCCAGCAAGGGTTCGGGATCCCAGAGACGCACGTTGCTGAGGGTGGCAGTATTGTCGGCCAGATCTGCTGCGGTCAAAGTTCCGCCGCTATCAAAGGGAATCACCTCCACCTCGTCCAGATTGAAACCCCGATTGGTAAAGTAAACCGTCTGCTCGATATAGGCTCTTTCCCGCTCCAGCTCATTGGGCACCACCACCAACGATTGCACCACCGCCGGATAGAGCTGTCCAATCAGGCCGGTACAGCCCCAGTAAGCCATCAGCAACACCAGCGGCACCAACCCGTCTGGAAAAAGGCCCCCAAAAATTTTCCCCCGGGGGAAAAATTTTCCCCCGGGGAAAATTGTACCAA
>JAAUUM010000219.1 GCA_012031565.1 Synechococcaceae cyanobacterium SM2_3_2
ACTGGATCCTGGATCTCCCCAATTCGATTTGACCCACCCACAGTATCAGCCGGATCAAGGCCAAGGCGAGACAACTGCGTTGTGCCCTGATCCTGGCTGAATGATCTGGGGTCGTTCAATCGACGGGAGATCCCAGTCATGCCAGTCACCAACCAACCCCTCACCACCGAAGCTCGACAGCAGCGAATCGCTCAGTATCAGCAACGGATCCAGATCCTCAAAACTGCCTTTGATTCCCTCCCAGAGAATGGAGCTGGATCAGCATACGGTGAGATCCTGGAGGAAATCTATGATCTGAAGTTTCGGATCCGGCAGTTAAGCATCTAACAAGGTGCGAAAAGTATCCACGTCCTGGCATCTCAGGGCCTCACGGTGCAAGGAGCGCAGCTGCTCAGAATCCCTAGTTTGCAGCAGATCCCTGAGGTCACTGGGGACAGAACCGAACAGAACCTCCAGGGTATCTAGCAGATCTTCCAAACGTGCTTGTTGGATCCCGCGTTGCTCAGTCTTCTTTTCCCACTCTAGATACGCCTGTGATAAAGCCATGGCTAGTTCCCTCTCTTCCGGATCCAATTCCCCAGTTGATTCAATCGTAACCTTCCAACTCACCAGCAGTCTTAGGGCCATTTCCCGACGCGGATCAGTAATCGGTAAAGATAAGACTTCCGCTATGGCCCTCTGCTGCTTGCCCCCTCTCCCAAGCAATCTTAACCACAGCGTTTCATCAGTCTCTGGCAGCTGGTGAATGGCGATCACTCGGGTATACAGAACGTTCAAGGTGAAGTAGACCCCTGCAAACCAGCCCTCAACCGCATGGCCTCCAATATTTTGCAAAAATCCTGGGATGCTGTGGGAGTCAAAATCCACAGGTGGGGTAGCTGCTCATCAGAAAGTGGACGTTTCTCACGTTTGGCTTCTCGACGGCTATCAATGCGAATGGAGTAGAGCTTGAGTAGACAGCTCTCCAACTCTGAGGCGGTGGGAGCATTTCGAAAAGGCTCGATCAGACACGGATGGGCAGTTAACCTTCCAAGTAATCCGAGAATTGAAGTATCAGGAGCAATCTCAGGGCGAGGTGAAAACCAGAGGTCAATGTAGCGAGCCTCTCCTAAGACTTCCTTGTTGATCTGAACTTGTCCATAGGGGGATAGCAACTCCTCCATCAGCTGCTTTGAGAGTTGGTCGAAGGGAGTCCGAGACATGAGGCTAAAAGGGAGTCGATATGCAGGTCCTACTCTACCAGCCCATTCATGTACTTGGGACAGTTACTCCCCCACGAACTGCTCCCAGCCCTTTTTCCAGAGTGGTCACATGACCGCCGCATTAGACCGCTATGGATCCCGTCATTCTTCTCAAATGCCTATTCTCTCGTTGGCATGTTCCTCTAAGTTTTGATCCAGGAAACACGTAAAGCGGTCTCTCAGACCGCCGATCTGGATCCTCAGAATATTCGGCAGACTAATGGCAGACTAAAAATAGACAACCGCTACAACTATTGCCATTATTAGGTTCTAGAAATTGGTGAAGCTGTCTCGAAAACCGCTATGGCGGCAACGTCATCGAGGGTTCAAATCCCTCCCTCTCCGTTCCAGAAGCCATTCACAGTCGGCTTTACAGTGATCGCCCGAAACCCCAGAGTCAGAAGGACAAGCCTTATCAACAGAAAATCTCTCTGGGGATGCAGCCACATACTCAGGGGATCAAGCGGGCAGTGCAAGAAGCGAAGCGGGCTTCACTGTTGTTGGAGAAGGGAGAGTTTGATTGGAGTGAGTGGATCGGGGATCAGAGTCAGGTCAGTGGTCCTCCAGTTGGGGAGTTAGCCGCTCGTTATGAGCAATGGTTCTTTGCCACCAAAGGGGAAACGGCTTCAACACGATACACCTGGGAGAAGGATTACCTTGCTGTCTATCGCAAGATCCCCAATGATGCTCACCTGACGGAAGCATTCATCATCAGTCTTATCCAAGCCAGTTCAGAGCCCAACACCCGATCTCGGAAGCGTTATACCCAGGCACTAAAGAAGCTAGCAGAGTTTGCGGAGCTCCCGATCCGGATGAAGAAGATCCAGCAACTTTCGGGTAACTATGGTCGTCCTGGGACTTTGAAGCCACGCAAGTTATTGACGGATCAGGAGATCATTGAAATCTGGAGTCTGTTGGACAACCCGATCGCCAAGTATATGTGGGGATTGATGGCCTGCTTCGGCTGCCGTAGTCATGAAGTCTGGCTTGTGGATACTTCAGCTTTATTGGAGGAGCGAGACGAATTGCCAGGGGAACCAGGGATATATTTTGTCCTTGATCAACAAAATATAACTCATTATATTGGAATGTCTGCAAACATTCAGAAGCGCTGGTTCTCCCATTATAGACAAGCTGACTTTAATGAAATAGAAAGTACTAGGATATTATATATTCCTGGTTTGCCTAAGCATTATCTAAGAGAAATAGAGTCCTTCCTTATCAAGAGTTTTCTCCCAAGCCTTAATATCAAAGGCAAACCAATTGAATTGAATCGAATCGATAGAGTTTGATGCCACTTCCTCCTACAAACGAGTTCAGGTGATCTTGCATTCAGTACGTTAAAGTAAGAGATCAGAGTGTATGAGATTGGAAAAACTTTCTAACTTATTTGTCTAGATTCTCATCCTGTTGATATCTAAGTTCATTAGATGATGTTCTTCATCCCTAGGAACAAATATAATCTAGCCTGAACCTGAGGGTAAGGCTCAATACCAAGTTAGAACTCTCCCAGCTTGGTTCTACCAGCAACCTATCGGTCTTGCAAAGTCATAGATCCTTTCTGATCACTGCGGATCTCATCGGTCAAGTTCCGATCCATGCAGCGAGTCTTATGGGGCCTGGAATTCGCACATTCACCCTGCCAGAACCCTGATCCCCTATCAAAGTTGTTCCTCCAGTGGGGAGCTCCACTTTATGCCTCCGGCAGGCTAGCGCCAATGACAGCTGCTCAAGAACCTGCCTCTTGGTGATCACCGAATTCTAGGTCCCCCAATGAAAACTCTGCAAACATGGATCAAAATCTGGAAACTCTCTCGCCAGGGCCAGTACATCAAGTCTCTCAAGGACTACATTGCAGCTTCCGAGGCTGAAGAACTGGTCACACCAGTCCGAGAAGAGTGGCTATGGTGGCCCATGACGCTAAAGCGCTAGGGATCCGGCAGGGCCTGAGTGCCCTGGATCCTCTGCTTTCCCTAGCTTGTAGCTTGAGGTGAGACTGCAGGTACTGGATCCTGGATCTCCCAATCGATTTGACGCACCCACCGTATCAGCCGGATCAAGGCCGAGGCGAGACAACTACGTTGTACCCTGATCCTGGCTGAATGATCTGGGGTCGTTCAATGCCCCAAGGGGCCGCTGGCGCGAACGACGAGAGATCCCAGCCATGCCAGTTACCAAACAACCCCTCACTACCGAAGCTCGACAGCAGCGGATCGCTCAGTACCAGCAACGGATCCAGACTCTCAAGGCAGCCTTCGATGCCCTCCCTGAGAATGGAGCTGGATCAGCCTATGGTGAGATCCTGGAGGAGATCTACGATCTGAAGCACCGGATCAGGCAGTTGCAAGCATAGTGCTGTCTCTGCTGATCCCTCCCTTGAGGGACTTCTCCTAAGGTTTCAATATCGAAGCCAAGGACAACACTCATAGGATAGGGGCAGGGATCCAGTAGGGGATCGCTCTCTTTGAACCAGGGGATTGAAGATGGGTTTCTGGCTCCGTTTAAGATGGTGTGGATAAACTTGGATCTAGACCTAGAGGGATGGACACCGGAGTTGGGGGAACTGGATGATCTGGGTCAATTGATTGAGGAGAGGGAGTATAACCTGCGGGATTTCGATCGCTCCATCTTCTTCCCTCAGCGAACAGAGTCAGTGGCCCAGGTGGAGGCGGCCCGATCGGCTCTCAAGCAGGCATTGATGGGATGTTTAGAGTCTGAGCGGGAGGTGTGATGATGATCAGCAATCAGATCCCAAAGGAGACTCCATCAGGATACCGGGCTCAGGCATTGGATACGAGTCCCGAGTTTGATCGGCTGGAGTTTTCACTGTTAAGGCAGAGATCCAATCGGGAGCGATTACGCATGTCGATGGATCTGACCCAACGATCGAGGCAGCTGTCATTGAGGTGTCTAAAGAGTCGGTTCCCATCGTTATCGGGTGAGGATCTGGCCCGTAAGGTGGCTCTAGCTCGGTTACAGGAAACTTGTCCTGTGGATTATGTTCCTTCAGGGAATGGGGAGATCATGTGGACTCAAGATCCTCTGGATATTGCTCTGGTATTGCATCAGTTATTCGGTCAGTTACAGATCCCTTATTACATTACGGGAGGGGTGGCAGCGGTGGCCTATGGTGAACCTCGCACAACTCGGGATCTGGATATGGTGATCCGAATTGAGCTGGGAGATCTAGATCGACTGGTGGCAGAGTTAGAGAAAGCTGGGTTTTATGTGTCTGGGATCGAAGAGGTGCGATTAGGACAGATGCGGATCTTGCAGATCATTCATCAGGAACGGATTGAGCGGGCTGACTTGATGGTGGCTGGGACTGGGGAGTTTGATCAGATCCAGTTTGGGCGACGGCAATCCATCGAGATAGCTGATGGGGTCTCCTTATTCTATGTTTCTCCAGAGGATCTGGTGCTGAATAAGTTGCTCTGGCGGTGGAATAGCTCATCGGATCAGCAATGGCGAGATGTGTTGGGGATCTTGAAGGTGCAATCTGACCTGCTGGATCTTTCCTATCTCAGAGAATGGGCCTTACGTTTGGATCTGATAGAGGTCTTGGATCAGGCGATGGTCCAGTCAGGAACAGGGTAGCCTATAGACTCAATCAGAGAGGGAAGACAGAAAGTTTGAGCGACAAAATCATTTCATCTAACAGGAAAGCAAGTCCGATGAGTGTAGTGCATCCTAGGGAGTGGTTCCTTGTTGCCCTAGAGATTATTGAGGAAGTTGTCGAGAAAATTCAAGCAGGTAATCTAGACGAATTCCAATACGATCGAGAAACGGCCACCCTTAATCGAATTTAGTCATGACCGGGAAGAAAAATCAACTACGCCGCCTCCACGGGTTGATGAAGAAGCTGTATCAGTTGCTGTGCCGCCAGAGTCTCTACAGCATAGGTGCGTCCATCCAGATCCACAAACTCAACCTCAAAGACCTGATCACCATAGTCCTCAACGATCGTTCCCACCTGACCTCGCTTGAGGTTGGCCTTGGGATAATCCTCGATGAGAGCAACAACATCCAGCATCTTCATGACGGGCCTCAGTCACAGCACATAGCAAGTCACCAAGCGAGGGAAGTCCTCGGTGTGGCGAATGATCCAGACACTTCAGATTATGGCTTGCTTCTCTTCCCGAGCGTAGGGGAAGTCCAAGCGGTACTTTTGCCCCTGGAGGTTCCGATCGATGATCTCCACCTCTCTTACTTGGATTGCCTCTAGCAAGGCGGCCTCCAGCTCCCCAGCGTCCTGTTGCTCCATTCCCAACGCCTCCCTAAAGACCCTCACCTTGTTTTGTCCCTGGGAATGCTCTGGATTCAAACTGTACCCAGCCAGCTTCAGGGGATCGATGTAAGCACGATCGGTATTTCGAAGCTTCACAACATCTCTACCCCATCTAACTTCGGTGGGCATCAAGCTGAGCAGCATGGCGACAAGTGCTTGGGCCTGTTACCCCTTTGGCAGGCTCCGCCAACGCAAAGCATCCCGAAGGGAGCCGAGGCCATTGTTGCAGACTCCATCCAGGATCACTTACGTTATCTCGAGGAGGGTATCGCCCTCATTACTCCCTTCCCGCCATAAGAATACTTAGTAGATAATGCAGAAAGTCTGTCCCCACCTTCTCAGCATGAACCGTACTCAACAGCTGCGTCAACGTCCTTTCGACCTCGTTCTCTGGCAGAAACTTTACTATAAGTACCAACAATCCTATATCCGTCGTCGCCTCCAAGCCGTCAAACTCC
>JAAUUM010000220.1 GCA_012031565.1 Synechococcaceae cyanobacterium SM2_3_2
GAGGTCTGCTGAGAACCTTCAACCTGTGGATGGGGATCCCCAGTGGAGCGGTGGGAGCTGGTCAACCAAGACCAAGACAGGTTCTTATTGGTGGCTGACATTGATGGCATCAACAGTCTGAGTCAGCAGCGAGTGGAAGGAACTTACCAAGTCATCCGTGCCCTCAGTAGCTCTGACCTTCTGTTGGAGCAAGAGGGCAAGCTCTATCGGGCTGGTGGGGGTATTGATGCTCAGATTCGCCTATCGAGGATCTTCATCCGTCGGGGACGACCTATCCGCTCTGAAGTGGAACAAATCGCCTTCACTGAGCAATTATTCACTCTGCCAGAGGATCCCGGCTCTCCTCTCCAAGTCACCTACACCGGGATCCTTGAGATAGAGGATGCCTTTGATCTGTCCATCACGCCATCGGTGGAGGAGTACCAGCCCGTCACCTTGCAATTCTTGGGGGATGAGACCGCCCTGTTGAGATTCACCAGTGCCCGCCGCGAAGATTTGCAGCCCTTCGAGAACAGCTACGGATCCGGCCAAATGTTGGTCAGGAGGGTTTATGCCGACTAGAAAAAGCAAGCTGCAAAAAGAGTGGGAAATCTTTATCCGCTGGCTCACTACTTGCATCGCCCTCATTACGCCATTGGCCTCTATCCCGCAAATCTGGAATGTCTGGATGGGGGAGACAAATGGGGTCAGCCTCATCACCTGGTCTTGGCTGGGCATCAGCTCCTTGGTCTGGACTATCTACGGACTCAATCTCAAGGATCCACGTCTCATCATCCAGAAGGGATCCGACATGATTGCTCGCTTTGCAGTGGTGGCCGGGATCCTCTGGAAAGGAGGACATCTATGATCTTCCACCGCCCAGAAGCCCCATTGCCTCCAGCGAGACTGACTCCGCACCCTCAATCCCAATCGTCTGACATCAAACCCACCGGGATCCTGTTGGGACAAAACACCCACTGGGATCCCCATGCTTTGCCCAACCCTCATGTGGTGGTGATTGGTGCATCAGGATCTGGCAAGACGCAGACCCTCAAAGCAATGGCTCATGAGTTAGCGAACTATGGCCGCAAGCAAATCCTCATCATCGACTTTCACGGCGACCAATCCCTCCCCGATGAAGTGGTCTACCCGCTCCACATGGCCAGTCCTCATGGCATCAATCCCCTGACAGTCAACCCGGATCCTGAAGGTGGTGGCCCTCATCTGCAAGCCATTCAAGTGGCCATGCTCATCCGCAAAGCCCTAGCACTTGGCCCCATTCAGGAAGGACATCTGCTGGAAACCCTCAAAGAAATCTATCTCAAACACGGGATCCATCAGTCTCAACCCGCAACTTGGCAACAGGATCCCCCCACCTTCGCCCATCTCGAAAAAGCCATCCAGGAACGAGTCGAAGCAGGCAGCTCCGATTACACGAAGTTACAGATAAAGCTGGCAGCGACTTTCTCTTACGGCATCTTTTCCAGACCACAACCTTCTCTCTGGGTCAATAATCTCATCCGCATTGATGTGTCTAAACTTCCCCCTGCACTGGGATCCATTGCTGCCGAATCCCTAGCTCATCAACTCATGAATCAGCATCGACTCTTAGGAGAATCTGCTCCTAAAACATTTCTGTTCATTGATGAAGCCAAAGAGATGCCAAAAACATCGGGATCTGCTCTTGACCGCATCATCATGGATGGCCGCAAATATGGCCTTGCTCTGATTCTGGCTTCTCAATCTGAACGGCATCTATCCAAAGATGTCATTGCCAATAGTGCCACCAAGATTGTTCTTCCTGTTGACCAAACCGAAGTCAAAACAGTAGCCAGAAAGTTTAGATTCGCTGAACATCTCATCGCCCAGTTGCGCCCTCTCAGTGCCCTTGTGAGATTGGGATCCCAAGCTGCTCAAGTTGATATCCTGCCCTACTACCACCGTGTTGAATCTCCTCAAAACTCTGTTCTCTCCACCCAGTCAGAAGAAACAGACCCAGGAACGGTCTGCGACCTACAACCACAAACAGATCCAGAGGGCACAGACCGTCTACAAAATCCTGGACGCGCTTCCCCCTGACTGGACATATAAGCAAAGACAGCAGTTCATCAAAGAATGGACAGGTCAAACCTGTAGCAAAAAACTCATCGCTCGCTGGGCCAAAGACCGCAAGGAGATACCCCGTGAAATACAATCTAATTCCTCTTCTCTTCATTCCATTTCTACAAACAAGCAGGATCCACATCAGTGATGGAGATACCATCCGTCTCGACAACCAGCGCATTAGATTGGCCTGCATTGATGCACCTGAATCTGATCAACCCTTCGGATCCCAATCCACCCAAAGGCTCTCTCAAATAGTAGGAAATGGATCCAACTTGCAAGTGAGAACTGTCGATAGAGACCGCTATGGCCGCACCATTGCCAAGCTCTATGTCGGTGATCTTTATGTGCAGGAACAGCTTGTCAGAGACGGTCTTGCCTGGGTCTACACCCAATGCCTGAATCGCTGCCCTACCACTGCTGGATCCCTACTTAGAGCGCAGGAAGAAGCTCAGGTTTACCGCCGTGGGGTGTGGTCGTCCGATGAATCTATCGCCCCGTGGCAATGGAGGCAACGCTAATGCAAGCAGACCTCAAGCTCCGAATCGTGTTGCCCAACGAATTTGAAATCACGGGATCCCTTCACACAAGCCCGTTCTCTCCCTTCATCCAAATGAAACAGGCCACTCTTTACCACCGGGGCAAACGGATCCGACACGAAGCCAACCTTCACATCTGCACCCACGCCATCCTTTACATCGTGGAGGAATGAATCTTGTTTCTCTCTCAGCTCCCATCCATACAGGCTCCCCAGGCGCAACCCGTCCGCCCGCACCGGATTCAAATCACACTGTCGGATCCCAGTGAGCTGCAAGTCAGCCAGGGACAAGTCGTTGAGTTGGGCGACATTTTGGTGGTTCGCAGTGCTGAACGGATCCAACTGGAAACCCGCCGCATCGAAATTCAATCCCAGCTTTTGGCGCTGGAAAACACCCCACCCCCAGACACCATCGTTCTCCAACAAAGGATCCTGGCTTACCAACAGTCCCAGGCCACTTACGACCAGCAGTATCGCCTCGTCACCCACCTTCAGGCTAGTGAAGTCGCTCCTTACCTGATGCGGCAAGAGATTCTCCGGCTGCAAGATCTCTACTCAGATCTGCTCAACGCCCACTCCCAAGCCCAACAAGCACAACTCCAACACCAGCAAGACACCGACAACTATCGCCAGGAGCAAACCACCCAATACCAAGTTCTAATGGGCCAGCTCCAGATCATCAATCTGGAACTTAATGCCCTCACCATCCGCGCTCCTTTTGCGGGATCCATCTCTCGCATCCGCTGGCTCGACCAGACCAACGCCACCCTTACTGTGGAGGTCACTATTCAACCATGAGATTCATCTTGATTCTCCTGCTCATCGCCCAAGCAGCCCAGGCCAATCCCTATCAGAACCGGATCCAACTTCTCGAAGACCAGATTCAGCTTTTGCAGTTTCAGCAAGACCAACTCATCCGCCGCAGAGATGCAGAACGCATCCTCCGGGGATCCATTCTGATTGACTCTGAATTACCTCCCCAATGGCTCACTCTCCAACGGCAAATCCTTACCCTCCAAGCCGATATCGAAACCGAGAAGCTCAGAGAAGAACAGTCCGTCCAGCAGCAGCAACAACGCGAACAAGAGCAGGCCCAAAGAGAACAAGCAGAAATGAATAGAGAAGAGCAAGACAGATTGGTCAACCAAAGAATGACTCAAAATCTCCAAGACCTCCTGCTCCTCCAGCAGCAAGAACTAGACCGTCTCCAAGCCGAATATCGACAAACGCTCCCCGCCTACCGTGCCGGACTCATCTCCGAGAACCAATGGAACGCCCTGCAACGAGGCATCAACAGCCAAACAGAGAGGATCCAAAGAACTCAAAGTCGTATCGCAGAGCTTACCCCTCTAGTTCCTTAAGGGCAGAAAATCCTCTACACCTCTACAAAAAACGCTCAAATCCTGTCCCCAGAAAAATGGTTTGAGGGTGTAGAGGAATCCTCTACAAAAACCTCTACACCTCTACAGCATGGATCCCCTACAACTAGCCCATCACTACCACCAAAAGAGCAAAACGCGCTGCCCGCAGTGCTAAACGAGCCAAAGGGCAACGCCGACAATACCTCAAACAAATAGCCGACAAATACCTCAACCTCTCCCGTCACTACTGGCAGAAAAGTCAGGTGATACCCCCGGCAATCATTCACCATGATTAGAGTTGCCCAGTGAGTATTGAGCTGCTAGTCTCTGCCCAAATCTTCAGACTAAAAAGATGCTCAAACTCCTGGAACGGCCTGCGGTTTACAGTCTCATTCTTCTCGGGATCCTAGCTTGCGGAGAAGCCCCCACCAGTGTTGGTCAAACCAGCTTATTGGCGGAAGGGGATGAAGTGATTGACCTGAGCCTACCGGCTCCACCCGCCATCAACGCAGTCTGTGACTACCTATTTCAGACGGGTGACTTTGACTGCGACTTCAATCCTCTGGGCCTACAACAGCAATGTCAGAACGACTATTTGAGCTGTCCTTTATATCTGACTGACCGCGAGTTCCCATCTGGATTAGGATTCATCGAGAACCTACCCGAACTACAGGGAGAAGTCTTCACCTATGGCCTCCCTGAAGCAGCACTCAGAATCGGGATCCAGAGACAGGTAATCCGAGGCCGTGAACAGTTCAGAACTCAGCTTGCAGTGGCAACCTCCCCGGCAGCACAGGTGGAGATCCTGGAGTTCCGGGTTGCACGACGCCAGGGGCAGATAGCAACAGTAAACTCCAGCGAATCGGTCATCTTAAATGGCCCCACCCTCCGGCAGCAGAGATGCTACGAAGTGCTGTTCAGATACACCGACCCAGCGGGATCCCTACCCTATCGGATCACCAACTGCCAGACAGGTCTAGCTTGAGTCGCCAGCTTTCAGGCAGGGAGAAAAGAAAAGGAGAAAGCAAAGCGATGAATCTACGGGAAATGGCTCGTCAGTAGATGGCTAAGGCTAGAGGATGTACGAGAAGTCTTGGGTAGTGCCCAGTCCTACCCTTGATTTTGGGAAATGCCCCTGAAGTTGAAGGCTCTACGCCTGTGATCTCATCTAAAACCATAGTTAATTGTTGGTGCCAAGGGCTCAGATTCTGGTTGCTTTGACCTTTTCGTACATCCTCTAGGAAGAAGACGGATCTAACTCGATGGTTGGTGATGCAGCAACAGACGATTTGGAAAGGGTAAGAAAAGCCTCCGGCAAGGGTGACGAAATAGGTCACTCCCATGCCCCGCACAAAGCCAAAAGCTCAGGACAAATACCAGCTCATCACCGATAAATTGCTCACTCTAATGGAGAATGGCACCCTGCCCTGGCAGAAACCTTGGTTCGGCAATCCACCCCGAAATCTGATCGGCGGCAACCCTTACCAGGGATCCAATCCCCTTCTTCTGACGGTGCAGATGTTAGCCGACCAGCACCAGGATCCGTTATTTGTTGGATTCCATCAGGCCAAAGACAAGGGCTGGCAGTTGAGAAAGGGATCCAAGGCATCCTGGATCCTGTTTGCTGGCACCGCATCAAAGGAAGTGGAGAACGAGCAGGGCGAGAAGCAAGAGAGCAGATACCACCTGCACAAGTGGCACGCAGTCTATAACATCGCCTGTCTGGATGATGGGCATGATGGCAGCCAGATCGGTGAATGGAGAGAGAAGTACCAGCCCAAAGAAACCCTATCCGAATCGGAGCGGGTGGCCCAGGCTGAAGCCTTCATCACTGGCACCGGGGCAAAAATCAAGCACAAGGGGGGATGTGGCCTGTTATTCCCCGGCTGCTGACCGCATCAACCTTCCTAATTTCTCAGCTTTCACCAGCCCCGAAGCCTACTACGCCACCGCACTGCATGAGCATCACCCACTGGACCAGGGCACCCA
>JAAUUM010000221.1 GCA_012031565.1 Synechococcaceae cyanobacterium SM2_3_2
GGGCTTTATGATCACAGCGGTGGGCAGCCTCAGTCGAGCCAGTTTGCGGTTGGCCAATCAATCCGCCTCCACGGTCTATAGCGGCGATTTTGAGATCATCAGTTTGACGGGATCCCTGTGTCAGGACGGGGTGCATCTCCATCTGGCCATCGCCGATGCTGGGGGGCATGTTTTTGGGGGCCATTTGACCGCTGGCACCATCATTCGCACCACCGCAGAGCTGGTGATTGGGGATAGTCGCTGCCATAGGTTTTCTCGGCAGCAGGATGCCAAGACGGGTTATCCAGAACTGATGATTGAGCTGGTGTAAGTACGCCTCTTTTGTCGCTGTAGAGCATGTCCCAGAAGTAGTAGTCTACGAGAAATGAGACCTTGCGGTGATCCGTGCAGCCATCCCCCAGTGACTTAACCGATGCAGAGTGGTGTCTTCTGGAACCCTTAATTCCCCCTCCCAAACCAAGAGGACGTCCTCGCCCCACCGATAGGCCCCAGATCTGTCAAGCCACCTTCATTGAAAACTTTATTTTTTGTCCTTTAAGCTATTCGTGCAGCACTTGTATCTCCCACAAAGAGAAGGCAATACAGTCGCTGCCCGCCACCAGATCCGAGACAATAGGATCCCAAATAAGAAGAAATCAAAACCAGCCTTGACTGTATCGACGAGATCTATTCAAAAAGACGGGCCGTGGTAACGTAACCTCAAAATTGAGGATCCCTACTTTTCCCTTATGCAGGACACCATGACCTCAACCACTCACTCCAGCGTGAGCATCGACGCCCTACCCTATGCCTACCCCCTGCCCGATCCGAGTCGATTAGCCCTCATGATCATTGATATGCAGCGGGACTTTATGGAACCCGGGGATTTGGCGAGTCCCTGGGCAATGATGTCAGCTTGCTGGCGGTGGCTGTTCCCCCTCTCAAAACCCTGTTGGCCACTTTTCGAGAGTTGGGATTGACGGTCATTCATACCATCGAGTGTCATCTGTCAGACCTCTCAGACTGCCCACCGGCTAAACGATTGAGAGGTGAGGGATCCGTTAAAATTGGGGATCCTGGCCCTATGGGGCGCATCCTCATTCGGGGGGAGGCAGGTAACGGCATCATACCGGCCCTACAACCAGTAGAAGGAGAGATCATCATTTACAAACCGGGTAAAGGAGCGTTTTATGCCACCCCGTTGCCACAGATCCTGCAAGAGCTTGGCATCACCCATTTGTTGATGACAGGGGTCACCACCGAGGTCTGTGTCCAAACCACCATGCGAGAGGCCAATGATCGAGGCTATGAATGTTTGATGGTAGAAGATTGCACAGCCAGCTACTTTCCCCAGTTCAAGCAAGCCACCCTGGAAATGGTTCGAGCTCAAGATGGCATTGTGGGTTGGACAGCCTCTTCTGCTCAAGTTTTGGCCGGACTCCAAAGGCTCAGGGGTTGAATGTGAATATCCCGTCTCATTTCACTACAGTTGCCTCCAGAACTTGCAAAGAGCTTTAGACCTCGATGCGATCCCTGTTTTTGTTTTGAGCCAATGATTTTTCCAGATAATCGATGATGGCGCCTGCCACATCCACCTGAGTGGCCAACTCGATCCCTTCTAAGCCGGGGGAAGAATTGACCTCGATCACCACTGGCCCATGATTGGAGCGCAGAATATCCACGCCAGCCACCTTGAGTCCAATGGCTTTGGCGGCATCCACCGCTGTGCTCCGTTCTGCTGATGTCAATTTGAGCGCTGTGGCTGTGCCGCCCCGATGGAGGTTAGAACGAAACTCACCAGCCGCACCCTGACGCTTCATGGCAGCAATCACCCGATCTCCCACCACTAGGCAGCGGATATCAGCCCCCTTGGCTTCTTTGATGTATTCCTGTACGAGGATATTGGCATCCAACCCCCGAAAAGCCTCAATCACCGACTGAGCTGCCGTAGCGGTTTCTGCTAACACCACCCCGATCCCTTGGGTACCCTCCAACAGTTTGATGACTAGCGGGCCCCCCCCACGATGCCCAAGAGCCCGTCGATATCCTTGATGGAATGGGCAAACCCGGTGACAGGTAAGCCAATGCCTTTGCGAGCCAAGACCTGCAAACAGCGCAACTTATCGCGAGAGCGGGAGATCGCCTGGGATCCATTGGCTGTTAGGACTTTCATCACCTCAAACTGTCGCACCACCGCAGTGCCATAAAACGTTTTGGAGGCTCCAATTCGGGGAACGATGGCATGAAACCCTTCTAGAGAACTGCCCTGATAGATGACCTCTGGCCGGGAGGAGGTGATGTTCATATAACAGCGTAGGTAGTCGATGACGTGCATCTCATGGCCCCGCTGTTCACCGGCCTCTTTGAGCCGACGGGTGGAGAAAAGCGAGGACTTGCGGGAAAGGATAGCAATTTTCATAGCTATGGGGGCCGAGGCCATGCAGGCAGCTTTAGGATAGTAGCTGGTCTTGATGATGATTGGATTAAGGGGTGGGTTGAGGGTGCCCTGAGGACTGAACCGGAATGACAATACCTGTTTTGATCATCCCTTCCGCCGTTTCCATCCTTTCAGACAGTAGCGCTGTTTCTGACCGATCGGACAACAGAAAGGATCGACCAGGATCCACCCAAAATCGTTCCCGCACCGATTGCCGCCCCAATAACAGCCGGAAACCCATCGATTTGCGGTTTGTCAGAGTGACCTCAATCGACCACTCATAGCCATCAATCCGAACTGGGGTCACAATCACTGGGCGGGTTTCAGCATGGCCGTTGGAGCTGCGAATTTGGCGACGTTCAATTAGATCAGCTTCTAGTAGGCTAGTCCGCTCGGTATCTCGCTGATGGGGATGAACCCGAAAGCGTACCCGTTGACGGTTCTTGTGTTCAAAGACATGAATATCGACGGCGTGTAGGGCTGATGTGCGCGCCCCCGTGTCGATTTTGGCTTTGATCTGCTCTAGCCCTAATTCGGGCAGGCTTACCCATTCTCGCCATCCAATCAAGGGCAAAGGTGGCTTGGCACTATGACGGCTAGGGGATCCAGGTTTGGGCATCTAATAGTTTTGTGCTTATAGTGTTGTGCTTAATGGAGTTGCGCTTCGACCAGAGTGACAGAACTCCAGGCCCCTGTCGAGTCATAGCGGCGCACTAGCTGTCTGAGCATCCCTGGTGCTGGGATCCAACCCAAGCTGATGGCGAAACTACGATCTCGATGCTGAGTGGGGATCGGCAGCTGGCGGGTGCCCTCAATCCACAGACGCCCCGGAAAAGTCCAGGTGGGCATGGTGGTCAAGGTCAGGCTGATCGGCGCTAGGGTCGGGGTATAGTCCTGAGCATCAAAGGTGGTGGCTTGTCCATGCCAGGAGCCCAGCAGATGCTCTGGGGTGAGTGAAGGAGGATTTAATGCGGGCAAAGTGTCCCTGGTTTCTAAGATGGTGGTCAATCCCGTCAGGGATCCCGCTGGGTCAAACAGCAGCACCACCCGCGCCTTTTGGTCTTGATACAAAAATCCCTGCTCCAGCCCAAAATCGCTAAAGGGAGCCAGTTGCACCCGCCCATTGGAAAAGGATCCATCCTGAAAGAACCTCAGCCCTGCCGCATAGTTTCGGTACAGCCAACCCATCGAGCTACCGGATCCCTCAGGTTGAGTTGGATCCGCCTCCATTGGCAGGTAGATATTGCTTTGGTGAATGGATCCCGGTTCTGGTTGGGTGAAGGTGATGATGCTGCGCTTTTGACTTTTGAGGGTGAGTGAGGATCCGTCATAGTCACGAAAGATTCCCTGCCAGGATCCAAGGTGGAGGGCGAGGGATTGGGAAGCGGAGCGGTAAGGCTGGCTAAAAGTCATACACCTATGTCGGATCCCTGTGACTAGGTAGGTAAGTGTAATTGCTTTTAGGAACGGAAAATCGGAGTGGATCCCCCAGTCGCAAAGATTTCAATAGGATTATGGAGTCTATCCCTACCATCGTCTTTAAGTGAACGTCTTTAAGTGAACGTCTTTAAGTGAATCGAACCCACCTAGAGAAATTAGTGGAAATAAGTATGTATTTGATTAAGACTTCATCATTCGGCAACTGATTTGCAAAATGTTAACACAAAGTGCTATTGCAGAGTGATGTTATCGTAACAGCGAATAAATGAGCAGGCTATGGGTAGAGCTAAGAGTCCCATAGCAGCCACAAAATGTATAGGTTTACACGTTGCTAATGACTTAGCAAATGACATTGAGGATCTGGCTTGACAACGGATCCGGTTGCTACGGTGACTACGTACTGGGTAACGTTTAGGATCTAGGACATTATGATCAATAAACTCCAGATCTCTGGTGCCGCGTGATTGAATCTATCCAGCCCCCCCTCCGCAGTGAACAGCTCCAAAACCTTTGTATCGAGAGAGTGCGACAGCTTGGCAAGGTCTCTTTCGCCGACTTTATGAGCTGGTGCCTGTATGAACCCAGTCTCGGCTACTACGAATCTCCCCAAAATCCGATTGGGCGGCGGGGAGATTTTGTCACTTCCCCCCAGGTGTCAGCTGACTTTGCCGAATTGTTGGGGGAGCAGTTTGTGGAGATGTGGCAGGTTCTGGGCCAGCCCGCCGCTTTTACCTTAGTGGAGATGGGATCCGGGGCAGGGTTTTTGGCGCATGATCTGTTGACCTATCTGCGACAGAGCTATCCCAGCTTTTGGGGATCCCTGACCTATATCAGTGTCGAGCGGTCGGCCCAGATGCGGCAGCGACAACAACAGCTGATGCCACCGGATCTGACCGATGGTGTTGTTAAATGGGTCTCTGGTCTGGAGGAGATTTCCGCTGCCATCACTGGCTGCCTATTCTCCAATGAGCTGATCGATGCCATGCCCGTGCATCGGGTGCAAATCAACCAGGGATCCCTTCAAGAGATCTATGTGGCTCTCGATCAGCAGTCTGATCAGGCAGGGGATCCAGATCAGATGCCCAGAGCGGCCAGAAGTCCCTTTGTGGAACAGTTCGGTGACCTCTCTACCCCAGTCCTAGCTGAGTATTTTCAGACACTGGGGATCCCGTTTCCAACTGACCATTATCCTGATGGCTACCGAACCGAGGTCAACTTGGCCGCTTTGGACTGGCTACGAGCGGTGGCGCAGAGTCTGGAACGGGGATATCTGCTCACGATCGACTATGGCCATCCGGCCCATCGCTACTATCATCCCAACCGCTCCACCGGGACGCTGCTCTGCTATCGCCAGCACATCAGCCTCGACAGTCCTTACGAGCAGATCGGATCCCAGGACATCACTGCCCATGCCGACTTCACCGCCTTGCAAACCTTTGGCCAGATTCATCAGCTAGAGACGCTGGGGCTGACTCAACAAAGTTTCTTTTTGGCCAATCTGGGGTTGCTCGACCGACTGGTCAACCTGCCCGAGCTGCAAGGTCATCAGGATCCCAGCAGAATTTTGCAAAGGCGACAGAGCCTTCATACTTTGATGGATCCCTTGGGGCTGGGACAATTTGGGGTTTTGGTGCAGGCCAAAGGCTTATCCCAATCAGAACGAGGGATCCCTTTGCGGGGATTGCGTTAGCGTTGAGGTGGTATCAGGTTCGAGCTGGCCTGTCTCCTACCCACCACAGACATGATATTGACGAGTCTGGTTCATGCCTGATTTGAATTCCACCAGTGTTGATACTTACCCAGAGCCAGATTTGCCTCGGCTGAGTAAGGCGTTGGCCTTTGAGGCGGATCGGGGGTTTCAGGATGTGCAGGGCAAGCATGAGCGATTTTCGCAGTTTTTAGGGGGATCCCTGGCCCAGGAGCCACCTGCCCATTGGCCGCTTGATGGTCATGAGCGCCATAAATGGCAGGATCTAGCCCAACGCTTTCAGCAGTATCCTGACTTGCACCTGGAAGATCGGCAGCATCTGGTGGCCGAAACCCGCCGCTGGCTGCATCAGATCCGCCAACAATTAGAACCGCCCCACCCCCCAGC
>JAAUUM010000222.1 GCA_012031565.1 Synechococcaceae cyanobacterium SM2_3_2
GCCAACATCCAAGACCGGCAGGCAGCGGGGTGGTTGTTGACGGATGCTCATTTGTGTGGGGTCAAGCTAGAGCAGATGAAAGTGTGGGCTGACCAGGGGTACACGGGAGAGCATGTGGAGGAGGTGGCGCAGGTCTACGAGCTGGATTTAGAGATAGTGCGCCGACAGGGGAGCCGATTCAATGTGTTGGCGGTGGGTGGTGGAGCGAACCTTTGGCTGGTTGAGTCTGAACCGGAGATTGAGTCGAGATGATGAACAATTGGAGGCTACAACAGAGGCTTGAGTCTATCTGGCCATGGTGAGATTAATGCTCAGACGGTTAGCTTGAACTTTTCATACATCCT
Source organism: Synechococcaceae cyanobacterium SM2_3_2 (assembly GCA_012031565.1). GTDB lineage: Bacteria > Cyanobacteriota > Cyanobacteriia > Thermostichales > Thermostichaceae > JAAUUM01. The sequence continues at coordinate 345 of JAAUUM010000222.1, forward strand.
ATAAGACAAGCCTATACACTGAAAGAAAGACTACGAAGCATTTTCGAGAGCAGGAGCACCGTAAAAGAAGGAGAGGCTCAAATAATCACATGGCTGAAAGATGCTCGAAGTGTCTACACCGATGTGGTGACAGCAATCCAGAATCATCTTGAGGGGATCTGTCACTATTTTGCCAATCGTATAACCAATGGGATTATGGAGGGAATTAACAACCGAATTAAAGTCATAAAGAGACAAGGGTATGGGTTCACCAACATGACTAACTTCAGAGCACGATTGTTAGCAGCTTTCTGGCCTTAGTAATCATTGATCACCATAACTCCGGGAGAGCCGTCTATCTTTCTCCAAGAAACTCGAAAATCATATTGGCATGATATTTAAATTCCTCCATCACTATAATGAATCATTACTTTGCTAGCACTACCAAATCGCGTAAGTGGACTCTAAGTCAAGAGCAATAACACTGACACAAGCTCTAGTATAAATCTTTCTTGACGGGTACTCAGGTCAATCTGATGGGAGTGATGGTGGGCTTCTGGTTGTATGACTACCGGCTCAAGCTCAATCTGGCTCACAGGGTTTAGATCTAGATCCGAACTGAGGATCCCGCAACGGTGGGTCGGCTTGGCCAGAACAATTGGAGTCAAGATAAAGAGAGACCCGTCTTGAAAGCCCCGATCCATGCCCCAAGCCCCATCTCCGACTGGATTTCTCAATCTGCACAAGCCAGCAGGTTTCACCTCTCATGACTGTGTGGCGCTGGTCAGGAAAGCTTATGGCACTCGCAAAGTGGGGCATGGGGGCACCCTGGATCCCGCCGCCACTGGGGTATTGCCGATAGCTCTGGGGCAAGCCACCCGGTTTTTGTCCTTCTTGTCCGGCCAGAAGCTCTACCAGGCCACCTTTCGGTTGGGGGTGACTAGCGATACGGATGACGCCACGGGAGTGATCACGGCCTTTGTCTCTGATCAGGATCCCTGCCTCTTAACACTGGAATTGACAACCATCGAAGCGGCTTTGCAGACGATGGTGGGATCCATTAATCAGGTTCCCCCCCTTTACAGCGCCGTCAAGCGGGATGGCCAGAAACTTTATCAACGGGCCCGCCAAGGGATCCTCGCCACTGATCTTATGATTCCGGCCCGCCCAGTCACGATTCAGCAGATTCGCATCCTCGATTGGCGACCAGGGCACTATCCCGAGCTTGATCTGGATATCCTCTGCGGCTCCGGCACCTATATTCGGGCCATTGCCCGCGATTTGGGCCAAAAGTTGGGCTGTGGTGGCCTGATGAGCGCCTTAGTTCGCTCCCAAAGTGGGCCCTTTCACCTAGAGGCCAGTGTTCCTCTCGACCAGATCCGGCAGATGAGCAGGCCTGAGTCGGTGCTGATGCCCATTGAGCAGGGATTTGCTGATCTGGCAGTGGTGCGGCTGGATCCTGAGTTGGCTTGGCGCTGGGGCTGTGGCCAAAGGATCCCTGTGGAGGCTCTGTCCCTAGATGCTCACGATCTGGGATCCTACAACGGGGATCCAGAAGATTCATCGGGCCTAGGATCCCCCAACAAAAACCGCCCAGTGCAAGTGCGCCGAGCGGAGATTGGGGATCAACCAGATCTGGCAGATCAGGTTTTGGCAGATCAATTTTTGGGATTAGGCCAGATCGAAGTCGATCAGTTGACAGCTCTCAGGGTTTTGCCTCAGATTTCAACCCGACCATAAAAAAGACCTTGGATCCGCACTTCATGCACCTCAAGGGTGCCCTGTTCGCTGCTGGAGGGCTGATTGCTGATGAAGGATCCCGCGATTTCGCCGGTCACAGGATCAACGCGGGCGATCCGCAGAGAAAGGTGTCCTTCTGAGAGTTCGTCGGTTTTGGTGGTGGCCTCAAACTCATCCCGTGCGGCTTGCAAGCCCACAGCTTCTTCATAGCCAGTGGCCGAACCACGACCCTTGGGATCCAGGAAAGAGCTGGAGCGATAACCGGGCACCAAGAAGTCTCCCTCAAAGTCGGTGGAGGAGCTGATGGCATGGTCAGAGCCGGTGGCAATGGCATCCAGCTCTTTGAGACTAAACAGCAAAGGCACCAATTCCCGGCGGGGCATTTGAGCGGTGGTGGGTTGAGAGGCCATGCCATCCACCACCTTGAGGCGGAGGGTGGTGTTATCGACGGCGGTTAGGTCTGCTTTGACAGGGCCGATGGTGGCCGCATACAGCATGATGCCGATGGCTTTGACAAATTCTTTATCCCCGTTGCGCTTCTCTTCTTCCACCTCTAATTGCACAGGCTGGAAGCACAAGTCGGTCATCCGCACCGTCTGGCCGAGAGGGATATCAATCCGACCACGGGCAGAATCAGCCACTGTTGGGCAGAGACCCGCTTTGCCTGTATTGCGAATTTGATCGTAGGTGAGGGGGTTTTGAGCAGCCTCAACCCGACTGCCCAGGGTCATCAACCCCACGCAAAGGGCTAGCAAGAAGGCAAAAATAGATCGATAGCGCATGGTTAACCTCGTCAACGGCAAAAAGGTGGGATTTTAAGGGAGAGCAGCAACACTTAAATCAATTACTCAAGCTTTAGCCACCACAAACTCAGCATCTGAGCAGGGTATCAAACGGGCACCTCACCAGCTTAAGAGTCAGGGCAGGCCCAGAGTCGCAGGGGTCAGGTCATCCCCATTTCGCAGAAAGCGAGCATTGAAAGGGCTTATTTCAAAAGGGCTTTACTGTGGCACAGATAACGAAACCATTGTACGCAATTGTGGGTACGCTGAGATGATTTGAGGGGGTTGGGCAGGCTGGAGCAGTGGATGGAATGCCCTCTGGGATCCCTCCCTTCCCCCTGGATCCCAGTTCCAGCCCTCAACCGCAGCTCAGGGGACATCGGTGAGTACAGTTGTGAGTACGGTTCACCTCAGAACTATCTCTGTGAACTATCTCTGTGAACTATGCCTGTGAACTATGCCTGTGCAAGCTTCTCTGCCAGCTCAATTGAGCTATCAACCTTATCACCGTTTGTTCCGTCAGCCCCTCAAAACTCATCATGGGCTGTGGCGGCAACGAGATGGGATCCTGCTCCGCCTCCGGGATCTTGAGGGCCGGGTGGGCTACGGCGAGATTGCCCCCATCGACTGGTTTGGCTCCGAATCTTGGGCCGAGGCTATCAGTTGGTGTCAGGCCCATACCGGTTGGCTAGATCTGAGCGAGCTGGATGGGATCCCGCTGGCGATGACAGCCACTCGCTTTGGCCTCAGTTGCGCTAGCCAAGACCTGCTTCAGGATCCCGGAGATCTTCGGGGTTGGGATCAACAGCCACCGATCCCGATGTGTGGGTTATTGGGATCCTGTCGAGGGGCGTTTGCCGCGCTGGAGAGCTTTTCTGATCCCGACCAGTGGGGTGCTTTCAAGCTCAAAATCGGGCTGGAGGATCCCGCCATTGAACAAGAACAGATCAGAGTGTTGTTGACCCATCTTCCCTCTGGGATCCCGGTGCGACTGGATGCCAATGGCGGCTTGAACCCAGCCCAGTTAGAGACCTGGATGCAGGCGGAGGAGCTGTTGCAGCGGATTGAGTTTATCGAACAACCTCTGCCTCCAGATAGCTTTGAGGCAATGCTACGAGCCTCACAACAGGGTGGGATCCCGCTGGCCTTGGATGAATCTGTGGCTGGGTTGGCTCAGTTGTCCCAGTGCTATGAGCGGGGCTGGCGACAGCTAGTGGTGCTGAAGCCGGCTATCTCAGGATCGGTGGGGGAATGGGCGGAAAATAAAGCCCTCCATGCCTTGCAGCAGGTCGTTTCGGCAGCATTTGAGACGGTGGTGGGTTCCTATCATGCGGCGCGGCTGACTCGGCTGCATCACCTGGAGCAGCGGGCGGTGGGTTTTGGCCTCGATCACTGGTTGGCCAACGATGGGGGCAATCCTGTGGATCCTTTTCGAGTAGGGCTGCTGGCAGCTCGGCAGCATTTTGAAGCGGTTTGGTTGGCTCTGGGGGGAGCAGCATGATTGAGCAGTTACTCACAAGACTCCAGGATCCCGGTTGGTTGCTGGGATCCGATAATCCTCGGCTGGCCCAATCCCTGCTAGCGATAGAGCAGCGGTTGCAGCAGATCGAGACACCTACCCTGCCGCGCCGACTGCTGGTTCAAGAACGGGATCCAGTGGCCATCTTGGCGGCGATCCTGGGGGGATATCGGGCCGGGTACAGCCTTTTTTTCGCGGATCCCAGCTGGGGCCAACGGGAATGTGACCAAGCTCTAGCCACCATGCAGGCGGGCTATCATCTCCAGGCGGGTCAGCTCAAGATCTGGGCTGGAGACTGGGATCCCATTGCCTCAGAACACCGCTGGTTTTTGATCCCAACGGGCGGCTCCTCGGGCCAGGTGCGGTATGCCATTCATACCTGTGATACTTTGCGGGCCTCTGTACTGGGCTTTCAGTCATTTTTGGGTGTGGACGCGATCAATAGCCTCTGTTTGCTGCCGTTGCACCATGTCAGTGGGCTGATGCAGGCGATGCGGGCCTTGTTTACCGGGGGCCGGGTTCGGATTCAACCCTGGAAACCCATCGAACAAGGGGACTTGCAGCCCGATCCCTGCGATGCTCAGTCCTGTCTCTCACTGGTGCCCACCCAGCTACACCGCTTGCTGGGATCCCGGGCACAAGCATCCCTAGAACCAACACTGGACTGGCTGAGATCGTTTCAAATTGTCCTGTTGGGGGGAGCCCCCAGTTGGGCCAGCTTGCGCCAGCACAGCCGTCAGGTTGGGATCCCGCTGGGGCTGACCTATGGCATGACCGAAACAGCCTCCCAGATCGCCACGCTGTCCCCCTCCGGTTTTTGGGCCGGGGAAGAAGACTATCTGCCTCTATTGCCCCATGCCCAGGTGCAGATTGTGCCCGTGCCGGGGCAGTCGGATGGGGTGGGACAGATTGAGATTCAGGCTCAATCGCTGGCCAAGGGCTACTATCCTCAGCTTTGGGATCCTTCAGCTCCCTTGCTCACGGATGATCTGGGCCAAGTCAATAGCGCTGGGGACTTACGGATCCTGGGACGGCGGCAAGAGCTGATCATCAGTGGGGGGGAAAAGATCTTGGCTCCTGAGGTGGAGGCAGAACTGCAAGCCTTGCCAGGGATCCTTGATGTCTGTGTGGTGGGGATCCCTGATGCCGAATGGGGGGAGCGGGTGGCGGCGGTCTATGTGCCCCAGCCAGAATCTACTGATCTGGACAGTCTAGATCCTGAGCAATTTAGTCAAGCGCTCAAATCTCAGCTCCAGGAACGGCTCCATCCGGCCAAGATTCCCAAAACCTGGCATCGGGTGGCTCAGTTGCCCCGCAATTCTCAGGGCAAACTCAATCGTGATCAGATTCGCCAGCTGTTGAGTGGGCAATGGGCACCATCAAGGTACAGGGACAAAAAATGACAGGGAGCATAGAAAGCTAGCGCTGGAGGGGATTAGACAAAGTCAGGGGTGAGGAGGTGAGCTAAGAATTACCACACCCCTAGCAGCCACCTCTTCATGAATGAAATTATCCGAATTCAAGCCGCCCTTCGCTCTCATTTACCTTGGCATGGTGCTCGATTGACTTTC
>JAAUUM010000223.1 GCA_012031565.1 Synechococcaceae cyanobacterium SM2_3_2
GCCAACGAAAGTCTACTCCCTGTGATTTGTAGTCGTTGGGCGGCTTTGCGACCGGAAGAACGTTGGTGGTTGTTTTCTATGACGGTGGCTGAAGCAGGATTGCCGGAAGATACGGATCGGGGGTGGCGGAGAGCACTTTTCTTGGCTCTATCGGATGGAGATCCCCCGGCTAGACGGAAGCTCAGACCTAGACCTGTGGAATCGGATTATTATGCCCTACCTCTGTTTGATCAATCCATGCAGCGAGAGACACATTAGGGCTAGTTTTCCTGATGTAGGGAAAGGTGATCCAAATCCAACCGATCACTCTCAGTGTATTCCTTTGCTGTCAGATCTGCGAGGGTCACCACCAGCCCACCAACAGAGTGAAACCGACCAGATGGGGGAACTAATACAAGCCAGCTCTGAAGGTATTTATCCCAGGATTGATTCTTAAACTCGATCTGCTCCTCGTCACGGATAAACCAAAATATCAGATCGACTTGTGGTGAATCCCAAGACGGAGATGCACGAACCCGAATTTCCTGTAAAGCCCTTAGGGCTTCCCCTTCCTCACTATTTTTATCGTGCTTATCTTTCAGTCGTTTCGTGAGTTCTTTTATGAAGAGAATAAACTCATCAGGAAAAGCAAAACGCTGTCGTTTGCGTGCTAAAGCCCAGCTCAAATCTCTGATCTGTTGATCTGTTTTACACCCAACTTGGCGCTGCCAAAAAGCTACAACAGCTTTCTCAACCGTCATGATCCGATCCAGATCTGCCACAAGCATGGATTGCTTGGCTCCTGGAATAAAGGCATATTGTGGTCGTTGTCCTTTCTGAATTTCGACAAGGTTCTGTTCATTTACGTCTACTAATGGAACAACCTCAATGTATGGACGAGAAGCACAAGATCGAACAATGTCACAGGTTTGTGTGACAACAACTAATCCCTTTACGGGGTATTCGACTAAATCACCATTCTCAGGATCCGCCTGTTTGGAATCTTGCGTTAAGGCATACTGTGATGATAACGTTGGACAAACCACTGTTCACCCAAGACAAAATCTCCTTGCCGCCATTCCTGAAGAGTGGCATCAATCTGTTGGATCCAATCTTCAGGTTCAGGATGGTTTGTCACTGCTACGGATCCGAGACACTTTAGCTGAACGGGCACGACCAACAATATCCCGATGAATCGGATCCTGTAGCGCATCCACTAAATCTTCTGGCTTGGGTGGTCTACGCAGGTGTTGCTCTTCCGCAGATACAGGCTTCAACTCCGGCTTCTGAGGAGCATATCCACAACCCAGAATTTGCCTTACCCTCTCATGTTGACCTGTGACCAGAAGATCGAAGGGGATAGTACCATCCTTTATGGGTTGGAACAAGGCTTGACGATTCTGTGCTGCACTGCCTCGGTTGATAGATTGAATTGTTCCTAACATGCGCCATAGAGCTTGCTCACTGTGGGCAGAAAGCGGTTTTCCACTTGCCCAAAAGTGAAGGCTCCTACGAGTGACGTTAAACAGTTTGGCTAGCTGATCCCAGGTTAAGCCACTTAATTTCCTTAACTCATGAATTGCAGAACGAGTTTCCTCAACAGTTTCGGATGATTCTACAGGATCCCCTGAAGTTGTTTGATCCTGTAGATTATGTTTCCCCTGATAGAACGGAGTGCTGCTACCCGTGACTCCAATTCCGGTAGTAACCATGACAATTGACATCTGCTTACTGCTTCGAGTCTGCATTGGACTCCCTGCTGATGTTCTGGTTGCACCAGTTAACTCAGGCTGCAAGAATGTATGGTAATGACTCATTGTTCTCCCCCAAATCTCGACAAAAATGCATCTTTCACAGCCCAGCGGAAAAAGGTGTATTGTCTTTCGGCAAAGTAACTAAACTCACTCATCATTTGCTCTAAATTAAAAGATCGTTCTTTTGAGATGGATAAATCTAAATCCAAGATCCAACTGCGTTGATCAATAGGCTCTATGGCACTCGGATCAATGGTTGCTCCTGGGGGTAACACGCCCCACCGCGCTAACATCTGCCCTTTACCCTCAGGGAAAGAAAAGATGGATTCACTAATACTTTGGTCAACATGGGATCCCAAGTCAGTCAGGATCCCTGATACTTCCGGTTGTACGAGTTCAGTGATCTGTTCCAGATCGTCATTCTCTAAGCGAGCAATATATCGTAGACCTAATCGCTCGGTGATTTTGGGGTTGATGCAGGAGTTCAAGGCACTTAGAATCTCCTGGAAGCGGCTTAAAAAATTCGTTCGACTTAGGTAGCTTGTGGTTTCTAGCGCAAGGAAACTAGGAGCTAGCGTGACTCTCCAGACGTGGTCAAGATCTAAAAATCGCCATACTAGCTCTTCACTGGAATCCACTCCCTGAGGGCCAAAGACAAAACTTCGCGTCTTCTCGGGGCGCAAGATGGGATATTGATCTCGAATGGATTCCTGGAAGGACGCCACAAAGCTCTTCTCTGCGATTGAGAGAATAGGCGGAAACCTGACCTGAGCCAAGACCCGCACCAAGGGGGCATCTTGGAGATGGACTTCCTCAGGGGGGGGTGACGTCAGTGGATTGGCTCGTGCCACAGGGATCCCGACTTTTAGAGACTATACCCTCATGATAGGTCAAAGTGTGAAGTAGAGTGTGTAGTCAGGGTTAAACCGTAGCTAGGATCCCGTTCGCATATGGGTTGGGCTACGCTAGGGGGAAGGTAATGGGCACAGTTGGAGACCAGCCATGACCACAGCAGAGCAGATCTATGAGCGGATCAAAAAAATGCCTGAGTCTGCCTTGCAGGATATCTCAAGATTTATCGAATCGCTTGATTGGGATGAGTCTGAGGCAACAACCCGAGATTTGATGCTTGCGAGTGAGGCAGTTTTAGCCAAAGATTGGCTCAATCCAGAAGAGGACAAAGCGTGGCAACATTTGTAAGAGGAAGTGTTGTTGTTACCCCCTTTCCTTTCTCTGATTTGAGTCAGACGAAAAGACGACCAGCTTTTGTTGTGACATCTTTACCAGGGGATGACCTTTTGCTTTGTCAAATAACGAGTCAATCTTCTATGGATCCCTATGCTATTGAGATTCAGGATGATGATTTTTTGATGGGTGGACTTTATCGGATGAGTTATGTCCGAGTGGGGAAATTATTTACAGCAGATAAGTCTATTATTTTATATGTTGCTGGTCAGGTTAAGCCTGAAAAGACTGAGGAGATCATCACAAAAACAATTGAAGTTATTCAAGGAATTTAGTTGCCTATCATGTTCAACATCATTCCCTTTTCTCTCAAAGATGCTCCGGCGCTGATTGAGCGGTTGTTGCCTGTGCAGAAGCTGTCGGCAGAGGCGTATAAGGAACAGATGGCGGGGGCGGGCAAGACTTTGACGGCTTTGGGGAGCTATTGGAAAGGGCGAAAGCCTTTGATTTTGAATAAGGCTTGTGTTTTGGGGTGTTTGTTGCCTGCGACAGAGGATAGTAAGCGGGATTTAGAGATTTTTGAGATGTTGATGGCGATGGATTCGCAATCTTTGCAATATCGCCTCAAACAGAAGAAGGATAAAACTAGTCGGGAATTGATGGAACAGGTGAATCATACGCCCTATAAGCAGTTGGTACAGGCTGCGGCGCGTCCAGAGGAATGTGATGATGCTTTGTTTGGGCATATTTGGGAAGAGATAAACGCGCATTTGGGAACAAGGGCAAGTTCTTTTCCTGAGTTGGTGGAGCAGTTGGGAATGATGCGGTTTGGGCATCGTCCGAGGGTGGCGGATACGTTTTGTGGATCCGGTCAGATTCCCTTTGAGGCAGCGCGGTTGGGGTGCGATGTCTATGCTTCGGATCTGAATCCTGTGGCTTGTATGTTGACTTGGGGGGCGTTTAATATTGTCGGTGGTTCGGCAGAAAGTCGCCAAAAGTTGGCACAGGATCAAAAAGAATTGGTGGAGAAGGTACAGGCAGAAATCGATCGCTTGGGGGTCGAGACGGATGGAAATGGATGGAGAGCAAAGGTGTTTCTCTATTGTGTGGAGGCGCGTTGTCCGCAGTCGGGTTGGATGGTTCCTTTGATTCCCAGTTTGGTGATTAGTACAAGTCGCAAAGTAATAGCTAGATTAATTTCTGACCCTACAAACAAACGTTACGATATTGTGATTTTGACTGTTGAAACTGAAGCAGAATTTATTGCAGCAAAAAATGGAACTGTTCGGACAGATGGAAAAGGCAAAGATCCTTATTTAGTTCATTCCGTAAATGGAGTGGAATATAAAACTAAAATTTCTACTTTGCGCGGTGATTATAGAACTGATGAGAAAGCTAATGTTAATCGTTTAAGAATATGGGAAAAGCTAGATTTTAAGCCTAGAGCAGATGATATTTTGCAAGAGCGTTTGTATTGCATTCAGTGGATGCGAAAGAAGCCAGATAGCAAAGTGATGAGTATGAGTTTCGGTCTATAACTGAGGATGACTTAAAAAGAGAAAAGATCGTTGAAGATTTTATTGCAGAACATATTTCTGATTGGCAAGAGAAAGGCTGGATTCCAGATATGAGAATTGAGGAAGGTGATAAAACTGATGAGCCAATCCGAACGCGAGGCTGGACACATTGGCATCATTTGTTTAATCCACGGCAGTTACTAATAGCAGGACTAACGAACTATTTAAGTGATGCTAGTTTAAAATTCGGAATATCAAGAGGACTTAATCAAAGCAGTCGTTTAAGCAGATGGGATAGTGCTGAAGGCTCTGATAAAGTCCAAGGAGTATTTGATAATCAAGCGCTTAATACTGTTTACAACTATGGAACAAGAGGAACATCTTATTTAGGAGATCTTATCTTAGCTACGTTCAAACATTCCCCAATTAAAAGCTGTACTTCTGTAGCTTGTTTACCTGCTCATAAAATTCAATCACCTAATGATATCTTCATCACCGATCCACCCTATGGTGATGCCGTCAAATACGAAGAAATACTGGAATTTTTTATTGCATGGTTACGCAAAAATCCACCACCCGAATTTGCTGATTGGGTTTGGGATAGTCGCCGCAGCCTAGCCATCAAAGGCGAAGACGAATACTTTCGGCGTAACATGGTCGCCGCCTACAAACGCATGACCGAATGTATGCCCGACAACGGCATCCAAGTGATCATGTTTACCCACCAATCCGGATCCATCTGGGCAGACATGGCAAACATCGTCTGGGCTTCCGGCTTGCAAGTCACCGCCGCATGGTATGTCGTCACCGAAACCGATAGTGCCCTGCGAGAAGGTAGCCACGTCAAAGGTACAATCCTGCTCATCTGTCGCAAGCGGTCAGGATCCCACAAAACTACCCGCGATGATCTCGCCTGGGAGATCCAAGAAGAAGTCGAAGCCCAAGTACAAACCCTCACCGGACTCAACCAGCAAGCCAAAGGCATTTATCGGGACGAAAACGTCTTTGAAGATGCCGATATTCAGATGGCCGGATATGCCGCCGCCCTGCGAGTCCTCACACGCTATGCCACCATTGACGGTCGAGACATGATCTCCGAGAGCCTACGCCCCCGCACCAAAGGCGAAACCACCTTTGTCGATAGCCTGATCAGCTTTGCCGTTGATACCGCCAATCAATGCCTTGTCCCCCCAGGGATCCCAAAATCCTACTGGGATAAACTCAGCGGATCCGAACGCTTCTACCTCAAACTCCTCGACCTCGAAGCCCGTGGTTTACATACCCTCGACAACTACCAAAACTTCGCCAAAGCCTTTAAGGTGCGAGACTTTCAAGCCTTCATGGCCAGCAAAAAAGCCAACCATGCCCAACTCAAAAGTGCAGTAGACTTTGGTCGCACCGAAATGAGTGAGGGATCCGAGTTTTATCAATCCGTCTTACGCGCCGTCCTCTACGCCATCAT
>JAAUUM010000026.1 GCA_012031565.1 Synechococcaceae cyanobacterium SM2_3_2
GGGTTTTGGTATTTCAGGGAGCTTAGTGTTGAACGGGGGGATTATCTTTTGGTAGCGATGGCTTAAACTCCATCACCTTCAGCAGGGATCCCGACCCGAAAGGCAGACAGTGGCTTGCAAGCTGCCAAAAAATAGGGATTGAGCAGATTGGGTTTGTTGTAGCGTAAGGGCTGACCGGCCCAGGTCACCACCACACCACCGGCTTGCTCCACAATGCATTGAGCCGCAGCAGTATCCCACTCCATCGTGGGGCCAAACCGAGGATAGAGATGGGCGATCCCTTCGGCCACGAGGCCAAATTTGAGGGCACTGCCCACCGGGATCACTTTGATCTCCTCCCATTCTTCTCCCAACTGCTCAAAAAATTCAGCCGTTTGGGCATTGCTGTGGGATCGACTGGCCGCCACATGCAGCGGTTCTTTGATCTGACCTTGCACTCGAATCTTGACCGGTGGGACATCTTGACTATTTTTGCCGGGGTGGGCTTTAACGTCTTGCTTGAAAGCTCCCATTTTGTGGGCTGCACTGTAGGTTAGCCCCAGTGCGGGGGCATGTAAGACGCCTAACACCGGGATCCCGTTCTCCACCAGGGCGATATTGACGGTGAATTGGTCATTGCGATTGACAAATTCTTTGGTGCCATCTAAGGGATCCACCAGCCAAAAGCGCTGCCAACTGAATCGGTCGGCGGTCTCACTCTCGGCAGATTCTTCCGACAAAATGGGAATATCGGGGGTCAAGTCCTTCAAACCCCGCAAGATACAGTCGTGAGCGGCCATATCTGCATCCGTCAGCGGCGACTGATCAGCCTTAGCGCGGGTGCCAAAATCCTCCCGCCGATAGACCTCCAAAATGGCCTCGCCCGCCCCATGAGAGAGCCGTACAATTTCCGGTAGCAGAGAAGAAAGCGAACCAGCCATAGTGATCAAGAAAGAGAACAGGGGAGAGCAGGATCCCCACCCACGCTATCAGACTCCCTTTCAAATCAGATCTTCAATTCAGATCATTCCAGAACAGTTGCCCGTGCTGCTAGCTTTAGTCGGCAACGATGAAATTCAATCTGTAAAATTCAAAACTCATGCTTGGCATGATTGGCAGGCATGAACGCCCGCATTGACTCAGGCCATAGTGACTCAGGCATGGATCCTTGGCATTGTTTTTTGCCCTAACCAACAGCGATAAGATTTAGGGGCAATGGTATCATACCCTCAGCTTTCACATTGAGTGGCTCGGTTCTCTATGTCTCCTCTCTCTCGGCTGATCAACCGCCTCCGCTGCTCTTGGGATCCCAGTTGGTTCAAGATAGGGATCCTTGGGGTCGTCACTGTGGCCTTTTGTTGGATATTGGGCACGGGGGCATTGGCCCAACAGCCGGGACAGATCCCCAACCCCGATCAATTTAGAGCCATCCAGCAGCCAGACAACCCCATTAGCTTTAGCCGTGCCGAAGAGCTGTCTGCTCAGGCGGATGCCGCTTTGGCCGCGCAAAACTATGATGAGGCGATTCGTCTGTTGCAACAGGTATTTGATGCCTTTAACGCCCGTTCCAATCATCACCAAGAACTCTCCCGCGTCTTTGCCGGGATCCAAAACCAAATCTCCGAAGCCCAGCGGGATCTAGCCCGTGCTTCCGCCGAAAACCGCGATCAGGCCGCCTACGATTTAGCCATAGTCTATCGAGCCGCAGGTCGCTCTGATCAGGCGGTGGCGCAATTGGTGCAGGTGGTGGGTAGCCAGGGGCCAACTCGACCGCTAGGCCGCGATGCCTACCAGCAGCTATACGAAATCGGCTTCACCACTATCCCCTTTGAAGGTTGAAGACAACACATAGAGTTGAGGTCAACACATTGGGGACATCGCCCACCACCATCACTGTGGCCCTGGCCAAAGGAGCCTTGTTAGAAGACGGGATCCGACTGTTTCAACAGGTGGGCATCGATTTCAGTGGGTTTTTAGATGCTGGCAATCGGCTGCTGCGGATCCAATCTCCCACCAGTCCTGATGGTCACACCTATGAGGCACTCTTGGTTCGCACCCATGATGTGCCCGTTTATGTGGAGTACGGGCAGGCCCAACTGGGCATTGTTGGCTACGATGTGCTGCGAGAAAAAGGGGCGCTCAGCCACGAAATGCCAGTAGCCCAGCTCTTAGATTTGGGGTTTGGGGCTTGTCGAATGTCGGTGGCAGCGCTACAAGATAGCCCCTATACCGCTGCGGTGGACTTGCCCCCCTATGCGCGGGTGGCCTCCAAGTTTGTGGGCTGTGCGCGGGCATTTTTTGAGGAGTTGGATCTGCCGGTGGAGGTGATCCCCCTCTATGGGTCTGTGGAATTGGCTCCCCTTACGGGCATGGCGGATGCGATTGTGGATTTGGTGGCCACAGGCCGCACCCTCCGGGAGAATGGCTTGGTGGAGTGTGATTGTCTGTTTGAGAGCACCGCCCGTTTGATCGCCCATCCCGTCACCTTGAGATCTGAGCAAGCCTGGATCCAAACCCTGGTGGGTCGTCTGCGGGACTATGTGACGCGATAAATGTGACGCGATAATTTGACGCGATAAATCGGGGTAAACGCGTGATGAACTATCAATTCAATGCTCTAGCCCATTTGTTCTCGTGTTGAGCTGTTATGCCTGCTGACCCGTCTGGGCCTCCTCCCCAAGAGCCTCTTCTCCAAGAGATGACAGAGGGATCCGATTTGAGGTCAGATGCTGAGCTTTATGGGGTCCTGCGGCAGGGGGATGCGTCGGCACTGCGGGCCATCTATGACCAACATGTGGGCTTGGTCTTTGGCATCGCCTACAAGATTTTGGCCGATCAGCAAGAAGCTGAAGATTTGACCCAAGATATCTTCGTCAGCCTGACTCGCCGATCTGGCTATGATCCAACTCGCGGTTCACTCCGTACTTATTTAGCCATCCTGACTCGCTCTCGTTCAATTGATCGGATCCGCTCTCGTACCAATCGGCAGCAATTGTCTCGCCGCTGGCAATCGGATCCCGGTGAAACCATGACCACCTCCACGCCCCTAGAAGAAGCCTCTCGCCAAGAGCAGTCCCAGGAGGTACGCATGGCCCTGAATGCCTTATCGCAAGATCAGCAGACCATCCTACAAATGAGCTATTACGAAGGTCTGAGCCAGTCAGAGATTGCTGACAAACTTGGGATCCCGTTGGGCACGGTCAAGGCACGGGCGCGGCGCGGTCTGATCAAGCTCAAAGACCTTCTTTCACACACACTGGGGTAATCTAACCAATGGCCGGATCGATGGAGCAGCAACAGGACTTGATGGCCGGGTATGTGCTGGGGGATCTCAGCCCGGAAGAAGCGGATGCCCTAGCCCAGATGGTCACTGCCGATCCTGCCGTGCGAGCAGACATTCAGTCTCTTCAGCTGGCGTTGGAGATGGCCTACAACCCACCCCCTGTACCAGTTCCCAGCCACCTCAGGGAAACCGTTTTGAAAGCGGCCTCGGTGGTGGCCATGCCCTCAGCAGCGGAAACCAGGGATCTGAGCGGGATCCCTCATGCCGGGTCGGGGCCAGCTCCTACCGGAGTTGAGATAGCGAACCTGCGGTTATGGCAATGGTTGGGGGGATTGGGGCTGGTGGCCAGTCTCGCCCTAGGATTCAACAATGTTCGGCTGTGGCAAGCTCTGCAAACAGCCCAGATTTCCAACGGCACCGAAGATCCCTCCGATCAAGCTCTCCGTTATACCTTGGATCCCACCGACATTAATCCCAATGCTGCCGCCACTGCCGAAGTCGTGGTGGATGTGGCGACTCTGCAAGCCAACTTGACGGTGAGGGATCTGCCCGTTTTGGCTCCAGGGGAAGTCTATGCCCTGTGGACGGTGGTGGATGAAACAGCCCCTCTGACAACAGATGGGCTAAATGCCATCTTGACGGGCGTCTTTGAAGTAGATGAAACGGGCCGCGCCACTCTTTCCATCCAGCTGCCACCGTTCTATCAGGCTTTTGAGCTGGTTAGAGCCATCGCCATCACCCGCGAGCAGGCGGATGCCCCCCAACGACACCAGGGATCCCCGCTGCTGATCACGTTCACCAGTTGATTGATCTCAAAACCCCCTCAAGACTGGAGGGCACAGGCTTGTTTCAAGAAGGCTTGCAGTAGTTGACGGGGGGCTGATGGAGGTTGGGCTAGCGCACTCAGGGGCAACACCTCTTCGGCAAACGAGAAGGAGAGGGATCCCTTCCACAACACATCCACATCCAGTTGCAGATCCCAAACCTCGCAGCCCAGCACCAAAAACAAAGGGCGGATCCAGTTCACCTCACCAGCTCCACTCTGGATCAGCTCGGCGTAGAGAGTTTGGGTCTGGGCCTCAATCTGAATAATGGGACGGGGGGGGGGATCCCGTGGGAACCACAGCAACAGAGCCAGCCCCAAGCTCAGTCAAAGAAGGGGCACTAGCGCAAGCGGCAGGTAAGCGTAACAAGGGTTTCGCTTCTGCTCCAAAGGGAATCTGACTGAGGTCAACCATAGTTCGTTCAAACTTCAATCACCAATCACAGCCGTAGACTCGCAGCACCCAGCCTGGGAGATTAATCAAGGTTACTGCCACTCAGAGCCTTTTGGATGTCAAAGTCCAGCTCTTTAACCGACAACAGTATGGTGCGCGTAATCAACTTGCCCTCCTGCACTAACACCTGGCCAGAGACCGGGTGCAACAGATCCTGCTCGGCCCGTCGCCCCACCAGAGACTCGATATCGCTGTAGGCATTGACATACATACCGGACGGTAGTTCCACCACCACCCCTTCCCCGATCACCTTCGCTTGGCAAGCCAGCCGAGACTCAGGCCGACAGGTGGTGATCACCTCTAGGGTGCGTTGCTCCCGTTTGCCGATGGAGCTGAGGGATTTCATCCCTTCGGTCACATAAACGTGACAGGTGGCACAGAGGCCCCGCCCGCCACATTCCTTCAGTACATTCAGATCCTCACGGATTAAAATCGACAACAGATTGCCATTGGTGGCCACCTCTGCCACCTGAGCAATTGGATCCAACCGAACTTGTTTAACCATGCCATCCTCCTTGATTCAATGGTACCCCGGTCATATCGCCCGAGCGACTCGGCAGCTCCAGCAACAGTTGCAGCGGGTGGAGGTGGTGCTAGAGATTTTAGACGCTCGCATCCCATTGTCCAGCCAACACCCCGAACTGAGCGACTGGTTGGGCAACAAAGCTCGGCTGCGGGTGCTCAATCGCATCGATCAAGTCACAGATCAACGGGTACAGCAGTGGCAGGCTTGGTTTCAGGCCCAAGGGATCCGCATCTATCCCATCGATGGTCGCTCAGGCCAAGGGATCCCCAGGCTCAAACATGCGGCCATCGAGGCGGGATCCTACGTCAACCGCAAGCGGGCAACGCGGGGACTGAAGCCACGGGCGATTCGAGCGGCGGTGGTGGGTTTTCCCAATGTGGGCAAATCGGCCATTCTCAATCGGCTGTTGGGCAAGCGAGTCGCCGCCAGTGCCGCCCGTCCGGGGGTGACAAGACA
Organism: Synechococcaceae cyanobacterium SM2_3_2; assembly: GCA_012031565.1. Lineage (GTDB taxonomy): Bacteria > Cyanobacteriota > Cyanobacteriia > Thermostichales > Thermostichaceae > JAAUUM01. The sequence continues at coordinate 5,522 of JAAUUM010000026.1, forward strand.
ATTGCAATGGGTGCGGATTGGCACAGATCTGGATTTGTTGGACGCCCCTGGCATCATCCCACCTCTGCTCAATGACCAAATCGCCGCCATGAAACTGGCCATCTGTGACGATATCGGCGGTGGAGCCTATGCCCCCGAAGCTGCCGCTGCTGCCCTGTTGGAATGGATCCCGGCCCATGTGCGGCTGGAACGTTACAACTTGGATGACAGTCGGCTGGATGCCTCTATCCCTCGTCAGCAGGATGCCGCCCATCCCCGCTGGGAAACCGGCGAGCAATGGCTCTATCACCTAGCAGAAGAGCGCTATCAGGGGGATCAAAACCGCACAGCTCAACAGATCCTCAAAGACTTTCGCAAGGGATCCCTGGGATTGCTCGGGCTAGAGGATCCACCGGAATTGAGTCTGGCGACGATGGGGTTGCTACACCCAGGTCAAGAAACAGTTCCTGAATGAGAGATATTCAGCCCTCAAACAAATACATGGGCAAACTCATGGGTCAGATCGACTCGACCTCGCCGCAATAGGGCGGGATCCATCCGCTCTGTGGTGTTGCACGTCATCAAAACCACCAACCGTTGCTTAAGGGGGGGCATGGATTCATCCACCACACTTTGATAGAGGGTGCCATCCAACAGGCTGAGAATATGCTCTGTTTTGGTGCTGCTGCGACCAAAGTCGGATCCCCGATCTTGAGCCAGATTGTCAGCCTCATTGATGATCAGGCAAATTCGTTCTAGATAACTAGGGGGGACAAAGTTTTGCACCGCATCGTGATCAAGAATAAAGATCACATAGCCCAAGGGCACCAAAACTTCTCTTGCCATCGCCTGAGTCCATGCGGTTTTGCCAGTTCCCGGCACCCCATGAGCCAGCACTGCCAAGTTTTGATGAGTCAAGATCGACTGTTGCACTTGATCAGAAAAGTCTTGGATATCAACTGGAAAACTATCCAGCGGAAAAGGACTTTGTACTTGACCAATCCGACATTGATAACCGCTCAGCATCACGGCCAGATTGTGGGTAGCTTTATTAACCCAAGCCGATAGGTCTTTGCCAATGATGGTAAAGCGACGATGGGTGCGGTCAGTATTGCGAATTTGCAGCCACAGGTCTTTCTCTTGCCAATAGGCTGAGACAATGCCCAATATTTCCAATTGTTCCCAATCGGCAAATCGTTCAACGGGATAGTAGAAATTACGCTCCATAAAACTCTGGGTGATTTGGGTAGGGCGACCCAACAGTTGCAGCACCTTTTGTACCGTCACATCCTCCAACCGGCTCAATACATAAGCAATTGGGATCCGGTCGCGGCTGATGTCATAGTCCACGGGGCTGACAGCACTGAGAATATCCTTGTAGGTGTGATTAGGCCCAGTGGGGGGAGGGGTGATATAGTCCCAAAACTCTCCCATTTCATAACGCAAATCTTCAGAAAATATCTGCATCATATTGGCCCACCAGGCGTATTGCTGACGGCCCAGAGTATCAGCTACATCGCTACAAACATCCAAGGCTTTTTGAGCCATCTCTAAGGGATCCCGGCTGAGTAGATCCCAGACATAGAGCGGATCCAGTTGCCGATAGAGGGGTTTCCAGCCTGTGCTGAGCAGATTTTGGCTGGTGGCTTCCTGATAGCGAGGGCCACGACCATGGTGGCGGCGGGGTGGAAAATCAAGGTCGTCGTCGTAGGATCCCATTGTGTGCTTAAAGTTGACCGACTAACAAAACTTGGAACGGTGCGAGGCCAGCAGGCAACCCATCCAGGAGGGCCATTGTCAGATGATGAGTTGAAGACTGAAAGGGTGGGATGGAAAGGGCTCAGTGTGTTTTGCTGTCAGGTCAAGCTCTAACAGAACTAGATGGGAAACCCTTACTCTCGCCCCTAATCGTCCTCTATGTGTCTCTATGTGTCTCTATGTGCCTCTGTGTTGGGAAATCTGCCCAGATCGAGGCTTGGCTCTTCTGATGCTGTGCTGGTCTATCTAGGATGGCACATATGATCAACTCTCGACGGCGATCTTCTAACGGGTACGGGGCAGGCATTTCCTCCCATTGTGGGATGCACCTCTGATAATGACATCTCTGATAATGAGGCTCTGATAATGAGACGAACCCAGCTATCCCACCATCAACCCAACTTCGCCAACATGACTTGGTTGCTGCTGATCACCATGAGTTTTGGCTGAGTCAGAATCCGTTAATTCAGAGACTCTCCAGAAGGATGTTAGCGGCTATTCTGAGGGTATCTTCTCCGTAGCGCTACTGAAGAACTGTTGACCTAGCAGAAGCCTGAAAGAAACCTCAAACCCATCGGGATCCCGTTAAAAAGTATCTCAAATCACATGAAATCAAGTCACGATGACCACCTACTCCCTCAATATCCTGATCAGCTTGAGGCAAGTCTATCCAATTTGCCCCCTAGCGAAGCTGTCTCCCGCTATGCCACACCAGAGCGTTCCGAGGGTACAGGATCTTCAAAAGCTAAGGCAAAGGCGATTTCATATATTGAGCTGATCTGCCAGACTCGTAGTCTCGATGAGTTGGATACTCGGATCCGGATCAACCTGCAACAGGCTTTAATCCAGTTTATCAAAGATGAAAATCAATGGACAAGACTGCCTTTTAATGAGCAAAATCGACTTTTGCAAAAGCTAACCAGCCGCAGTAAGCAAAATCCTTTCTCCGAAAAGATTACTATCAAATCTCAGGATAATACAGGCAATATCATCGAGAGAGAAGCATTTCTACTGTTGGATACCACCCGAAATAAAAATCTATCAATTATTTTTGATCAGATTGTCAATCAAGAACTTTCGTTAGTGTTTCGAGAGCAATTCTGCTTTGGTCTGATTGAGCACATCGATCATCTACTCAAAATGGAAATGAGAATGATGATGCTCAATGATCGACCTGATAGTCATGTGCTACCAATCTCTTATTTTGACATTGAAAATAACTTTTTGCCCCTGTCAGCCCAGGATTTAAATTTAATTAAAACCAGCGGCCTTGGGATCATGGTGCAGCTAATCCCCAAGTTTTTGCGTTTGCCTCTCAATAAGTTTTACTATGCAGTCAAAGAACGCAATAAAGAGATTCCCAGTTTAGCATTGCATTTTTATTTGGATCGCTATTTTGCTACTTGGGGATTAGAGAGGCACGATATTCAGGAGCGGGTAGAGTTGATTCGGACACTTTTCTCTAAATCTTTTTATGCTATCTCGCGTCTCGGTGGCCTCAAAATGGAACACTTTAATTTGCCTGATGTCAATCGATCAGATCGGTTTATGTATCTGACTACCAGCGATGATAATGATACAGTCATCATGAAAGAGGATCCCCGTAACGATGCAATCAAAACCTACGGCGATCTACGACAAGAATTGCAGCGGCTCCGCCAAAAAGAACAAGTCACTCGCCAGCGTCGCGAACAGGAAGGCCCCTCGATTGAGGTACAACTCACCTATGAAACGATGCTTGATGACATCTTCACAGCCTATCGCCACGAGATTGAGAAAAACAGCAATTCTGAAGAAGACTTCCTGAGCCAAATTCTCTGGATCCCGACTCGACTTGAACCGCTGACGGAATGGGATCGAGCCGCTTTGGTGCAGGGGCTAGAGCAGGTAGAAGATCCCGACCATTTGCTTCAGCTCTCTATCGAAGAACAACAGCTCATTCAATGGTGGACTACATTTGCTGAGCATGAACTCGAAAACCCCAAGACATTAACTCAGCTCAAAGTTTTGGGCAATGAGGATCCCGAGTATTTCAAAGAAGAAGTACGGATTCGATTGTTCCAACGATACCAAGTCATTGTCAGCCAACATGAAATACAAGTTGCCCAAGCCGTGCTGGAACAGGTCACTCGAATGTTGAGGATCGGCAGTATCAGTGCTGAAATGGTTTTGCAACGGCGCTATGAAGCTTTTCAGACTGAGATTTTGCCGTATATTTATTTTTACATTATGCCTAATTCCCAAGGAGAAACCAGCTGGTTTAGATCCCCTTATCCATTTGGCAAACTTTGCTATCTGATCAAGCGAATTGAGAACTTAGTAGACGCTGATGATAAGCCTATCTCTGATGCCGTTAGCCTTGCTCTGGCCAAAAGTCTGCTGGTTGCCCTTTTAGTTGCTGAGCAAGATAGGATCCTCAAGGCCAGCTCTGAACAGGTGGATCCTGAGGATCTGGTGGTAGGGAATGTTGCCCTTGGCTAATCTGTTTGTGATCTATTTGTAATTTATTTGAGTGGCTTGCTTTCAAATAGGATTCAACGCAACCGTACCGTATGATTAGGACTTGAAATGGAACAAGTCTTGGCACTAGGTCTATATTAGGACTACTCTAAAAGGATTTTTGTCTAGAGCGATTTTTGTCTGATCCATTCGCCCTGAGATTCTGATCAACATTCTGATCAGTTGGCAAAAGTTTGTCTTGGATGGGTGTTGTCCTGATAGGTTCCTTTCATTCCATGCTCTGGGTTTCTGGGCGGCGGCGAACTCCCAACCCAGGCCGGTCAGAAGGGAGCAAGCGTCCCTCTAGGGGAATTGCCCCGATAAACGGATCATCCACTAGATTGAGGTGACTATCGAGATCCAGATAATCCACCAGGGATCCCAGATGAGCCGCCGCAGTGTTGGCTAGAGAAGTATTGCCGTAGCACCCTAACATCACCTGCATCCCGTGGGCCCGAGCCGTATGGATCATGCGGAGAGCCTCACTCAGTCCACCGCATTTCATCAGCTTGATGTTGATGCCATGCACATGGCCGACCAAGGCTGGAATATCATTGTTCGTCAGGCAACTCTCGTCCGCCAAAATGGGAATAGGTGACTGGTGCCATAGGGTCACCAACTCTTGCTCCCGTCCCCGCTCCAGCGGCTGTTCGATACAGGCCACCCCTTGCCCCGCCAGCCAGTTGCACATATGTAAACTTTCCTCCAGTGTCCAGCCCCCATTAGCATCGACCGTCAGCAGGGATCCTGAGGGCAACATTTCTTGCAGGGCAATCAACATCGCTTGATCCGCCTGGATCCCCTCTGGATTTCCCATTTTGATTTTGAAAGCTTGAGGCTGCACCTGCTCGATCCACTGCTGGGCGCGCTCTTGGGCCTGCTCCGGCGACAGGATCCCAATGGTGACTGTGGTGACAGGGGCACGACTGGGATCCAACCCCCACAAACGCCAGAGCGGTTGCCCAACCTTTTTGCCCATCCAATCGTGCAGGGCCATATCCACCGCCGCCCGCACCGCTGAGGGGATCCCTAGCCGTTGCCATTCTGCTGCGATGGCTTGGCGATCCCACGGGGTGAAGGGTTCCATCACCGGGATCAAGTCACGAATGCCGGTCAAGATATCCTCAAGCGTCTGGGGCGGCTCCGCAATGGCAAAAGGACAGGCTTCTCCCCAACCCTGGATCCCGTTGTGGTCGATCTGCACCCCCACCACTGGATTTTCAGCTTGGCTGCCCCGGCTAATGGTAAGAGCAACACGCTTATGCACTGTGAAGGGGGTGGCCCGCAATCGCATATCAGGATCCGTTGGTAAAGTCCCACGTGAGTATAGCGAATCTGACGAGATATCAGATATCTAAAAAGTAGACAGGACGACCCTTTTTAGCCATCCTGCCTCTGGAGTTAGATCCCGATTCTGCGATATTCCGATCTAACTGACTTTTGAATTTCTCTTCATCGGAAACTCATATATCTCAGATGTGAATTAGAAAATTAAGAATTACTTCCCTCTGTTGTACCATTAAAATTTCCATCTTCTAAAATTTCCATCTTCGGCAGGATTGGCTGGATTAGAATCTACTATTTGACTAGGTGATTCAGGTACATCTGGCTGTTGTGGAACTGGAATCGGCACAAGTTCTTATGTTCTTTCAATCTCTTCTAATCGACATTTGATCAGATATCTAGGGATCCTGATAGTCGTCATATCTTTCGTCATTAACAGTGGGCAATTGATTTAATCGAACCACCGATTTGATTCCCAACCCAATCGTCAGAGCCAGCAGCACCAGCACCGTGACCTGAATAAGCAGGAGAGCAACGATGGCAATGCCTACCCGAATGGAGGTCTTGATTAAATTGCGATTGCTACGAGTGGTACGGCCCTTCAGCCAGTCGTTCATCTTATGATCAGACCAGAGGATCCCTTTCTTGACATCCGTCAAAATATCCTGGGTGACAGGACGACTGAGCACCACTGCCTGCCGCCACGCTTGAGTCAGCCCAATCCATAGCCTATCGGCCTGTTGTCTGACCTGTTGGGTTCTCACTTGTCGCTGAGTTTGTCTTGACATCGTGGGCAATGCTCCTGCCAATGGGCAACAGTCTATAGGGATCGCGCTGTAAGAATCGCGTGCGCTAGCCCTAGACAGATGGATCTGTACCTCCAACCTAACGTATGGCCCTGTCATTGCTCTCTATCAAGGCTCTTTGTCAGGGGTCTTTATCAGATGAGGGGTGAGATCGCCCACTAGCGCTGCTGAACTGTACCCTCCATCCACTCAAAAAGCCCCAAAAGCATCGCGCTTCAAGGGCTAAGGAGTCTTGAGATAAGGCATCTCCGTGATGGCTCCCAATCGGGATCCCCATCCCATAGCTAGGATCCCGGAACAACCAAAAGAGGGGAACCCTCACGGTTCGTATCAAGAGCAGGCTAGTTCCGACCGCCCTTTAATAAAAAATATCAGTCATTAATCCAGGTAACAAGCAAGGTGCCTCACCACTCTCACACAGGCGGCGCTGGAGTTCTTGCTCGACCACCGACTGGAGATGGCTTCTTTCTGCTGGGGGCAGTTGGCTCAAATTGGGGCAGTCTTGAGGACTGATCCACATATAGACAGGTGGCATACGGTTAAGAACATTTTGCAGAATGGCCTGCCGATCCTCAGGTTGATAGAAAATCTGTTGATGGGGATAGTCCACCCCAATCCGTGACTCTAGTTCTCCGAGGGCGAGATATTCGATGATATTGAGTAGTTGGGCTTCCATGGCTAATCTCCGGGGAATGGAAAGGAAGAAGAGGAGGCAAAGTCGTTCTAAGCCTGGTTCAAGGATTGATAAAAAAGGCTAGATTAAGTCACTGAGACATTAACACCGAGACATTAACACCGAGACATTAAGACCAAGACATTAAATTTACAGAGAGGCCAACTCAGGCTAAAAAAAAGTTAATCAGGCTAAAAAGAGTTATCGGGCTAAAAAGGATCAAAGTCAAACTTCTCAGGAAATAGCACCATCAACAATATCAGCATCAACAAAGATGCGATATCCCAAAATCATGGTCATCAGAGCTATCCAGAAAAAGACCTGGGCCATCTCGTCAGTTAGCACGAAAGGATGAATTGGTGGATTTTAGCTACAACGGGAAAACGGTAAAAGTCAAAGGGCAAAAAAATTAAAACAGTGATCAGACTTAACGATTAGACAAGCAGCCAGCCAGGATTCTCAGGGTCTCGTTCAAAATCATAACGTTCAAATTCACAACATTCAAATTCACAACATTTAACGGAAACCGAGTCATGGAAACTGAGTTTCGCTTACTCGCTTCTGCTCTTCCCTATGAGCCTAACAAAAAAAAGTCTCGAAACCTAACCGTTTATTTCGGAGTCTTCACATCTGTTCATGAGTGTTGATGTGGTCATGACGGAGGTGAAAGATACCAAAAAAGATACCAAGTAGGTCTACTCAATAACCTCAACAAAACAACCATCCTAAATACCTTGGGATCCCTGTTTATCCCCCTTGAATTCGGCCATCTGGCATGGTAGCCCCGGCTAATTGTGTACCCACCAAGCTGGCCATGCTGATATCGGCTCGACTCAGAACGGCCTCTCGCAGATCTGCCTCGTCCAGGATCGTCCGGGCAAAGTAGGCATCCACTAGATTAGCTCGAACCATCAATGCTCCGGTGAAATCGGCCCGACTCAGCTCTGCCCGCGTCATTTTGGCATCACTCAGATCCGCCTGCACCAACACAGCTTTGCCCAATTTGATATCCGGCATCATAACGCCGCGCAATAGCGAACGACTAAACTGGGATCCCTCACACTGAGCCCGCTCAAATCGGCTTCCAGTCCAATCAGAGTCACTCAAGTCGGCTCCGGTCAGGTCGGCATCTGTCAAATAGCAGCCATGCCCCAAGATTCCCCTTAGATTGGCTCCAGCCAGGGCGGCATCACTGAGATTGGCCTCGCTCAAATTAGCTCCGGTCAGGTCGGCCCGAGTCAGATCCGCCCCCTTGAGATTGGCTCCGCTCAAATCAACCCCAGTTAGGTTGGCCCCCCGCAGGATGGTGGGACGGCGGTTTTCATAGCGCAAATTCGCTCCCCGCAAGCAGGATCCCAGCAGGTTGGCACTGGTCAAATTGGCTGCCCGCAGATCTGCCTCAGTCAGATCCGTATCCATAAGGGTGGCCAACATCAAATTAGCCCCTTGTAGATCGGCATTTTTGAGGGAAGCGCCGTGGAGATTGGCATCGCTTAAGTCAGCCGAGGCTAAATTAGCCTGATTAAGATTGGCCCCACTGAGGCGACTTTGGGACAACCTCGCCTTACGAAAGATGCCCCGACCTAATAAAGCCAAGATCAAGTTGGCGGAGCGCAGGTCAGCCTCACTGAAATCCGCCCCAATCAGATCCGCCTCAAATAAATCGACCCCGAGTAGATTTTCCCCTTTGAATTGAGTGGATCCCGTGGCGTAGCGTTCAAGTACCTCTTTGCGATTCATGGCACGATCCTCAGGGGAAGGTATTCAAGCAGTAGGGCAAGCAATCAAGCCTAAGCAAGGCACAGAAAACTCAGGGGTCAATCATCAGGTGGGACTAAAACCCAAACAGCTTGCGTTCTGCTGCCTCCATCCGGTCGAGCAGATTGGCAAACTTGGCTGAGATCGCCTCAATCTCATGGATCAGGGTGCGGAGGGCTTTGTACTTAGATTGAAATCCTTGGGCCAAGCTCATGACCTGTAAAGTCTCGTCCAATTCATTGCCAAATTCACTCAGCTTGTTTTCAAGTGCCACCTGGATCGTATCCAAGGACTGTTGAATGCCCTCTTCCAGCTGATGTTTGAGCTGAGGGTTGGCCTGGGAGACAAAATGGAGGCTGAGAATCTGCCCAATCTGAGGAGATTCAGCCTTTGAACTGGGAAGCAACTGCGGGATCAGATCGGGGGACATCTGCGGATAGAGCACTCTTCGTTCCGATTCTTGCAGCTTATTCAGCATGGATAGAAAGCTAGTTGATGCACCCTCCACATCATGTAGAAAACCGCGTAATAGCCGATGTTTAAGATCCAGATAGGCGGCGGCATCCTGATCTTGCAGAGTCTCATCCAGATGATTGCCCAAGTCGCTCAATACATTTTCGATGGTGGCCATCAACTCAGCAGCATTAAAGTCGATTTGTTGCCGCAGTCCAGGCTCCAAGCGGGCCGAGTCCTGCTGGGTCGGCTGTACCGCCAATCGATTAGGCTCTGGCACCAAACTGGGATCCCGGTAGGGAGCAACCGATTGAACGGGGGGGGCAAAACTAACGAACCCAGCCTGAAGATCCTCGGCATGAGGGTGTTCCCCAAAGTCCTCCGGCGCATAATAGAGTGCCTCAGGATTACCATCAGGGTCTTCATAACCCATCTCATAGACATAACCAGGATCGTAGCCATCCTGAATAACCCCTGTTCCATCCAGCCATTGGAAATGCTCTTCGGAATGGTCAATTCCCCAGTCCTCCATCGGATAGACGGTATCGACAGCCACCTGGAGTTCTGGCTCTGGGGGCGGGGCATAGATATACAGCGGCTTCAAAACCTGTAATAAGGGCAACGCTGTGCGGGCATTGGAGCGAGTAAACCCCAATTGCTCCTCTGCTTTCAGCAATTTGGCCTCCAACGTTTCCGGGTTGGGGCAGGTGGTCAACATCTCATAGAGCAAAGCATCCAGGCTGTATTGCTTCAACACCGCTAAAGCAGCATCGTCGAATGACAACTGGTGGTGTAGGGCAGAAAACAGCAGCAGTTTAGCCCGCAGGGGATTGATCTTTTCCATCACCTCCCGCCGCAAAAAGAAGGGATCGTAATCGGTAAGTTGTACTTCCGCCCACATCTGGGGATCCGCCACGGCTAGCCTTTGATCAATAGCAACCTGCAACTCGGCAGCAGTGACTGGGCGAGGAGGGGCAAACGGAGCGGCTTGCGGCATGATAGCGGGTTGATAAAGGGATCCCATGTAATCAAGTATACGTCGGGCTACTGCTCCATACTCAGCCCGTTTGCTCATTCTCTGCACAATACTGACCAGCCGTTGTTTGAGCTGGCTGGCGGTAGGATTTTGACTATAGAGTTCCTGCACCAATGGCCCCAGATCCAGATCTGCCAAAGACTGGGCATCGGCCTCCCACACATCCCGGCTGGCCACCAGCAATAATTTTTTGATGCGCGAAAGGTCGACATCCTGCTGGAGATGATAGACCACTTCGGCCAGCATGGTAGCGACTGTCATACTTGGAGGCCACTAGGATTGCAACATATGACGATAGTTACATAGAAACCCGCTCCCATCTACTCCCAATCTCATCAATAGCTGATTCCCAGCCTGATAAGTCGGGGGATCCCTTTTCCACAGGTCTCCATTGCTACAAAATAGCCAACCTAAGGTTGATTGTCAGAGGTCTGATGTCATTATCGTCTGTTCGGATCGTATTGGTGGAGCCTGCTGGATCCCGTAATCTGGGATCGGTGGCACGGGTGATGAAAAATATGGGTCTGCACCATTTGATCCTGGTTAATCCCCACTGCCATCCACGGGATCCCGAAGCCCGGATGATGGCAGTCCATGCGGCAGAGCTGTTGAGCCAAGCCCAAATTGTCGGATCCCTGCCGGAGGCTTTGGCCGATTGCCATCGCGTCGTAGGCACCACAGGGCGAGACCAAGCCTATCCCCCCGAATGGCAGCTCCGATCCCCCCGCCATGCCCTACCCGAGCTAATCGGGGATATGATATGCGCTATTGTCTTTGGCCCTGAAGATCGGGGTCTCAGCAATGATGAGCTGGCTCTTTGTCAATACCATGTGATGATCCCAACCGATCCTGCTTATCCTTCTCTCAACCTGGCCCAGGCGGTGGGTATTATTGCTTATGAAGTGCGCTTGTCTGAGCTAGCGTCAACTTCAGACTCCGATTCACCAGAGTCACCCCCCCAGCTGCAAGGAGCCACTATGGCAGGCTTTTTTGAACAGTTGGAGGCACTTTTGCTCCAGATTGGCTATCTGCAACCCCAGACAGTGCGTCGCAAGCTCAGCAAGTTTCGCGCCCTCTTTAACCGGGCTGAGCTGACCTTATCGGATGTGGCGCTGTTGCGGGGGGTGCTGCGTCAACTGGGTTGGTATCATCACCAACAAGCCTCAGGGATCCCTTTGAGCCGGCAACAGCCTGATCAAGGGGTGGATCAGGACTAATTCTCCCTTTGTATTCTCCATTCACTGCCACTTCTCACCACCGCCACTTCTCACCCCTGTCACTTCTCACCCCTGACTCTTATCATGGCCGGACTTGCCCCTCACCAGAGACGATCTTCTCGCCGCCGTAGCCGGATTCAGCCCCTGCTGAGGCGTCCAGAAGAGTTGAGGGATCCCGTCCCCGATCCTACCTCTGGCGATCGCCTGATCTGACCAGCCCTAGCCAGCCCCGACCTCTCAGGACTCGAACCCAGGCACGAGCCTCGCAAAGGGGAGCCCCTCCCAAGACTAGGCAGACTCGGCGAGCGGCGGCCCGTGTGCGTCGATCTTCTCCGATGCTGGTGCGTCGCAACCGAACCTTGGATCCCGTCCGGGTGGCCATGGGCAAGACGTTGGGTCTCAGTTTGGCCTTGGGACTAGTGGTGGGCACTCTGGGCCATCTGCTCAATCGACCCAGCAGTCCTCAGATGGCCGGAACAATCACCCTAGCTGGAGGACAGCAGGAAGGACTTGCCCTCAGCACCCTTGCCACTGAGGACTTATCAGAAGATATCTTTCTAAATCAACCCCAGCTGGAGCTAGAGCAAGATCTGAAAGCCCTGTTGGAGGTGCCGGGACTAATTCCCCATGTCATGACTGTGGATCTCGACACCGGGGCTTTTGTCGATATTCGGGGATCCGAACGGGTGTCAGCAGCCAGTGTGATCAAGATCCCCATCTTGGTAGCCTTCTTACAAGCGGTGGATCGTGGGGAGGTGCGGCTGGATGAGCTACTCATCTTGGATCCCGATTTGGCCGGAGGCGGCTCAGGCAGTCTTCAGGTGCGTCCCTACGGCTCTGAGGTGGATGCTCTCACCGCTGCCACCATGATGATCACCATCAGTGATAACTACGCCACCAACCTGATCATCAACCGATTGGGGGGCAGGGAAGCTCTCAACCAAACCTTTCAAGGGTGGGGCCTAGAGAATACCCAGATCTCTTGGCTGTTGCCAGATCTAGAAGGCACCAATACCGTCAGTCCGGCTGATGTGGTCGCCCTCCTTCAACAGGTGGAAGCGGGGGAACTGCTGAGCCTCCGCAATCGGGATCGCTTCTTTGAAATCATGCGAGGGGTGGAAAATCGCCTGCTGCTGCCGGCAGGATTGGGAGAAGGAGCTTCCATCGCCCATAAGACAGGCAATATCCGCTCAGTGTTGGCAGATGCGGGCATTATCGATATGCCCAATGGCCATCGCTATTTCGTGGCAGTCTTGTTAGAACGAGAAATACCCGATGATCCGCGTCCCATTGATCTGATCCCTCAAGCATCGAGGCTGATCTATGACTATTGGCAGCGATTTGGAGAGGCCAGACTATCTATACAAATAGAAACAGATGGGGATCCCGAGGTTTCGGCAGAGCGGTAAATCTCTATTCTCTAGCGGCCAAATACTGGTGGACGGAAGAGACCACCACCGAGCCTTCTCCCACCGCTGAGGCCACCCGTTTGACCGAGCCAGCGCGCACATCCCCCACCGCATAGACCCCCGGCAGAGAGGTGGCAAAGGGATCCCCCTGTTGTCCAGTGATGACGAACCCTTTTTCGTCCAGATCGATGGTGTCCCCTAGCCAGCCTGTGTTGGGAGCTGCCCCAATCATGATGAATAGAGCACGAGTTTCAATCCGCTCCTCCTCGCCGGTCAGCTTATTTACCAGGGTTAGAGCCTCCAGCCGATCATCCCCAAACAGGGATCCCACTTCGGTGTGAGTCCAGAGGCGAATGCGGGAGTCGGTCTCAATCCGGTCACTCAGGTAGGAGGACATGGTGGCCGCCAACCCTTGCCCCCGGACGACAATATGGGTGCAGTGGGCACGCCGGGAGAGGAACATGGCCGCTTGACCTGCCGAGTTACCCCCACCCAAGATGACAGCGCTGGTATTGCTGCAAAAACGGGCTTCTAGCTCGGTCGCTGCATAGTAGACCCCTGCCCCCTCAAAGTCTTCTAGGCGAGGGATCGGTAAGCGGCGATACCGAACACCGTTGGCCAGGACGACCGTTTTGGTACGGGCACAGGATCCATCGTCCAGTTCAATCTCATACAAATCATCAATTGAGCGCAGCGTCTGGGCTCGTCGGGGGGCGGTGATTTTGGCCCCAAACTTGAAGGCTTGGATCTGACCCTGAAACGCCAATTCGGATCCCGAGATCCCGGTGGAAAAGCCCAGATAGTTCTCAATGCGAGAGGATGTGCCCGCCTGTCCCCCAATAGCAGTGTCTTCAATTACCAGGGTGGAAAGACCCTCAGAGGCTCCATAGACCGCTGCCGCCAATCCGGCGGGCCCAGCCCCAATCACCACCATGTCAAAGGTCGTGGCCTGATCAACCTGGAGATCTAAGCCCAGGGCCACCGCTACTTGGCGCGGGGTTGGGTCGATCAACACCTCAGAGCGCCCAGTGATGGCCAGGGTGCCTGTGGCTGGCAATGCCTGTCCTGAAGAAAGGGCGGCGATCGCCTCTTGGTCAGATCGATGGATAAATCGATGCGGGATCCGACTGCGACTGGCAAACTCCAGCAGTTGCAAGGCTTTGGGATCATCCTCTCGTCCAATGATCGTGAGTCCCCCCTGACCCCACTCGATCAAGAGCCGCCGTCGAGCAGCTAGAGCGGTGACCAAAATGTCGCTGATTTCAGGAATGGTGGCCACAAAGCGGATGACAGCAGCTTGGGGGACAATCAGTACCCGTGATGGCTCAGCCGCAACACAGGCCAAGAAAGTGCTCTGTCCTAAGATCATGCCCAGTTCGCCCACAAAGTTAGGGGCTGAAATGGTAACAACGATCTGATCTCCAGCCCGATCCACGATATGGACAGATCCTTTCAGGACAACCACGAGGTCGTAGCTGGGCTGCCCCACCTCAAAGAGCACATGACCGGTGTCTACGTCACATTCTTCGCCTACTTCCCGTAGGGTGGCCAGGGCAGAGTCAGGCAAGAGCGGCCATGCTAATCGCTCTAAATCAATCTCTGTGACGGATGCGGAGGTAGGAGTAGATGATACTTTCGCCACATGCTGCTGGATTGTCATGACTAGTGTCCTCGGGTTGGGCTGCTCACAAAGGCTTTACCCCAACCACCAGGATATCGCCAGACGCCAAGATAGAGGGGGATCCCAAGGGAGTCTGTCACAGGCAGGAAACCGATGATCTGGGATCCTTTTGGTTCATTGGCGGAACTCAGTATCGGCGTTCTCTACCCTAAGCCATCTTTTGCTTCAATCTTTTGCTGCACGGGGTTCTTGCCAAGGCGGGATCCCAAAAGTGTTGGTGAAGGTGCCATCAGGAACGGAGATAAAAGAAACAAAGGGAATCCGGTGGACTTGGGTTTCTGCCAAACCGGCATGAGTTTGCTAAAGGTGCTGATCTCAAGGGTTGGGGGGGGTAGGCTGCTCCGACAATTCACCTTGGCTGGCCAGCACACTGAGTAGCCAGTTTGCCATAGTGGCGCGGCGGGTTAGGCGGGGCATCAGTTCGTTCACTGAGTAGCCCTTAAAGCCCAGATAGTCCTTCAAAAGCTGCTTGTGTTCTGAGGGAATAGAACGGGTCAGTTGCACCGTGGCAGGACGACTGGCAATGAAGTCGGGGGCGATGGGATAGTTCTCTGCCCAAGCGGGGGCTACGTTTTCAGTCGAGATCCAAGAGTCTCCCGGCCCGGTGGGACGATAGCCCAGATGCCACCATACCAGAGCATTTACTGTGTCATCGGGCAGCACCTGGTTGAGGATGTCCCAGAGGATGGGGAGGGTCAGTGCCGGCAATTCAGCGGGGTTAGAGAATGTGGTCATGGTGACAACAGCCGCGCTTGCGACTGCAAAGGGCCTTGACTCAGGATCCCACATCATCTCCCCACAAAAAACTCAGCACCACATACCGCCGTCCTGCGGTCACATCGGTGGCCTCATGCAACAAGCTGCCCGAAAAAACGATGGATCCCCCTGTGGGTGGACGATAGCAGGTGGATCCAAATTCTGGAAAGGTCAAACATCCCCCGGCGTACCCATCATTGAGGTTGATAGAGAGGGCAAAGCGGCGATGGCAGGCATCTGGCGTGGTGTTATCCCGATGGCGACGAAAGTAGCCCCCCGTTTTGGCATCGTAAGAGACGATCTTGAAGGCTTCAAACCGTGTGACTCGATAGTGAAAAGCGGCTTGGATCGCAGGCAGCACCCGCCGAGTCAGAGCATCTGAGAGCTGGGCCATCAGACCGGGATCCTCCAGTCGATGATCGCGGCGGATTTTGACAGTGGGATCCGGCACCAATTGAGGCTGGCCCGCCACCAGTCGCATCATGCCGCTCTCAAAATGGTCAGCATCGTGTACCGCGATTAACTGCTGACAAAAAGCGGGATCCAGCACTTGGGGCACCATCAGCACGGGTGCAGCAGCGGTGACAGTAGCCTCCTGAGTTGGCATCTGGGCAGAGAGATCCATGACAAGCTCCCTAAGATGAGCCATATCCGCGTCTGGGAAACGAGCCACAACCCGCATCGTTGCATCCAGCACCACTGCCCCCACTGGCCCAAAGGAAGGACGGGATCCCCCATAAAGCTGCGTCAGACGGCCATCATCTCGAAGACAGGGAAAGGGCAGCCCAGTCCCATCCCCTTCAGACAAGATCCCGAAGACCGGAGCAGGAAACATCTCCCAACCCGCCAAATCAGACGGTGAGTGGGCGATTAGAACAACGGTCGGGCGACCACAAAAACGCTCATAAAAGCTGACAGGGATCCCATCTTGGGCAGGCAGCATCAGCTCTGGAGCCCGCTCCCCCAGGGCTAAGGGTGCCCGTAACGTTGGTACTGCCACCGCTCACATCCTCCCGGCTAGGATTGCAGATTGACTTCTTCTTGCAGCCAGGGATCCACGGGCTGGCCGTCCCGCCGCACCAGCTCAATGCGGATCACCATCGGATCGGGGCTGCTAGGGGGAGCGATCTCCTCATGAAACAGAATCTCGTAGTCGGCGGGATCCTGCTGGCGATCTTGCAGCCATGCTTCCACCTTGGGTAGCGCGAAAATGGCATTGCCCTGCTGAAACATGCGGGTGATCTCGATCGAGAGGCAGTAGGGGTTGAGACGGGCCATAGGAGTGCTGAGAAAGAAGGAAAAGGGAGCGTTAGAGCTTTTGTCCCCATCATGCCATGTCAGCCACTGGATCCCTGGACATAGATGAGATGATGGATCCCGTTGCCTGCGAGGATCTACCCCATGCCCCCATCTCATCCCACCCCCTCACCAGGGATCCCGAAGTTGATCATTCATGGGGGAGCCGGTAGCGCCCTGGACGGAGACAAAGGGGTTGAGGTGGTGCGGGCTGCTCTGCGTGTGGTGATCGAGGCTGTCTATCCCCAATTGCAGGCGGGTTTCAGTGCCCAGGATGCGGTGATCCAAGCCTGCCGACAGTTAGAAGATGATCCGCTGTTTAATGCAGGCACAGGTTCTGTATTGCAGTCGGATGGCCAGATTCGCATGAGTGCCGCCCTGATGCAAGGCCATGTCCAGTCCTTTAGTGGCGTGATCAACATTAGCCGGGTGCGGCATCCAATCGAGCTGGCTGCGGCTCTGCAAACCAGCCCCGACCGCGTGGTGGCAGAATCGGGAGCCACTGAGCTAGCCCGCGAACTCAACCTGCCGATCTACAACCCCATGACCGCCAAACGGTTGCAGGAATGGCTAGCCCTGAGCCAATCGGAGCGGCAGGATCGGTTTTTGACCTCGGTGGCGATGGGCACTGTGGGGGCGGTGGCCCTGGATCAAAACGGTCATCTGGCGGTGGCCACCTCCACGGGCGGGCGCGGCTTTGAGCGGATCGGACGGGTAAGTGACTCCGCCACCCCATCGGGCACTTATGCAGATGCCTATGCGGCCATCAGTTGCACTGGCGTGGGGGAAGATATTCTCGATGAAGGGCTGGCCACGCGCATCGTGGTGCGGGTGGGGGATGGCTTCACCTTGCAAGCGGCCCTGGAAAAATCCTTTGCGGAGGCTCGCTCTCGCCAGCGGGAGTTTGGGGCCATCGGCATCTCCCACACCGGAGAGATCGGCTGGAATACCACCACCGATGTGCTGCTGGCGGCTTATCACGATGGTGATGGCATCACTCTGACCATTTAATTCTGTTTGGGTTTTAAGCTGGGTTGAGCTTGACAGAAGATGGCCCCACCAGATCAGTTGAAAGCCCAGAGTAGTTGAAAGCCCAGATCAGTTGAAAGCATTGGCACAAGGGATCCCTCGTATGGTTCAGATCGTCACTTGGAATGTCAATTCCATTCGGACTCGGCTTGATCAAGTGCTGCAATGGCTGCAAGCTCAGGCTGCATCAGGATCCCCGATTGATCTGCTGTGTTTGCAAGAGACCAAAGTTAGCGATGATCAATTCCCCCTGGCCCCTTTTGCGGACGCGGGCTATCAAGTGGCCATCTTTGGCCAAAAGTCCTACAACGGTGTCGCGCTAATCAGCCGTCAGCCATTGCAAGATGTATCCCTCGGCTTTGCCCCCGTCCTCCAAAACTCCGTCGGGGATCTAGATGACCAAAAGCGATTGATCCGGGGATCCCTAAACGGCATCACCATTGTCAATGTCTATGTGCCCAACGGGTCAGAGGTGGGCAGTGACAAGTACAGCTACAAACTGCGCTGGCTACTGGGTTTACAGCACTATCTCTCAGTTCTGTTAGAAGAGGATCCCAGTCTGAAGCTGGTCTTGTGCGGCGACTACAATATCGCCCCCAGCGATGAGGATATTTACGATGCTAAAAAAGCGGGGCAGATCATGGCCTCTGATCTGGAACGGCAAGCCCTGACCCAGATCGCCGCCTTGGGCCTCCAGGATGCCTTCCGCAAGATCAACCCGGATCCCGGCCACTACAGTTGGTGGGACTATCGGTCGGGGGGCTTTCCCCGCAATCGCGGCTGGCGCATCGACCATCACTTTGTCAGCAGCTCCCTCTATCCCGATGTGAGGGATTGCCAGATTGATGTGGAGCCACGGGGGGCCGACCAGCCCAGCGATCATGCCCCGGTGATTTTGACGCTAGAGAGCTAACTGAGAACTAACGGATGCAGGGATCCTAGATATCCAACGCCGCCATATCCAGCTTCGATCCATAGGTCTCAATAAACTCACGGCGGGGAGCCACCACATCTCCCATCAAGATCGTAAAGATCTGGTCAGCCTGGACAGCATCCTCAATGGTGATCTGTTTGAGGGTGCGGGTCTCAGGATTCATGGTGGTCTGCCATAACTGCTCGGGCATCATTTCCCCCAAACCTTTGAATCGCTGAATGTTGTACTTGGCATTGGTGGGCAAACCCCGTACAATTTCATCTTTCTCGGAGTCGCTGTAGCAATAGCGGACATTGCTGCGGCCCCATTCGATTTTGTAGAGGGGAGGACAGGCGATATAGACATAACCTTCCTCCACCAATGCCTTCTGATAGCGATAGAAAAAGGTCAGCAATAGCGTCCGAATGTGGCTGCCATCCACATCCGCATCTGTCATGATGATCACCCGGTGATAGCGCAATTGGCTGGGATCAAACTCATCCCCTTTGATGCCCAGTCCCAGTGCCGTGATCATGGCCTGGATCTCAGTGTTTTTGTAGATCTTGGTGGGATCCGCTTTTTCGATGTTGAGGATCTTGCCCCGCAACGGCAAAATCGCCTGGAACTGACGATCTCGCCCCTGTTTGGCAGAACCGCCCGCCGAGTCCCCTTCCACCAG
Organism: Synechococcaceae cyanobacterium SM2_3_2; assembly: GCA_012031565.1. Taxonomy (GTDB): domain Bacteria; phylum Cyanobacteriota; class Cyanobacteriia; order Thermostichales; family Thermostichaceae; genus JAAUUM01. The sequence goes on from JAAUUM010000026.1 coordinate 24,748, forward strand.
ATAGACTTCCGATTCTGCCGGATCCCGGGAGCTGCAATCCGCTAGCTTTCCAGGCAATGTGGAGGATTCTAGGGCCGACTTGCGCCGCACCAAGTCCCGGGCTCGCCGAGCAGCTTCGGCAGCATTAAACGATTGAATCGCCTTGTCCACAATCCCTTTGGCAATGGCGGGGTTAAACTCCAAAAACTCCGTCAGTGCCTCACTGGTCAGGGTTTGAACGATGCCCCGCACCTCGGTGTTGCCCAATTTGGTCTTGGTCTGACCCTCAAACTCGGGATCCGGCACCTTGACCGAGACGATGGCGGTCACCCCTTCCCGGATGTTTTCACCGGCTAGATTGCCGTCCGATTCTTTGATTTTGTTGAGCTTGCGAGCCTGATTATTGATGGTCAGGGTGAGACAGGTTTTGAGACCCTCTAGGTGGGTGCCCCCCTCGTTGGTGCGAATGTTGTTGGCAAACCCAATCAGCGAATCGGTATAGGCATCGCTGCACCATTGCAGAGCCACCTCCACCTGTACCCCTTCTTTCTCCCCTTGCACAAAGATGATGTCGTCATGAATCGGGGTCTTGTCTTTGTTAATAAAGGCCACATACTCTTTGATGCCGCCGTCGTAGCGATAGGTTTCGCTGTGGGGCTGCTCTTGGCGTAGGTCTTGAAAGGTGATCTCCAACCCAGCATTGAGGTAGGCCAACTCCCGGAACCGAGCTGCTAGTAGGTTGTAGTCAAACTCTCGGTCGGGGAACACCTCGGGATCTGGCTTAAATGTGACCTGTGTACCCCGCTGGTTAGAGTGGCTAGGCTTGGTTTGCAGCTCCCCCGCCACTTTGCCCCGCTCAAACCGTTGCAGGTGAACTTTCTGCTCCCGCCAGACCTTGACCTCCACCCATTCCGACAGGGCGTTGACCACCGAGACCCCGACCCCGTGCAACCCGCCGGAGACCTTGTAGCCGCCACCGCCAAACTTGCCGCCCGCGTGCAGCACCGTCAACACCGTGATCAGAGCTGACAACCCCGTCTTGGGGTGAATATCCACCGGGATCCCGCGTCCGTCATCCACCACCGACACCGAGCCATCCGGATTGAGGGCAATCTCAACATGGGTGCAAAACCCAGCCAGCGCCTCATCCACCGAGTTATCCACCACCTCATAGACCAGATGGTGAAGTCCCTTTGGCCCCGTCGAGCCAATGTACATACCAGGCCGTTTCCGAACTGCTTCCAGCCCTTCCAGCACCTGGATCTGATCGGCGCTATAACTTTCGGTCATGGGATACTCCGAGGATCTAGACTGGGGAGAAACCGCGTAGGGATGCAGTTTGCCCAAGGGTCTTGACAACCCTCCCATGATATCACAAGCGGCCAAAATCGCCTCTCAGACGCCTTGAGGGTAAGGTTTAGAGGTCAAATCCAGGGTTGCTATTTTAGGGGTTCTAGGGCACTCTGGGGCTGTTGACGCCATCATGTTCTCAGCGTCTCCCTCAAAACCGCTCTTGCTCGGTCAGGGTAACGCCAAAGTTGCGGCCCGAAATGGTGATCCCTTCGGCAGCTGATCCGCGCACGGTGACGGTGCTATTGACAATAGGCATACCTCGTTCCCCCGTGATCACCCACAGGGATCCCGTCTCATCTTGGAGTTCATAGACCCCTTGGCCGAGAATGCCCAGGGTATTGACCACCTGCCCCCGCACGGTGACGGAGGTATGGGCGGATGGGTTACTGACCACCGCCTGAATGGGGGTATTGCCCAGGCCAAAGCGGGCCAGTTGCCCACAGCCACCCAGGAGCAGGATCCCAGCCAACATACCGGGCAAGAGCCATTTCAAAGGAGTTTGGATTGATATTTGCATTGATAACGGGGTATGGGACAAACGGGTTGAGGATAACATCAGCACTCATGCCCTTTGGGGATATGAACTAAGTCTGAACTAAGTCTTGAGATCACCTGCTAGCTGGAACAATGATGCTCATCAGAAGATCTAGGTGGATCCCTCATTGTGGTTCACCTTAGCGCACCCAACAAAAGAGCTGGTATGAGCTTGTCCGCAGATCCGACATTGAGATCGGGTTGTGAGATAGTGGAGGGACTAAATGTAAATGTTCGTTAAGCCTTAGCGGGCGATGTTGCCATGTCCTCCTCCTCAACCACGGGATCCCAAGCCATAACTCAACCGACTGAGGCTCAATTTCGAGCGTCTTTGGGGGTGATCTGGGCGGATAGTTTGACGGTGTTTTGGCGAGATTGGCTGGATCTGCGGTCGCGGGTGTTGCAGGTGCTGGCCTCGGGGTTGGTGGCTCCCTTGATCTATATTGTGGCGTTTGGGGTGGGGCTGGGCAGCTCACTGGGATCCGGTGCGATGGCTGAGGGGGGAGAGGCGGGATCCTATCTGCGCTTTATTTTGCCGGGGATGGTGGCCTTGTCGGGCATGACCATCAGCTTTGCGGGCACGACCTTTTCCATTTGTGGGGCGCGGTTGTTCACCAAAAGTTTTGAGGAGGTGCTGATTTTGCCGGTGCATCCTCTATCTCTGCATATCGGCAAGATGTTAGCGGGGGTGGTGCGGGGCTTAATCACGGCGCTGGGGGTATTGGCGGTGGGGGTGATTGGCACTGGAGCCTGGGGTCTGCTGCACCCTTTAGCCCTGTTGGTGCTAGCCCTCAGCTGTGCGGTTTTGCTGGATTGGGGGTGATTGCCGGACTGAATGTGCCGTCGCTGGAGAGCGTGGGGGTGTTGACCAATTTTTTGATTACCCCGATGTCGTTTTGGGGGGCACTTTTTTTGATCCGGCACAATTGCCCGGTGCGCTGCAA
>JAAUUM010000224.1 GCA_012031565.1 Synechococcaceae cyanobacterium SM2_3_2
TCGACCTGGGATCCAAAGGGCAAGGTAGTAGCGCAGGTTGGATCCATAGGTTTGAGCCTCCGCAGTGCCCGCTTGATCAGAACGATGCTGAAAATCTCCACTCACCGTCAGGCGATCAAAAAGGCGGATATCCTCCAGGCCCACACCCCAGTTGTCGGTGCCGATGCTGGCTTGCAGCCGCGTGGGGATGAGGGGATGGTTACGGATTTCCTCCAGCAGGTTGGGGGGCTGTTGCAGCCATCGCCGCAGCGTGGGGCTAGACTCCACAAGCCCTGCATCCTCCTGACTCAGATCCTCAAGGTTGACAGCCACCTGGGCTGACTGGACAAGCTGAGAGCTACTCTCTAGAGGTTGGGCTTCAGGTTGGGATCCCTTTGTCTCAATCGCCTCTGTCGCAAGGACGGGCCAGATACCCATCAAGCCCGTTGCCAGCATTGCACCAACCCAGGGCAGGATCGCAAGCGGGATTAGGGGCGATCGGGATCCTGGGGCTCTGGACATAGACCCTGATGATGAAGGAATGAGTGGCAACAGAAAAACCTTGTTTAGTCTAGACGGTTTGCTGAATTAGGGAGAGAAGGGATAGAGCTGAGTCATCACATGGATCAGCACATGGTTAGGGAGAGATGATAGTCTGCTGGTGCAGCGTGTCAAGGGGGTTCCAATGGGGTCAACGGTGAGGCTGGTGTTGCTGGGGGATCTGCACTTTTCGGAGTATCCCAGCCCGGAATTGGAGGCGGATCGAGACCTTGTCTTTGCGTCTTTTTTTCGACAGGTGGTGGCTCTGCAACCGGATCACGTCTTTGCCTTGGGGGATACCACCCATCAAGGCAGCTTGAGAGAGCTGGATGGTCTGCACCATTTGATTCGCTCCACCGGGATCCCATTGATGGCAATCACCGGCAATCATGACTGCTATTATCTGCCCAAGCCAACTTTAGCGCCCTACTTTTTAGGGCCCCATGAGCCTGTTCATAGCGGTGGACTCTACAGCTCTTTTGACCACTCTGGGATCCGTTTTGTCCTGCTGGATACTGCCCGCGACCGGGATCCCGCTAACTATGGCGGCATTGTCTCACCGCAACAGTTGGCGTGGTTGGAGGGCTTGATCTCGGATTTTAATGGGGATCCTCAGCTGCGCTATTTCGTCCTGTTGGGACATCATCCCCTCTATCAGACCACCCACATTAGCCATGAGGAGATGATGCACATCGCCAATAGTAGGGAGGTGATGGCTCTGCTGGAAACTCTCGATTCGACTCCTGGACTCTATTGCAACGGACATAACCACAGCCACAGCATTGCCCGTCTACCCCATTGGCTCTGTGTGCAGACGGCGGCTCCACTCGACTGCCGCAGTGGTCGTCTTGTCACCCTCAGCCCCGCTGGCATCCAGGTGGAGACGTTTGATTTCGACCTGACGGATCCGCGGCTGAGTGCTGCCCTAGAACGGATCCATACCAGTTTTGGTGAGGGCTTTCACCCACAACCCAAAGCTGATACATCAGGCTCAGTTGAAGATCGAGTCCTGTTAATGAGTCTGGGTTAATCGGTCTGGCGTAAGCTATCGAATCCAGAGAGTTGGATCCAACAGTTCATTCAAGTCTGCAACGCTCTCTAGCATTGGCATACCTGATTGCTGCACTTTGATGTCTTGGCTGAGATACTGGATGCAATCTCTCATCAGAAAGTAGACCCCCAGCACTCCGCCAGCAGCGATGGCCACCAGGGTGCCACCCACCATGCGCGAAAATTCCTGCCGTTGGACTGCTTGCTCCATCAGCAGCAGCGACCAAAAGCCGAGGGAAAGAACCAGTAGGATTATCCATGCCATAATGTTAATTAATGTAACACAAAATTCACAATCTGTGTCCTCCTTCATGCCGCCATTGAGTCTTGTTTCAGCCGATTTTTGCCTCCAAAACAGGGATCCCAGTTTGAATTTGGCCACAAGCTTAGCTGGGGTGATCTGAGTGAGCTTATGCTGACTTATTCCCCCACCGCTTACAGCCGCGCCCTGCGAGCTTGGCACCTATCACCCTTTCAGTTGGCCCTGTTTCGGCTGCTCCAAGAGCGAGGGGTGGCTCTCGGAAGCATTCAGGGATCCCAGGGCTTTCAGGCGGGCTATACCGTGCGTCCTCTTGCGGAGCGACAGGCGGAGGATGAGTTGATGTGGCTGATTCAGGTGGGAGTCCTGCGGCGGGAGGTGGATGGCCAAGGGATCACCGATAGTTATCGACTGGCTCCCCTGGGTCGTCAGATCTTGGAGTCAGTATCCGCAGATTCTCAGGAAGGGAGAGGTTCTTTTCAGGATTGGATCAGGGATCGATTGACCCGCTGGGGATTAACGTGAGCCTGAACAGGAAATAGTCTCAAGCAAATGAGCAGGAGTGCTGATGATGTCCAACCATGTCTGATCTCGACGCCGCAAGGGAGCGTGACCCCAATCCTGGGATCCTAGATCTTGAGGAGGCAGCGGGTGCAGAGCAGAATGCTGCTTCAGCGGCTGATCGAGGCAGCACCGATGTGATTCCATTGGAGAACCTCGCCCATGCCCTCCATCTAGCCGGATCCCAGGAGGCCAACTTGAGGCTGGTGTCTCGCCTGAGTGGAGCACGACTCACTTTGCGGGGCCAAGACCTGTTGGTCAAGGGATCCCTGGTTCAGCGAGAACAGATCCGGCGCTGGGTGGCGATGTTGGCCGCCGATACCCCCATCTCCAAAGTGGATGCCGAATTAGCCTATCAGTCGGTGCTGGAGCAGACGGTCGGAGAATATATGCAGGCGCAATCCCAGACGCTAACCCGGACATTGCGGGGGCAAGCCATTCGGCCCAAAACCCTGGGGCAACAAACCTATGTGGGGGCGATTGCCAGTCATGAGCTGGTCTTTGGCATTGGGCCAGCCGGAACCGGCAAGACCTATCTGGCCACCGTGATGGCGGTGATGGCCCTACAAGAGCGGCGGTGTGAGCGGTTGATTCTGACCCGTCCGGCGGTGGAAGCGGGCGAAAAACTCGGCTTTTTGCCAGGGGATTTGCGGGAGAAGGTGGATCCCTATCTGCGACCTCTCTATGATGCGTTGCACGATCTGATCCCGCCGGAGCAGGTGACACGTATGATCGAGCAAAATATCATCGAAATTGCTCCTTTGGCCTATATGCGAGGTCGCACCCTCAGCCGCGCCTTCGTCATCCTCGATGAGGCCCAAAACACGACCCCAGAACAGATGAAGATGGCCCTGACCCGATTGGGGGAGGGATCCCGGATGGTGGTGACAGGGGACTTGAGCCAGACGGATTTGGGCGCTAGACAGATCTCAGGATTGGCGGTAGCGGCGCGGGTGCTGGCCCAGACCGAGGGCATTGCCTTTCACTACCTGCAAGAAAAAGATGTGGTGCGCCATCCTCTGGTGCGGCGGATCGTAGCTGCCTACAATAACTATGAGCAAATCCAGCCCAGTAGCTAATTTCCCCACCCTCTGCGGAAAGGATCCCCAGTTTGGCCATTAACAAAGCTAAGATCCGTCAGATTCATCGTGTCCTTGCCCCGATCATGGTATTGCCGCTGATCTTATCGGTAGTCACCGGATCCCTGTATCAGATTGCCCTGCTCAATCAGAACTTTGACTACAACTGGCTGATCCAAGCCCACAAAGGCAATTTTGGCCCCGTGCGCCTAGAGATGATCTATCCCTTTCTTAATGCCATCGGTCTGTTTGTGGTGGCTATTTCTGGCTTTACCATTTGGTTGCAAATGCGTAAGCCTAAGCGGAAACCCAGCGCAACTGCTGATGCTGAGTAAGCGATGGATCCTGAGGGCACAATTCTCTCAGACCTTTCTCTCAAGCTTTTCGATAGGCCCAGTACAAGCTTTGGGCCAAAATTGCCAAGGAGGCGATGGCCATCAAGCCGCCCCAAAACCAATAGGGCAAGAGCAAGTTCTGAGCAATTTGGGCAGAGTCTGATAACATTTGCTGACCCCCAATCACAGCACCAGGGCTAAACAAATAGTCTACTTGGTGATAGGTGCTGATACAGGCTTGTACCCCCAAAAACTGCACCGTCAGCACTTGGATCCAGCGGGGGGAATAGCGGGCGATCAACCCAATCGGGATCCCTAGAGCCATCAATAACACAATGCCAAAGGGTGAGCGCACCCAGATCAGGGCGGATCCCACCAGCGCCACACTGAGGATCCACAAAGACCATTGGGTGGTTTTAAGCCGTTGCCCCGCCAAGATCAATAGTCCCCCCGCAATCGGAGGCCCCATCGGCCCACCTGCTGCCACCAAGGCCCGCCCCAAGGGGCCAAGAAACAGGGATCCCCGATGCACCGCAAACCCAGAGCCATTGCGGAAGATCTCAAGCTGGAGAAATTCCCCCCCCAGCGCCATTGCCGTCAGCCCGTGGCCCATCTCGTGAAACCATGTGGCCAAGAGGCTAAAGGGGTACAGCACCCAATCACCCCAGCTAAACTGCCACAGCACCACCGTCACCACAGCCGCTCCCACCAGCCAGAAGGGGCCAAAGTGGTCGTTGGCGTCTTGTATAGGGGACTGGGTGTCAGGGCCATTCAACTCCTGCTTGAGCCGCTCTAACTCATCCATCGGGATCCCTCGCTGATGATCAAAGTTGATGATCAAAGTTGATGATCAAAGTCAAACAGCCAGCCTTGATTGAGAACAGAGGCTAAGGCTAACTAGGAGTTTAACTGATCAGCCTTTGCTACCCAGCTTTCTGATGTTAGCCAGACGTGAGCTGACTTGGTGCTCAGGCAGTATGTGCCCGTTAGTCCTCTCCGCTTGGTCAGATAGAGCAGATAGAGCTGGTCAGATAGAGCTTAAGCTGCTGGAGTTAGCACCAGCATTCCCTGAGCATCCAGTCGTGCTTGCCAGCCTGCTTCGATCACCACCGTAGACTCTTTGAAAATGACCAACGCTGGGCCCATCAATTCCACCTGGGGTCGCAGCCGGGGCCGAGAATAGACGGGCCACTCTTGGTACCCTCGGCCCTCCTCCCACACGGAACGAGACCCCAGCCAGGGATCCCCTGGTTCTAGCGGGATATCCAGAGTCTTGATCTCTGGCGCAGGCAACGTAGCTTGTAGACGAGCAGTGACCAAATCCACCGTCTGGGTGGGATCTTGCCAGCCATACTGCTGCTGGTGGGCCTGGTGAAAACGGTCGGCAACAACAGCGGCATCCTCATTCAACTGCACCGGGATCCCTAATTCAAATGACTGGCCTTGATAGCGCAGATCGAGGCTGAAGCTCAAGGTGAGTTGGCCTGAATTGCCTCCGTCCTCCAGAGCCTGCTGCCGCAAATCTTCTATCCCTTGCCCCCAATCTGCCGGGATCCCGTGGCTGGGCATTGCCCGCCGATAGTCACGCCGCACCGGGGCCACCGCCATCCCCAAGGCCGACAACACCCCACAAGCAGCGGGAATCAAAATCGTCTGGATCCCCAATTCCATCGCCAGCCCACAGGCGTGCATCGGCCCTGCTCCGCCAAATGCCATCAGGGCTAACTCTGCCGGATCCTGGCCCCGCTCAATACTCACCACCCGCAGCGCCCGCGCCATCTGCCCGTTGGCTAGAGTACGGATCCCCAAAGCTGTCGCCGCCACGTCCAGACCTAATGCGTCTGCCAACGCTTGCAACGCCTGCTTCGCCAACTGGCGATTGAGCCGGACTGATTCCCCCAACATCCCTCCATCCGGCAGGTAGCCCAGCCAGAGATTGGCATCCGTCACCGTCGGCAACGTGCCCCCCTGCCCATAGCCCGCTGGCCTGGCTGGGGATCCGGCGCTCTCTGGCCCCACCTGCCAAAGCCGCCGCCGGGAACTGGGCCTGGGCCAAT
>JAAUUM010000225.1 GCA_012031565.1 Synechococcaceae cyanobacterium SM2_3_2
GCCCATTATGAATTTTTTTGTGGGCAAGCCCCCCCTGCCCGTTCACAGCTGGGATCCCGAGTCAATCTTGACCGCCACAGCACACCTCAGCCCTTGTATCACCCGCTGGCCCAGCCAGAATGTTTTCAACTATCGCTACGAGGTGATCACCCTCAGCGATCCGGCTTATGCCTTTTTGCAGGCGGTGGATGGGCAGCAAACGGTGGGATCCCTGTTGGGCACACTGGCGGATCCACTGGTTCCAGCTGAGGTGCTCAAGCTGGTGGAACAGGGCCTGTTATTGCTGGAACCCCGCTCGTGACTGGGATCACAGGCCGAATCCTTCTCGACTGAAGTCTGATGTCAAGGGGAAAGTCAGCTTTGTTATGCTGCATGAGTAAAAGGATCCCGTCTTCTGGCTGCGGATCCTACCAAATGGGGTCAGGCCAAATGGGGTCAGGGGTCATGAAAGCTTTTCTGCCGGTGCGGGTACGTCAATATCTGGTGCTTCTGGCGGTGCTGCTAGGGATCCTGGTGGGTCTGGTGGTGCCCGTCCGCTCTCAGTCCCTCGATCAGCTGCATAACCAAGGGGTAGCCCTCTACAATCAGGGCCAATATGCCGAGGCCGCAGGTGTCTTTTTACAAGCGCTGGAGATCAATCCTCGTGCCCTCCCTCCCCTTCGCTATCTGGGGGGATCCCTGGTGCAGTTGGAGCGATATGAGGATGCCGTTGATATCCTCGGTCGCTCTCTAGAACTCAATCCTTACGATGTGGATAGCCTCTACGATCTGGGGGTGGCCTACGATCATCTGGGTCAATTGGAACTTGCCGCTGAAAACTATCAGAAGGCCGCTCAGGAGTACGAGATCCGACCAGAGTCGTTGGAGCGGCTAAAGCCTGAAGATATCTTCAATAACCTGGGCATTACGCAACTGGCCCAAAATCAAAGTGGCGAGGCTCTAGAGAGCTTTCGCAAGACCACCGCACTAGATACCACCTATGGGCAGGGCTTTTATCTCCAAGGGATCGTCCATACCCAACAGCAGGACTACCCCCAAGCCCGCCAATCCTTCGACTCATCTGTGGATCCCGAAGTCCGTTTCGAGTTTCGGGAGCGGGGTTACAACGGTCGCGGGGTGGCGGAATATCTGGATGGCGACTTGACCGAATCGCTGCAATCGCTGGGGGAATCGATCCAAACGGCCCAAAGCCAGCAACGCACCTATCCCACCGCCTTCTCTAACCGGGGACTGACCCACTTTGACCTGGGAGACCTCCAGGATGCCGAGTCGGACTACACCCAAGTCACCACACTGGTGGCCGATCGCCCGGATGGATTTCGGGATCTGGGCTATGTCCGCTATGAGATGGGGGAAAAAGCGCGATTGATTGCCCGGGCAGCGGATCCACTCAAATTAATCGCCGCCTTGCCCTCCGCCACAGCTCAGTATTTCCAGACTCAAGTGGCCTATTACGCTGAGCATCATCCCCAGCAACAACCGTTATTGCTGGCAGCTCTGCCCTTTGTCACAGATTCTCCCTGGCTGCCTGCCCTGCCGACGGAGCTTCAGCCCACCTCATTAGAAAGGGATCCCGTGGGCATGACCCGCATCGCCCTCAGTGAGCTGGCCTTGACCAAGCTAGAAGAGGCCATCAGTGCCTACCGACGGGCAATCGAGCTGGATCGCAATGATGCCCAAGCTCACTATGGCATTGCCTCCGCCCGCCGCAGTCAGGGGCGCTTTCAAGATGCCCTGGCAGAATTTGAAACGGCAGGCACCCTCTATGCCAGCGTTGGCGATACTCTGTGGGAGTCTTTTACCCGGCAACTGGATATTCCAGCGGTGGCGGCCCGAATCGCATCACCCGAACCACCAGCCAACTCTGTCAACCTCAGTTCTGCAGCAGCGGCGACTCCCCCGGCTGCTTCCAGTTACACCCCTCCCGTTCCGGTGGAGCAGTTACAACCCACCACTCCCGCTCCGGCCATCGTCAGGGATGGGTTTAACTTTACTCAAGCGGAGGTGGTCAGCCTTTACGATGCCGACCAAAACGCCAAACTTCTGGAAGAGCAGGCGTTAAGTATGAGCAAAGATGCCTCAGTGCGGCGGGAGGCGGTTCAAGCTCTGCGCCTAAAGCGCTATCGACCAGCCTATCCAGCTCTGCAAGCTCAACTGGTGCAAAATAACGGATCCTATCTGGAACCCGATCCTGGCGTCCGCTCCTCGATTCTCTACTTTCTGGAGGAAGTGGAGGCCCCGCCGCCGCCTGCCCCAGTCGCAGCAATTCCGATTGCAGCAGCTGCTGTAGCCCCCAGACCAGCTCTTCCGCAGCCCCAACCCCCTCGACCTGCGGCTCCAACAGCTGTGCCCCCAGTGCAAGTGGCGACTCCACAACCAACTCTTCCCCCAACTTCTCAACCTCCGGCTGTCCCGACAGCGACTCCTCCAGTGCAAGTGGCGACGCCTCGACCAACCCCGCCGTCAACACTTGCCCCAGCTCCCAAGGCTGAGTCAGATCCCAAAGCTGAGCCAATCTCTTTTCAGTTGGTCAACACCTCATTTGCACCCCCTCCTACCGCCGCAGCTTCTGCCTCAGGGTGCGGTGGATCCAGTTTGGTGAGCGCGGCAATCTGTCGGATCCGGGGGTAGGCAGGTTGAGCCTCTGACCACTTGGAGATGGTTACCACTTGGAGATGGTTACCACTTGGAGAGGGTTAGCGATGGCACTGGTCTGCCAAGTCCATCTCTAGGTTCCTAGTTGGAATAGCGGGACGGGATCAGCTTTGTGCCCACTCCTTCATCGGTAAGAAGTTCCAGTAGCAAGGCGTGGGGAGTGCCCCCATTGATGATGTGAGCGGCCCGCACCCCCTGAGCCAAGGCTCGAATGCAGCACTGCACTTTGGGGATCATGCCCCCACTCACAACGCCGTCCTGGATCAATTGGCGACCTGTCTCAATATCAAGCAAGGTCACCAAACTTCCGGCATCCTTGGGATCTTTGAGGATCCCTGAGGTGTCGGTGAGCAAGATCAGCTTTTCTGCCCCCAATGAAGCCGCCAATTCTCCGGCCACCGTGTCTGCATTGATGTTGTAGGACTGGCCCGTTTCATCAGCGGCAACGCTGGAGATGACAGGGATATGGCCCCCTTGAATCAGGGTCATGATCAGATTGGGGTTGATGCTGCTCACTTCTCCCACAAAGCCAATCTCGCTGCGACCTTGTGACCGAGCCCGGATCAGATTACCATCCCGTCCACACAGCCCCACCGCTGAGCCGCCAGCCAAATTGATCAGCTGCACGATCTGCTTGTTGACCTTGCCCGCCAGTACCATTTCCACCACTTCCATCGTGGCGGCATCCGTCACCCGCAAGCCATCCACAAACTTGAAGGGAATATCGAGCTTTTGCAGCCAGCTATTGATTTCGGGGCCCCTCCATGCACCAACACGGGACGGATCCCGACATAGGCCAAAAACACCAGATCCCGCAGCACTTCTGCCTGTCGGTCTTGATGGACCATCGCTGCCCCACCATATTTGATCACCAGGACTCGCCCCTGGAACTGCTGGATATAGGGCAAAGCCTCACTCAAAATTTGCGCCCGACTGGCAGGATCGCAACTCTCAGCCAATGGGATCCGGTTGGGGGACAGGTTTTGGGGCATTACCAGCACACTCCTTTACTTTCTAGTCTTGATATTGGCTTGGGTTTTGACAAGGTTAAGTCGTGACAGGGTTAAGTCGTGACAGGGATAGTTCCTGAACAAGGGGGCTTTTGCCTTAATGCTGCACATGATCAGCAAGCCTTTAGACCATACCCTATCGAATCCGGCAGGGGTGCAGTGGGGAATACGATAGCGGTTGAAATTACCCCTTTGCCAAGGTCTCCAACTGGTGACTCACTGGTGACTCAGTTGATGGGGCGGCAGGGGTGGCGTTGCTCGGAGCTGCGGGTTCAGTTTTGGGCTCAGCTCGGAAGGATTCTGCGGCAGAACTCCATTTGCTCAACCAGTATTTGTGGGGGTATCACGAGGCTGCTAGGACATGGCTTTCTCAACAACTGGGTATGACCCCATACGGGAGGGTTTGTAATGATTGGCTGGGATCCCGCAATCAATGGCTCAAAAAGTCACCACACTGCGGATCCCTTTGCCCTGATGCATGATCTCGAAGGCGTCGTTGATTCGCTCCAACGGCATCAAATCAGTAATTAAGTCATCAATGTTGATCTTGCCATCCATATACCAATCGACGATCTTGGGCACATCGGTACGACCTCTGGCTCCCCCAAAGGCACTCCCTTTCCAAACCCGTCCGGTCACCAACTGAAAAGGACGAGTGCTGATCTCTTTGCCAGCCGGAGCAACGCCGATGATCACACTCACCCCCCAGCCTTTGTGGCAGCATTCCAGGGCTTGCCGCATCACCTTGACATTGCCAATGCACTCAAAACTATAGTCCGCCCCACCCCGCGTCAGATCCACCAGATACGGGACGAGATCCCCTTCCACCTCTTGGGGGTTGACGAAATCGGTCATGCCAAACTTCTCTGCGATCTTCCGTTTGGCGGGATTGAGATCTACCCCAACGATCTGATCGGCCCCCACCAAGCGACAACCTTGGATCACATTGAGACCAATCCCCCCTAGCCCAAACACCACCACACGGGATCCCGGTTCCACTTGGGCCGTATTGATCACCGCTCCAATGCCAGTGGTCACCCCACAGCCGATGTAGCAGACTTTTTCAAAAGGAGCATCTGGACGAATTTTGGCCAGAGAGATCTCGGGTACGACGCTGTAGTTGGCAAAGGTGGAGGTGCCCATGTAATGGTAGAGGGGTTGGCCATCCAAAGAAAACCGTTGGCTACCATCGGGCATCTGGCCCCGCCCTTGGGTAATGCGAATGGCCTGACACAAATTGGTCTTTTGGCTGAGGCAATACTCACACTGCCGACACTCTGGCACATAGAGCGGAATCACATGATCCCCGGGCTTGAGGCTGGTCACCCCTGCCCCCACCTCCACCACAATCCCCGCCCCCTCGTGCCCCAGGATGGCTGGAAATAATCCTTCGGGATCCAATCCTGAGAGGGTGTAGGCATCGGTGTGACAGATGCCTGTGGCTTTGATCTCCACCAATACTTCCCCCGCCTGCGGGCCATCTAGTTGAACGGTTTCGATGCTGAGGGGCTTGCCAGCCTCAGTCGCAACAGCTGCTTTGACATCCATGCAATCGGTCTCAGTGGAGGGGCTCTGATAGCTTATCGAGTCTGGGGTAGGGATGCTAGCCTAGGATCCCTCAACCCTATGCTCTCTGGCCTATGCTCTCTGGCCTTTTCGATCTGGTCTTTTTCTGGGTCAGCCCGCCCAAGACTAGGATGTGTCATCAGATAGGCTGTCTGAGAGGGCCAGCACGTCGGCTGAAACACATGGTTGTGTGTCAGTACCACAATTAATAAATACATTGTTATTAAAGACCTTATCATCGCTTTGGATAGAATTTTCAAAATCGATAGTTCCTCGTCAAAAGCTGCGGGGAAGCCTATTCACGATAGACTTAGAGAAGAGCGAAAATCGGTAGCGCTAGTCAAGTAATGATTCGTTATAGTGATGGAGGAAGTTAAACATCATGCCAATATGATTTTCGAGTTTCTTGGAGAAAGATAGACGGCTCTCCCGGACTTATGGTGATCACTGATTAGTAGAATGTGTGAGAAGTACAGCTTATTCACCTATTAGCTATCACAGTAGCAGCACTTAGCAAACCAGTTACTGAAGGATGAAGTCTCAATCAAATACAAGCCTATTTCTACCAGCTTCTCCAATGCTGCCATCCCTCGTGTGCAATAGAGGCGAACAAAAGCTTTGA
>JAAUUM010000226.1 GCA_012031565.1 Synechococcaceae cyanobacterium SM2_3_2
GATGGTTTTACGCCGCGACCCTGGATCCCCGCATCCGTTCTTTGGTCTAGTCTCTTGCTTGCTGCCCTGATCTTGAGTGCTTGCGGAGGATCCCCGGTGGCGATGGATCCTGCTGCTGAAAGCGATGTAGTTAGTTTGGTGGCGGGTGGTGCTTGTGCTGAAAGCACCAATTCATCCGGTGCGACGTCGGCTATCACTCTGAATGGATCTGGAGTTTATAGGGAAAACTTTGATGGATTGGGATCCGGGTTGCCAGTGGGCTGGAGTGCATGCGAAGGAGTTGACCTTAGCCAAGCTAATCAAGGTCTGCTCGGCAACAACATTACCTTTAATACCATGTAGCGAGTCTGGTCTTTTGCTGGCGGCCCAGCCACTAACCGAGCCTCCATTCAAGGGTTAGTTGAGGGATCCACTCCTGCCCAACAAAATAATTCTACTAACCGTGCTCTAGCCAATCGCGCCACCGGGGTTCCTCAAGCGTTCTTTGGACAGTCTTATATTTTTAAGCTGGAAAATACCACTGGCTTTCAAGACTTTAGGCTTTCGCTTCAGGCACAAACTAACTTTGTAAGACGGCAGATTATCACGTGGGCGGTTGAATATCGAGTTGGATCTTCTGGGGGTTTTACTCAACTGGGAACCTATCTTACTGAAGCCTTTGGATCCACAACCCTCAACCTCTGCAACCTGGACGCCATTGGCCCTGATATTAATAATCAGCCTAATCCAGTATTTTTCCGGATCCGTCCGATTGATATTGTGTCTCGATCCGATGAATTTCAAGCTGGACGATCTGGTTTTGCAATTGATGATTTCGAACTTACTTACCGTCAAGTTTTTAATGGTCGGCCTCTGCGCCCATTGCGCCCTATCAATTGCTTTGTTCGTCCCACTCGCTGATAGAGCCAGTTAGCTCACTGATTGGTCTGGATCCCTCAGTGTCGGGGGATCCTTTTTATGGCCGTTGCAGAGGATCCAAAGGTTGCGGTCGTTGCAGGGGATCCAAGGGTTCGGGACGTTGCAAGGGATCCAATGGTTGAGGCCGCTGCAAGGGATCCAATGGTTGAGGTCGCTGCAGGGGATCCAAGGGTTGAGGACGTTGCAGGGGATCCAAAGATTGGGGTCGTTGCAGCGGTTGCAAGGGTTGAGGACGTTGCAAAGGATCAGGGCGTTCTGGGCGCTGGGGTCGCTGGAGAGGGGGAGCTGGGGTCGGGGTAGCAGCTGGCGTAATCACGGGACGAGGCGGCCTTGCAGTTGGGGTTGGGGTTGGAGTCACAACATTTCCCCCTGATGAGGAACAAGACGCCAGCACCACCAACAGAAGCCCAAAACAGCCTTGCAGTCTACCCATCGGATCCCTCTGATTCACAGTTCTCCAAGAAATAAGCCTACCCCAACAGCTGTAAAACGGGGGTAACAGCTCACCCTTTTCGGGATCAGCAAGAATTGTTAGTGTTTATACTCCATTCCGTCATGGGAGAAACTATAACAAACACGGATGGTTTCTCTGCACTGGGATCCCGATTGGTTGGATATTGTGTGGATGTAGCTCCACGTAGTTCCTTACTTGAAGATATTCAGATCTTGGGCATTGAGATCGTATTTTTTTACCTTTTTCCGTGGAGGAATCCACATCTGATTTAAGCAAGGCTACCTTGTAGGTATGGATGGGGTTAGCAATTAATTCTCTAACTTAAGGGTTTCTGAAGGTAGTTCACCAAACATAGTTTTGTAGTCACGAGCAAAGTGTCCCCCGCTCCAAAAGCCATATCGTTCAGCGATCCCCATGACACTGTTTGACTCTGGAGCGGCGATTTGTAGCGACCTTCGTACTCTCTGCAACCGCTGTACCTTCAGATACTCCATCGGGCTCACCCCAAACATTTCTTGAAAGCCATAAAACATTGGTCGACTGCTGACGTGGAGGGCTTGGCAAATGTCTTTTAAGGTAATCGGCTGACCAAGATGAGCCAGCATATAGTCTTCTGCTTGCTTTACCAGTTTCGCCCGTTTGAGGGTGGGAAACTGATTCAGTAGATCTTTCGTCTGAAATGGGATGGCACTGATCAAAAAAGAAATAAAATCTTTTAGTAAATGCGCGTTGATATGGGGGTATTTTAGAAAGCTTGAACTCTGCGAAGTTAATCTCAAAAATTTTCTCAGATAAGCTTTAATCGTAGATATCTTAGGCGGAGCTATCACAAAGTTGTTGCACCAAAATTGGTCATCAATATCTACACGCTTCATGAGCTTGAGATAGTCTTTTATAACATCTTGGCGAACTTGAATCCATACATAGTTCTGATGAGCTGGCAAAACAAGGTTGACTTCTAAATGAGAGTTCATCCCAAAGACTATATCTGAAGAGAGTCTTCGATTGTGCGAGACCAGATAGCCGTCTTGCGGCTCTAAGATCAGGCCAAAGGTAACAAAGGTCTTGAGTTTTTCGCCAATCACCTTAATCGGGCAAGAGGATGTGGAAAAGCAAAACTGAATATCGGGAAAGGTCGCTAACATCAAATCACAGTCCAGACGTTCGCAACTCAGTTGAGTCATCTCCACCCTAGCGAAGGGCTGAACCTGCCGAGTGATCTCGTCAATATCAGTCAATTGTCGGCGAAGGATGGGGCTATCTTGCTTTCGATCTACGGGCTTTTGATCTACGGGCTTCTGGTCTAGGGGCTTTGCTCTGGTGGTCAAACTCAATGTAAGCTCCTTGGTGGTATGGCCATACAGCTTTAAGTAACGGATAGGGGCACATCGGAACCTAGTTAAAATCCTTTGAGGCAGGGATCCTCCCCCTAATCGAATAAGGCTGGCTGGTATGAATCAAAATTCAGGCTGGAGCTTTACCCGCTAAGAAGCAGTTTTGGAATGTCCTGGGCTTAAACCCTGTGATACATCTTATGGTGCACCTTGCAGGTTCATCAGGAAAGGTGATTCTTAAAATTTCTCGTTGTTTCTACCGAAGGGTGGGGTGAGTTGACTTGGCTATTATACCTCGTATGTTGACTTCATCGGACTGGATCCACACAGCTGGACTTCTTGTTCTTGTTTTGGCATCTGGTTGTGGATCTTCCTCATCAACCACGGTGGGGGGTCTCGGTCCTGTTCCTCCCTCAGGGGTTGAGGAACAAGTGACATTCAATGGGGCGTTGACCCGCTCTTTTATGGGTAATCAAGGGGTGATGGAGTTTAATGTTTCCCTGCTAGAGCCAGGGGATCCCCCGCGTCCGTTGACTCAGCTGTCCGCCAACCAAATCAGCCTCAGGGTGGATAGTGTTACCGATTTACTAGGGATCCCTCAGCCTGTATCGGTGACATTGTCCGCTAGCCAGATTCAAAATCCCAGTCCTGCTCTAGCCCAACAGCCCCTGGCGATGGCGGTGCTGATGGACGGCTCTGGCAGCTTGTTTGTGACTGATCGGCGAGATCAGCGATTTTTGGCAGCTTTTGGCCTTGTGGATCAATTCCGTGATATGCCGGTCGATTTTGCCGCCATCTTGCGGTTTGACAATCGCGCCACCGGCTTTGGCAGCACAGCATTGGGGCAGCCCCTGCAAACAGCTCAGTTGCTACAAGACTTTACGGATGATGAAGCCCAATTGCAGCGGGGGATCTTGCAAACCACCCCAGGGGGCAACACAGCTTTGTTTGATGCCAGCTTAGAATCAGCTGGTTTACTGAGTGACTTTCGGCAGGGTGAGGAGTTGAATCGTCGCTTGGTGGTTTTCACCGACGGCATTGATAACGATAGTCGCCTGACGTTGACAGAAGCCATCACCGGGATCCAAGCATTGCCCAATGGATCCCGTCAGGGGATCTCAACCTACGTTGTCGGATTGGGCACTGATCTAGACCTGTTTGAGCTGCAACAGCTAGCAGCGGCAACCCAAGGCACATTTGCATTGGCCAAGGTACCCGAGGAGTTGGGATCCCCCTTTGCTAATCTCTTTCCGGCAGCAATTGGAGAAAACCGGGTGGAGGTCATAGTTGAGAGTACGTCTGCTCTGGCAGCTGGCAACTACTTGTTGAGCGGTAACCTGCAAATCAACCGGGGTGGGATCAGTCTAACGACAGCGTTCCGTGATGCAGCATTGGTGGTGCGGTGATGGCAATCCGAAACAAGCGACTTCGATCTCTAGCAGCAGCAGTTGGACTTTTGGCCGCAGTTTTGATCAAAAGCTGTGGAGGAGGTGGTTCAGATCTAACAACCATTCTGCTTCCAGACATTGGTGGAAGTCCAACAGTTGCGAACGATGCAGCTATTACGGGGCGAGTGCTGGATCCCTTCGTGGTTTTGGGCTGTCTAAACAATGCAGGGGCGGCTTTTTGTGAGGTTGGGACTGTTGCATTTGGGGCTGGCAGTCCAACTCAGCTCTTAAACCTCAATTCACAAGGGGATCCCATCTTTCCGGCTATAGGGATAACCCCGCTGGGATCAGATGGCCGATTTGGTTTTGTTTTTGAGGGGGCGATTACAGATCCAGTTGGGCAGCTTGTCAGTGTAGAGTCCTTTGATGGCAAGGTTTTGCGAGGGTTTGTCTTCAGTGCGGCAGTAGATGTCAGCCCTTGGAGTGAAGCTCTTTATCAGATCATCATCCGAGAGCGCAATCGAGGGTCTGTTGATTGGACTAACCTAACCGCCGCAGAGCTACGGGATCTTGAGAACATTTTGTTTACACAGGTGCCTCTGTCGAGGAGTGCCAGAACCGTTGAAGAGCTGGTGTCTAGCCTCATTCAAGCGGCAGATCAGCTTCAGTTTGGTCAATTGCGATTTATAGAAGACCTGATCCGGCTTTGTTATCTTCCAGAAGGTAATCAATCGGATCAATCTTGTCGTGGGCAGGTTCCGGTGCCACCACCGCCACCGATTTCAACCCCTCGACCTGATCCAATCCGGCCCAGACCCACCTCCACGCCGACCCCTGACATTTCGCCAACTCCCATAGAGATCCCCGACACTGGGCCAAGTCCGAGTCCGACACCGACCCCTGGCACTGGGCCAACGCCGAGTCCGACACCAACCCCTGGTACTGGGCCAACGCCATTGATATTGACCAACAGAGCTTTTGTAACTGTTAACGGCGTAACTCAATCTTCAAATACTGTTTCTATCACTGTTACTTTCCCTTAGTTTTCTCTCTCCGAATTGGGGTGGGTAAAAAACGTTTGCTTTGTTGTGAAGGAGTGTTGATATGTTGTTCCAGAAACCCAGTGGCTCTCAAACGATGCAAGCGAGAGGCTTGATGGTTGGTCATAGGATCCTTGGGCTAGGGTGGGGCAGTGTTGCGACAGCACTCTTTTTGCTGCTTTGTTCTCCGTCTGAAATGGGCGGTTTGTTGGATGGGCGTGCAGAGGCTGTCGCCAATAACATTTCTCAAGAGCTGGTTTTTGTTGATCAGTCGTTGCCAGATTTGGCAGTTTTGCTGGCAGGGATCCAACCTGGGGCCGAGGTAATCTTATTGGATCCCAGTCGGGATGGCATTGAGCAGATTGCCGAAGCATTACGGGGCCGAGAGGGGATCCAAGCACTGCATATTTTGTCTCATGGCAGTGCGGGTACGGTGCAATTGGGTGATAGCTCCCTCAATCTCGACAATCTGGATGCTTATGCTCAACAGCTTCAGGATTGGGGAACAGCTCTGGATCCCGGTGCGGATATTTTGCTCTATGGCTGTGATGTCGCCGGTCTGACCGGGATGGCTGACCCCTTCCTGAGCCAGTTGGCTATGCTCACGGGTGCAGATATCGCCGCGAGTAATAACCTGACCGGAGCCGGAGGCGATTGGGATCTGGAAGTGGCCACTGGCACCATTGAGGCGAATCTTGCCCTAGACGCTGCCACCCA
>JAAUUM010000227.1 GCA_012031565.1 Synechococcaceae cyanobacterium SM2_3_2
TGGATACCAACGGCAACGGCATCCTGGACAAAGATGGCTATGAGGCCCGTCTGGTGTTTCAGACCTCGGTCAACTCACAGCGGCAAAAGACCCAAGAGGTGATCAAGCAGGATTTTGCCACCATTGGCATTGAGCTCGAACTCAAGACCACCGATGCCAGCATCTTCTTTGATAGCGAACCCGCCAATCCCGACAATATCGGCCACTTCTATGCCGATTTGCAGATGTATACGACCGGCAATGAAAGCCCTGATCCGTCGGCTTATATGCGGCGATACAGTTGCGACGAAATCACCCAGTTGGAGAATAACTGGTCAACCACCAATGAGTCTCGCTATTGCAATCCCGCCTACGAAGAGATGTTGACAGCGCTGATCTCAGAGACCGATCCTGAGGCACGGGAGGAGATGATCAAAGAGATGACTATCTTCTTGACCACGGAAGATGTAGCAGTGATCCCCATAGTGGATCGGCTTAGCCCAGCGGCAGCGGCCAATAGTATCGAAGGGATCCAGCTCACCCCTTGGGATCTAGAAACCTGGAATATCGCGAACTGGCAACGGGTGGAATAGGTGCCTAACGCTGGGATCCCCTTCTGCCTACCACTGCCACAGACCAGTGCCACAGACCAGTGCCACAGATTAGGGAGGCGAACTGAGAAGATTTGAGAAGATTGGGATCCCTGGGTTGTTTCTGGGTTGAGGATGCTGGCAGAGATGTCATTGCTATCTAATCAGCCCCTGCTTCTAACCGGGGGGATTTCGCCAACCATGACCCGCTATTTGATTCGCCGGATCCTGATTTCGATTCCCACCTTGCTGGCCATCAGTGCTGTGCTTTTTCTGGTGTTGGCGCTTGCTCCTGGGGATCCCTTGGGGGAGTTTGCCACCAATCCGGCCATCACGGCTGAGGTGAGAGACAATATCCGGCGCTCGTTGGGGCTAGATCAACCCTTGCCCATCCGCTATGTCAAATGGCTGTGGGCTTTTTTGCGAGGGGATATGGGCTTCTCCTTTAATAGCCGCAGTCCTGTTTGGGACTTGATTGTGCAGCGTTTACCGACGACGCTCTGGGTGGTGGGATCCGCCTATCTGATCGGGGCGGTGGTGGCTGTGCCGTTGGGGGTCTTGTCGGCCCTGAAGCGATACAGCTTTGTGGATCAAGCTGCCACCACATTTGCCTTTGTGGGGTTCTCGTTGCCCCCGTTTTTTACCGGGATCCTGTTCATCATCATCTTTAGCGTGCAGTTGCGCTGGTTCCCGTTTATCTACAACAGCACATTAGTCGTCTCCGATTGGAGTTCCTTGTGGGCCCAGGTGCGCCAATCGATCATGCCGATTGGGGTGCTCACCCTTTTTCATACGGCTGTGTTGATGCGTTTTGTCAGGGCGGCGGTTTTGGAACAGATCAACCGTGACTACGTGCGTACTGCGTGGGCCAAAGGATTGGCCTATCGGGTGGTGGTACTCCGACATATCATGCGTAATGCGTTGATCCCAGTGGTGACGCTGGTGGCCTTGGATGTGCCCAGCATCTTTACGGGGGCATTGGTGACAGAGCAGATTTTTCGGGTGCCAGGGATCGGCGCTCTGCTGGTGGATTCCATCTTTCGTAGCGATACCCCTGTGGTGCTGGCCATCACGTTCATCTATGCCATCTTGATCGTATTTTTTAATTTGCTGGCAGATCTGCTCTATGGGGTGCTGGATCCCCGCGTTCGCTATAGCTAACCCGCCACCACTCAGCCCCCAATCATGACTATCACCACCCCATCCCTGGCACAATCTCAGCCCACTCCCCAACGTCCCCCTCGTACCCTGTGGGGAGATGCGGGCCGACGCTTTCGCCGGGATCCCTTGGCTGTGGCTGGGGCGGCTGTTTTAATGGTGATTTTGATGGCCTGTGTGGTGGGGCCTTGGATCTACACTGCCCCCATCGATGCCATTAGTTTTGCCCGAGCGTCTCAGGGGCCGAGTTGGGCGCATCCCTTTGGCACCAATGACCTGGGGCAGGATGTGCTGGCCCGGATCTTTTATGGGGGGCGCATCTCGCTGGCGGTGGGGGTGGTTTCGATGGGGGTGGCAATTGGCCTCGGTACTCTGGTGGGATCCCTGGCGGGCTTTTATGGGGGCTGGATCGACTCTCTCCTGATGCGGGGGACAGATCTATTTTTGTCGATGCCACAGTTGCCGCTCTTGCTGCTGGTGATCTTTCTGTTTCGGCAAAAAATGCGGGATCTGTTTGGCCCAGAACTGGGCATTTTTGTGCTGATTGTGGTGGTGATTGGGGGACTCAATTGGATGTCGGTGGCGCGGTTAGTCCGGGCTAGTGTCTTGAGCTTGCGGGAACAAGAGTTTGTCCTGGCGGCACGGGCCTTGGGGGCATCCTCCCAGCGATTAATCTGGATCCATATCTTCCCCAACCTGCTCAGCCCGATCATTGTGGCGGCCACCCTAGCGGTGGGAACAGCCATCATCACCGAGTCCACCCTGAGTTTTTTGGGGCTGGGATTCCCGCCGGATGTACCCACCTGGGGACGTTTGCTCTATGATGCCCGCAATTATCTAGAGCCTGCCCCCCATATGGCCTTCTTTCCAGGCATCGCAATTTTCCTAACTGTACTGAGTATCAACTATGTCGGAGATGGGTTAAGAGATGCTTTGGATCCCAGAGTTCGCCAATCTTAACCTGATCTTCAGTCTCCGTGGCATTAATGACCTAAACTACAAGTCTGGTCAAAGGTCACAAGCAAAGTCGAGACATTCCTGAGAAGGAGTGGTGAGATTACGGTAAGAACTCCCTAACATCTCCAGAAATCTTGGGAAGTTTTGTACATCAGCAGGTTCCCTTTACACACGTAGATATGATAGGGATAATACGGTAGAAAAGGTTGGTAGAAAACGTGGATATTCAGAGAAAGCTCCTGTTGGTGGACGACGATCCCAATTTGATCCTATTGGTAAAGGATTATTTAGAATTTCGAGGCTATGAAGTCATTCCAGCCGGACATGGCCGTGAAGCTCTAGACGTGATGCGGACATTTACGCCAGATCTGATCATCTGTGATGTGATGATGCCAGAAATGGACGGGTATACTTTTGTGCAAACCATCCGCGCCAACATGGTCACCGATTGGATCCCTGTGATCTTTTTGTCTGCCCGAGGCCAAACCGCCGATCGGGTGCGAGGTCTGACCACCGGAGCCGATGTCTATATGGTCAAACCCTTTGAACCGGAAGAATTGGTGGCACAGGTGGAATCATCTCTGAAGCATACCGAGCGGCTGTTGCAGATGCAAAGTGTGGGTCTTCAGCCCGTCATGCAACTGGATCGGGAGATCGATCTCACCCCCACCGAAACCCGTGTGATCCAATTTGTAGCCAAGGGCATGGCCAATCGTGAGATCGCCGAGACTTTGGGGGTCAGTCAGCGCACCATCGAGAGCCATGTCAGCAATATGCTGGGCAAAACGGGCCTGCACAATCGAACAGAACTGGCTCGTTGGGCGATGGAAAGCGGCATCGGGCGCAACCGCACAATTTAATTAAGTTTAATTAAGTTCTTGATTTAAGCCCTTAGTTCCTTTATTTTACTTTGTCATTATTTTTCTTTACTAGAGATATCAGTAGTCGACCCCCCGCTTCAGGTCGGCGCCTCGATCAGCGTAATGCTTATGGCAGACCATCTCAGAATGGACACTAGCCAGCTCAAAGAAGGGGAGCGGAGCGTGGCAGCGTCCTGTGATGATGATCTCGGTATCTTTGGGCTTGCGGAGGAGAGCTTCGATAATGGGGGCAGAATCCAGCAGCTCCAGATCCACCGTGGGATTCAACTCATCCATGATAATGGTTTTGTATAGACCGGATCCCAGGGCAGCACGAGCCAATTCCCAACCTCGCTCTGCCTCCACATAATCGATCTCCTGTTGCTTGCCTCGCCAGACGATGGCATCGCGGCCACAGCGTTGATGATCCACCAAGTCGGGATAGCTACCTCGCAAAGCCCGAATCGCAGCATCTTCGGTATAGCCGCCGCCGCCCTTGAGCCACTGAATGATCAAGACCCGGTGGGACAGATCTTTGCTGATGCCCCGCCCAATGGCTTGGAGGGCCCGACCCAATGCACTGGTGGATTTACCTTTACCTGCGCCGGTATAAATCTCGATGCCGGTGGGCCGCTGATCCAGATAGCCATTCTCAGTGCCATTCAAGGTGGGATCCAAATGACGCACGGGCCGCATCTCGGAGTGGAGGTCAGAGATTGACAGTACCTCAGGGGGCGCACCCCGACCTGTGATGATCACCTCCATATCATCCGGTTTTTGCCGCAAAGCCTCGATCACCTCACTGACGGGCAATAGATTGAGATCCAAAACAGGATTCAGCTCATCCAGCACCACCACCGAGTAGAATCCAGACGCAATGGCCCCCTTGGCCACATCCCACCCTCTACGGGCTTCCTGTTTATCAAATTTGGTGATCTGATCGGGCCCAAAGTAGTCCCCCCGCCCTGTACGCAATTGATCGATCAGGTGCGGAAACCCTTGCTGCAAGGCTGCAATGGCCGAGTCTTCGGCATAGTCGCGCCCTGGCCCCTTGAGGAACCGCACCAACAGCACCCGGCTGGGTACCTCCTCTTCGATGCCCAGACCAATAGAGCGCAGCACCACCCCTAGCGCCGCCTGAGATTTACCCTTGCCCGCCCCGTCATAGACGTGGATCTGTCCCCGCCGCCGATTTTGGTTTTGTGCAGTGAGAATGCCAATTTCAGCCATCATGCCCTCTTTCCAGTGCAATGCCGGATCCGCCCCTATCTTAGAGCGGTTTTTGGGTAGCTGTCGTAGATGAATGAGAACCAGAGGTTTCTAAATGAATGAGAACCAAAGGTTTATAGATGAATGAGAACCAGAGGTTTCTAAATGAATGAGAACCAGAGGTTTCTAAATGAATGAGAACCAGAGGTTCAGTGACATCCTGCTGATCCCTGATCGAGGCTCAATCAAAAATCATCCACATACTCGTCATATTTGCGGCGAATCTCTTGAATGTCTTGCCACATCAAGGCTTTGGGACTGCCAGGATTGCGGGAGGGATTACGCAGCAGATAGGCGGGGTGAAAGATGGGCATACACCAGCGGTCTTGCCACCGGATCCATTCGCCGCGAATTTTGGTGATGCCACGCTTCTCACCGGTAATGGCTTTGACGGAAGTGGCCCCAGTCAACAGGATGATAGGGGGATCCACCAGTCGAATCTGCTCCAACAAATAGGGCACACAGGCTTGGGCTTCTTCGGTGGTGGGGACGCGATTTTGGGGCGGGCGACATTTGACGATATTACAGATGTAAACATCCAACTGGGGATCCAAGTGGACGGATTCGAGGATCTTGTCTAAGAGTTGACCCGAGCGACCCACAAAGGGTAAGCCCTGAAGATCTTCATTTTCTCCTGGCCCTTCTCCGATGATTAAAATCTTGGCCTGCGGATTACCCCGTTCCACCACCACATGGGTGCGACCAGTCGCCAGCCCACACCGAGTACAGGATTGGCAGTGCTGCTTCAGATCAGCCAGTGACTGATAGGTGCCGGGGGGAATCGGGACATCGGCCCGCAGGGGAATTTGGTCAAACTCTGCTGCGGCAAGAGGGACGGGGGGATCCGGTTCAAGTCCAGCAAAGAGACTCTGTTGCAGGGGATCTGACATGGGGCGGACGAGAGGAGGCGGTGTGTAAAACCCAGGATAACCCCTCAGGATCCCTTTGCTGGGGGCGAGGGGGGTTGGTTGGTCTGTTGGATCCAGTCCCGCAAGGCTGGGGATAGGGCTTGTTTTTGGC
>JAAUUM010000228.1 GCA_012031565.1 Synechococcaceae cyanobacterium SM2_3_2
AGATTTCAAGATGCTCTAGAAGGTAGTCACAGTATTGACGAAGGGTCCAATCGGGATGGTCTGCTACCATTTGGACGATAAAGTCTCGATGAGGGAATAGTTTCCCAGGTTTAGTGGGGCCAGGCTTGAGAGGGGTTAGGTCTTGAGTGTCTCGGTCCTGATTGAGGTACTTCTGGACAGTAACAGGGCTCATCATAAATTGTTAAGCCAGTTTGCGAATTGAGATATTACCGAGATGGTAGGCAGTGACGACTTTCTGGCGGATATCTAGGGACTAATGACTCATATCAACAGGAGATTCAGTTTTTTAAAGCTTACCGCAGAACGTCTCATGTATATCATGAATAGGCTGTGAGAGATTACTGCTCTTGATGCTGTCTCATCCTTATCCTGAATTACTATATTCCCAGCACGGCCTTTGATATTGATGTGTCTGGATCCCCGCAGGACATCACCATCACTTGTAAGCCCAGTGATTTGGGAACTCGGACAGCGACCCTAGAGTTGACTACCAACGATGCCAACAGCCCTACGTCTAGCTTCGACTTGAAATGTGAAAGCTTGGCAGTGCCCTTGAGCAGTTTGGTGAATACCGCTTCTGACGATGACCCAACCGGAGCTAATCAACAAACCCCGATGTTTGCATCGGGGTTTGGAATAGGATCTGCTGCCGAACCTAAAGTTTCGGATTGCAGTTTGTTATCTTCGCCGCAGAGCGTCAGGGAATCTACCCGCTAGAGATTGAAGAGATGTTCCGGGATCTCAAAAATGGAGGGTATCAACTGAAAAAACATAGCTGTCTGGGGGGCCGATGGAAGACATGAAAATGTTGACAGCAATGGCTTATACCAATGGAACGATACGGGGGGAGAAATTAATTCAGGCGACAAAAGATTGAACCCTACTTGGCTCGAACCCATAGGCTGAACATTTTATCTGGGATTGTGGGGTCAGCTGTCGTCTGAGGGGCTACAAAAATGGGGCTAGATGATGTGTCTTCACAGCAGGCTCAAAAACGCTTCATCATCAGACCTCTTGCGCGAATGTTTTTTCTGTCGTAACTAACTTCACAAATTGTCTCATATCAAGGGATTCAGCGAAGTGAGATTCGATTCATGCAAGAGGGCTATCGTCGTGCCCTTAGGGCTGCAGAGCTTGTCAGGCAACCTCTCTAGCTAATCTCTCACCCCCCGAGCTCTTGCGGAGAAGGTTCCAAAGCTTTACTGACGAAGGCTGCCATGCCATCCAAGATCCAATTGAAATGCTGTGATTAGGCCCTCTTCGGTAGAGACCTGCGCCACATATTTAGCCATACTCAGAGTATCCATCTCTCGATAGGAGTCAGGTAAAATCCGAACTTGATCCTGCGCTACCTGACCCAATAACGGGGTAGATTGAATAGGGATGCCCCACAACTCCTGATGTTGATGGCGGATCACCACCCAATACTGAGGATCCGCAAGCGGGATGCCAAAGACCCAGCGATGCAAATCCACAATGGTGATCTCTTGATCTTGCCAATGAGCGATCCCTGCTAGGGTTTGGCCGCTGCTAAAGACAGTGCTAAACGGGAT
The DNA here is from genome assembly GCA_012031565.1 of Synechococcaceae cyanobacterium SM2_3_2. GTDB lineage: Bacteria > Cyanobacteriota > Cyanobacteriia > Thermostichales > Thermostichaceae > JAAUUM01. Next base: position 1,575 of record JAAUUM010000228.1, read on the forward strand.
CACTTTTTGTACCCTTTGAATGGGGATGCCGATATAGAGAGGTTGTTCGCCCCCAGAGATAGGTTGGCCCAATGGAAATACAATCCACTGCAAGAGGGCAGCACCAGCAGAACGAACCGGATCGACCAGCACTGACATGGCAAGATTCTCCTCGGAAGGGTTAGGTCAGTCATTGTTTTAAGATCAACTTACGGCAGATTGCAGCAGATGATGGATTTCGGACAAAAACTGCTGTTCTGTATAGGGTTTGGTGAAATAGGCAATAGCCCCTAACTGAAGGGCTAGCAATCTGTGTTTATCCCCGCTTCTCGATGTGAGCATGACCACGGGTACTTGGCTTAATATCGAATCCTGCCGTCGCAAGCTTAAAAACTCAAAGCCATTCATGACCGGCATCTCGATATCACAGATCACCAATTGAATCTGAGGATTTTGGCGGAGTTGATCGATTGCTGCTCGGCCCTCCGCTGCCTCGATAACCCGATATCCAGCTTTTTGGAGGCTGAGAGTCAGAGTCTGTCTCATCCCAACTGAGTCATCCACAATCAAGATAGTGGAGAGCTGATGGGTCAACCCTGGCAGGGCAGAGCCTATGGATGATTGCAAAGGGGCAGCAGCATGGATGGGTATGCCTTGCTTTTGTTGCTCGTCGATTAGAGTTAAAACTTCTAAGACTGGCACCAGTGTCCCATCCCCCAAAATAGTACATCCGTACAGATAGGCTGGAGATTTGATCACGCTACTTACAGGCTTAATCACCAATTCCTGCTCGGTTATGACCCGTTGGATCCGCAGGGCATATACTTGCCCGCCTTGGCGAATTAGCAACAGTGGCTCGGCCCATTCAGTGGGCGTGGGCACTGAAGTTGCCAATACCTGAGAGGGTAACTCTGGGATAGGGCATTGATAGGGCAAGAGATTCTGTAGATTCCAAATCGGCACCCTCTGATCGCGCCAAGACAAAAAATGGTTGCCACCCGATTGTTTAATAGCGTCATCTTGCGGGATCAGAATCTCTTCTAACCCATCGGCAGGCAGTGCAGCCAAAGTTTGACCCGTCCAGACAACCAACAGTTTGGCCACCCCCAAGGTCAACGGGATCCGTAAGGTAAATGTAGTCCCTCTTTGAGGTGCTGTGCTAACAGTAATAGATCCTTTTAAGGCTTGTAATTGTCCTTTGACAATATCGAGTCCAACCCCACGTCCTGACAATTCTGTGACCGTATCACGGGTAGAAAATCCTGGCTCAAAAACCATATCTAAAAGACGAGAGAGCGAGGCCGAATCAGCTTCTTGGTCACTCATCCAACCCAGTTGTCTGACCTTATGACGAATTCGATCGACATCAAATCCTGCGCCATCATCCTGCACTTCGATAAACGTGCGATTACCGCGATGATAAGCCCGAATTTGAATGGATCCCTGTTCCGATTTGCCATGTTGGCGACGAGTTTCTTGATCTTCAACACCATGATCAAAAGCATTCCGAATTAGATGGACTAATGGATCGTATAATTTTTCAAGCACAGCTTTATCGATCAAGACCCCAGTGCCAGATAGCTTGAGGTCGATGGGTTTTTGATATTGCGATGATAAGTCTCTAAGTAAGCGAGGAAAGCGACTAAGAATTGTGTTGAGAGGTAACATGCGAGCCCACATCAGCTCATTCCGTAATCCTCCTAATAGTTGCCTCTGTTTTTCTAAAGTTAGATCTGATTGTTCAGCAAACAGAGTCACATCTTCAACGGTTTCTTCGAGTTGTAAAATAGAGTCTACCGCATTTTGCATCAGGTTTTGAATATCAGAGTAATGATCTAGCTCTAGACTATCAAACTGACCTGAGAGTGGGCCGAACTGTCCATAAGCAGCAGAATTTAACCAGTTCGTATTAACTTGAAAAGCGGAGGCTTGACGAAAGGGATGAATCAGTAATTTGGTTCCTTGCTGACGCAGTTGCTGAGCGATACCTCTAAATTTTTCAAATCGCTTTAGCAGCTCTTGCAGAGTAGCCTGAAGATTTTCGTTTTGCAGTGACAGGCTGTTGCGGTTGATGTCGATTTCGCCTAGCTGATTATTCATTCTCTCTAGCTGGCTCAAGTTGAGACGTACAGATAGTTGCTGTTCGATTTCAGTGATCGGCTGGCTCACCGGCTCAAGTCTAGGATCTTGATCTCTCGATAACAGATTTGTAGAGAGTGTAGCACTTTTTGGAGTGGGTAGATGGGCCGGTGGCAGGGTAGCAAATGTGGCTTGTAAGTCGTTAAGGGCATTGGCCAAATTGGCTGGAGTCGAGTGTAAAGAGGTGGGATAATCGGCTCGATCCTGAATCCAATCATCAAAGGTCTTTTCGGATTGCTGTTCTGGATCTGTTTGTAAATCTATCTCTGGCAAAAGCCAGTCGGGATCTCCAGGAGGATTTTCTAGATTGAATGCCTCGGTTTCTGGTAAAGCGAATTGTACAGAGTTGAGTCCGATGGAATCCCCCAGTTCCCAGTCGGGCGGCGTGACCTGATTAGTCTGATGAGTCAGAGAATTTTCCCCAATGCCCTCAGAATCAAGCCAGCTCAATTCTGAGAGTTCTAGCTGGGGCAAGGTCTCAAGGGCGGAGGGGGCTAGCGCTAATGCCCGCAGCTCGGCGGAGGCGGATCCACCCAGATTACGATCACCTGCTAAGACTTGTTGGTGAGCTTGCCAAAAGTCTTGTAAGGCCAGATCAATGATTTCACGAGCCTGTTGGGGATGATGCTCTAGAGCCTGTAAGGTGAATTGGGCAATCTCGATCCATCCCGGCAGGTCAAATAATTCGCCTAAACCCATAAATACTTCGGCTTGAGCCCTAAGCTCTGGAGCAATCAAGGCAGGGCTTGTATGAGCTTGTCGTAGGGCTTCTAGGTGCCTTAAGGCTGTGGCAACATCGGCTTCAAAGATGTTGAGGATGATATCGATGCCCATTTCTGCAACTGTAGGCAATTGATCTTCATCAGTGAAAAACTCCCCCAAGAGATGTTTGAGTTGACTAAAGACCGGTTCAGCCTTGATCAGAGCCTCAGATCCATCAAAGTGATTGCCCAGCCGGATCGCCTCTAACAGTGGATATCGCAGACAGTCATACCCCTCTAGTAACAGCTGCTCTAGCTCATCTGTTACCTTCAACTCTTCGTTGTAAAGTGACCGAAAACAGTCTTCTAGTTGGTGGGCTAACTGCTGAATCACCTTCAGACTCACACTAGCCGCCCCACCTTTGATGGAATGAGCCGCCCGCATCAACGTATGAACCCGCTCACGGCTGCGTTCATACCGCAACGCGAGTAACTCTGTCTCGACTATCTGCAGCAGTTCGGGTGCCTCTTGCACAAAAAACTGGTAGGCCTGATCACGAATATCGGGACGAATCGCCATACTGAGAACCCCAAGCTATGTGAGGAGGATGAAACGGCTCAAGAATTAACCACCCAAAAGACTCTGTCTGCTTTTATCCGAGTTTGAACTGCCCCACTGTGGTTTGCAAATCTTGAGCTACCTGCAGCAATTCCTGAAATGAGGTCAACACCTGGCTGGCTCGATTGGAGGTGTTGTCAGCAATACTCGCCACATCGGTCATGCTGGATGAGACCAAAGATGAAGATTGAGACTGGGCTACAGTAGCTTGGGCAATGGATTGCACTAACTGGGTGATTTGTTCGCTGGCTTCGGCAATTTGGGCCAAGCTCTGGCGGGTTTCTTCCACTAGCTGGGTGCCGGTGACCACCTGCTCTGTACCTGCTTCCATCGCAGCTACCACCTCATTGGTTTCGGTTTGGATATTGGCCACCAACTGCTCAATTTCTGCGGTCGCCTTGGCTGATTGACGAGCCAGCGAGCGCACCTCATCGGCCACCACCGCAAAGCCACGTCCTTCTTCTCCGGCTCGGGCCGCCTCAATAGATGCGTTGAGGGCCAGCAGGTTGGTCTGAGCCGCAAAGGATCCAATCAGGTTGACCACTTTAGAAATTCGCTGGGAGGATTCTCCAAGCTGTTTGACTTTTTTGGCGGTCTCAGCCACAGTTTCGCGAATGGTCAGGATCCCTTCCACCGTCCGGTTCATGGTGATATCCCCCTCCTGCACCGTCTGACGCGCCTTTTGCATCGCCTGTTCAGCCGATTAAGCACTTTCTGCCACCATCTGAATCGATTGGTTCATTTCCCCCAATTCGGCTGAGGGCGATTTGAATGTCCTCGGCTTGGCGGA
>JAAUUM010000229.1 GCA_012031565.1 Synechococcaceae cyanobacterium SM2_3_2
GTTGATAAATGCTCTGATTATTGGTCGTCAATCTGCACCTGGCATAGTTCTCGCGAATTGATTCGCAATACATTTGGACGGCAAGCAATTCCCATGACGTGGGACTTCGCTGAGGCTAATCCAATGTGCGATTCTTCTGGTAATTGGATGGCGATGATTGAATGGACATCAAAATCCCTCGCCAATCGCTGCAAGCATAAACTCATTTTCGATGCAGAAATATGCTCAAGACCAATCACTTAGTCAAAATAAAGTAATCTCCACAGATCCTCCTTATTACGACAACATTGGCTACGCAGATCTCTCAGACTTTTTCTATGTCTGGCTAAGACGCTCCCTCAAAGACATTTACCCTGACCTTTTCGCCACTCTTTCCACCCCCAAAACTGAAGAACTTGTCGCCACCCCCTATCGTCACGGCAGCAAAGAGAAAGCCGAGAAGTTTTTCCTCACAGGCATGACCCAAGCCATGCAGCAACTCGCCAAACAAAGTCATCCAGCTTTCCCCGTCACCATCTACTACGCCTTCAAACAATCCGAAACCAAAACCGCCAGCGGCACCGCCAGCACCGGCTGGGAAACCTTTCTCGATGCCGTCATCAAAGCAGGGTTTAGCATCACAGGCACCTGGCCCATGCGTACCGAACTGGGCAACCGCATGATCGGCATGGGATCCAATGCCCTCGCCAGCTCCATCGTCTTAGTCTGCCGCCCGCGCCCCAGCGATGCCCCCAACGTCAGCCGTCGCGAATTCCTCAATGCCCTCAAGCGTGAACTCCCCCCCGCACTCACCTACCTGCAACGCAGCAACATCGCCCCCGTTGACCTCCAACAAACCGCCATCGGCCCCGGCATGGGCGTCTTCACCCGCTATACCCAAGTCCTCGACACCCAAGGGATCCCGCTCACCGTCCGCGAAGCCCTCACCCTGATCAACCAAATCCTCGACGAAACCCTCGCCGACCAAGAAGGCGACTTTGACCCCGCCACCCGCTGGGCACTAGCCTGGTTCGACCAATACGGCTTTGCCGAAGGCCCCTACGGAGACGCCGAAACCCTCTCCAAAGCCAAAAACACTGCCCTTAACGCACTCACCAACCTCCTCACATCCAAATCCGGCAAAGTCCAACTCCTGCGCCCCCAGCAACTACCGCCCATCCCCACCACCAGCCCAGAGAACCTCGGAGACTGGTTCATCCTCCATCACCTAATCCACGCCCTCGACCACGGCGAAGAAGCCACCGCCAAACTCGTCGCCCACCTGGGCAGCCAATGCGACACCGCCCGCGAACTCGCCTACCGCCTATACACCCTCTGCGAACGCAAAAAACGCGCCGCCGAAGCCCTCGCCTACAACAGCCTTGTCCAAAGCTGGCCCGAAATCCTCCGCCTCGCCCAAAACCTGAAACGAGAGGATCCTGTTCAACTCGAACTCACCTAACCCCCTCAACCCCCATGACCACCGCCATCCCAGCCACAGAAGTCACCCTTAGGCAACTCAAACAAACCCTCAACCTACAGCCAGCAACCGATGAAACCTTTTTCCCCGAATGGCAAATCAGCCTAGAAAAGTCCCTCTCAGAGCTGGAATTGGCCGACCTAGATCGCGTCCAAGGCAATATCCTAGAACTCCTTGAGGATCCCCCCCTCCTCGAAAACACCGTCAAAATGGTTGTCCTCTCCCCCCTCCTGGATCTAGCCGGATTCTACCGCCGCCCCTTTCGCATCACCACCGAACACAGCATCAACATTGAATTAGAAGACGAAGGCATCACCCTCCGAGGCCGAATCGATATCCTTGTCATCAACGCCTTTCTGTGGCTGGTGGTCATCGAATCCAAACGCAGCGACTTCGCCGTCAGCCGTGCCATCCCCCAAACCCTGACCTACCTTTAGCCAATCCCGAACAAGATCGCCCCACCTTTGGCCTGATCACCAATGGCACAGACTTCTTATTTCTCAAAGCCCACCGCCAACCCACCGCCCAGTATGCAACTTCACGTCTATTCTCTCTATACAATCCCGGCAACGACCTCCATGCCGTCCTCACAATTCTCAAGTCTTTGACCCACGCTTAGCCACAGCACCCCTGGATCCAGCCGTTATCCTAAAACTATTCGCCCCGTTCCCTCATGAAAATCACCCTCGACCTCCCCGACGACCTCCTCCAAAAAGCCCAAGCCCTTGCCCAAGGTCAAGACCTCAACACCTTCCTCACCCACACCCTTGCCCAAGGATTAGCCCAAGCCTCCCCCCCTCCTTTATCCGCCAGCGAATGGCTTGACCACTGGATCCAACAAGGGCAAACCGCCCCCCAAAATGCACCTGATCACCCCAGCGCCACCGAGATCCTGCACACTCTCCGACAAGAGCGCATCTAAATGGCACTTCAGACCCGCTCCCCCAGCCGCCATCCAATCCTCAACCCTCAAATGGCAGGATCCCGTTCAGCTTGACATCTAAGATAGAATTAGCTAGTGCTTCAGCACTCTTGTCATCAGATGCCAGATCCGAGGATCCACCGTACCCCTAACAGCGCGAGCCTCACGATTGATGTCGATGGCCCGTATCTTCCATTTGACAAGTTTCGCAAAGTTCTCACCTATTTCTCCGACATCCTCAGCGACATCGACCAAGAAACCTCCCCCAATGGCGAACCTACTTTAGAGTGGGCAATCACCGATGTTCGCAATGGCAGCCTACATCTCACCATCGAAGCCAATCCTCGCCAAGAAACTATTGAACCTGAACGTCCCTCTCAAGTAATTTCCCTTCTCAAACAAGGCTTCCAATCCCTTCAAGAACACCCCATCTATCCTGAAGGCTTCTCCAGCAGAGCTATCAAAGCCACCACCCAATTTGCTAGCATCCTCAACCCCAATGAAATTGCCGAAATCAGTTTCAGAACCAATGGATCCACCATCAAACTTCACCCCCAAACGCTAGCGAATGCCTCCCAACTGATTACCAGCTACTACAAATACTACGGATCCATTGAAGGAACACTCGTATCCATTAGTGTCGCCAAAAGACGTCAACTGGGAGTCAGGATCCCTTCCCAATCTAAAAGTGTTCAATGCTTCTTTCGCCCAGAACAGCTTGAGCAAGCCAAAGACTATCTTGACAAGCGAGTTTATGTCTTTGGAGTCATTCGCCAACGTCTCCACGGAGAAAAGAGCAGCATCCAAGTCCAAGAGATTAAAAGACTCACCGATTGGGATGAAGCCATTCCCGCCCAAACTCTACTGCAAAGAATCCGAGGTGAGGCGTGACAGCCTATCACTACCTCGATGCCTGCATCTTTTTAGGCTACCTCAACTCCGACAGCGAACCAGCCCATGCCCAAGAATGCCAAACCATCATCAAAGCTGCTGAAGAAGGCATCATCCGAGTCGTCACCTCAGCCTTCTCCGAGTCAGAGGTCATCGACATCAAAGATCCTAAAGATCCAAGTCAAAAACTGGATCCCAAGCTTTGTGAAACCATTATCAAACAACTCTTTGAGATGCCCTGGCTAGAACTAGCTGCCTACGAACGTGAAGTCGCCGAAATTAGTCGCTACATCACCAGAACCTACGGCATCAAACCCGTCGATGCCACTCACGTCGCCACCGCCATCAGAATGCAAGTTGACTACTTCAACACCGTGGATGATGCTCTCCTCAAAAAATTTCCCAGGACTGTCAGCTATCCCGACAATCCCAAGTACGCTAAACAGATCATCCTCCAGCGTCCCTTTGTCGAAGGCTACAATCCACTTCTTTTCTAAGCAGACCCACTAACACATCCCCCCCTTCTGCCCCTCAAGAATCAACCTCAGCGGTCTATTTCCCTCACCTCTGTTTCCACATCCGAGGATCCAAACGAAACTCCAACGGTGGATCTAATACCACCCGAAAATCAGGATGCTCAGGGTTGAGTAGATAGTTAAACTCTACCGGCACAATCGCCGATGGCACCTGCAACACTGGCGTTCGCCCCGCCTGCCGCCACGCTTTTCCCATCGCTTGCAATCGCCCATAAGCCTCCACGGATTGCCACTCAGGATCCATCGCCTCCAGCTGTGCCACCGTCACCCTCTCCATCGGGATGCGACCAGTCGCCGCTGGCGCGAACCCTTCCGGCAATCTAGCCCGAATCGCCACCAACGGAATCCGGTCACTCTCCAAATGAACAAACACCTCCAAACTCGCCAACGCCAAACTCTCCGCCACATACACCACCCTCAATCCCTGTGGCATCCAGCGCGACGACGCATAAAGCCCCCCCTCCCCTGAGAAAGCCGTTGCTCGATGTTTCCCCTTACAGACTCGCCAAACCTGCACTAGCCAAACATCCCATACTCAGCCCGATACAACATCTCCTCCACCCGTTTAGCCCCTTCATCGGTTGCCAACGCTAACCAAGGAGTTTGCCCCTGCAAATAAGCCTTTGGTGTGGCCATCCAGCGATTCGTCTCTTCCACATCCTCAAACACCCCCAACGCTTGCCGATGGAGCCGCTGCATCCGCCGCACTCGATCAACCGTCTCTGCCTTTAAAACCGGATCTTTCTTGAGATAGCGAAAATGCGTACTAGCTGAGATGCCCACCACCTCCCACATCTCTTCTTTCTTCAACTGATTCGCTTCCACAAACGTCATCACATCCGAATAGTGCAGATCCGAGGGTTCTTTCTCCAGTACCACTCCCGAACTCGATTGTCTTGGCATAGGGATCCCTCTCACTGTCCTATCTCAACTGACACCATTCTACTCTCATTTGAAGCCGTGTAAGATAGAGTACACGGTAGCACTCTACAGATCTTAATCATGGCCATCACCAACCACGAGCGCGTCGGCAGAGCCTTAGACCTCCTCAAAGCCGGATTAGGATCCTTCATCGACCGAGAAATCGACAACGCCCTCCGCAACAACCGCCTCCCCCCCCCAGCTGCTGCGCCCCTTCAACGAGGATCCCCTCCTCAAAAACAAACCCATCCCCGAATGGGACTCCGCCGGACTGCTCAAACTGATGTGGGAAACCTGGAACGAGGTCTTTCGCACCATTCTGGGGCGCAGCGACCGCAGCCTAGTCAGCGAAATCCGCGATCACCGCAACAAATGGGCACACCAAGAAACCTTCTCCAGCGACGACACCGACCGCGCCCTCGACTCTATGGCCCGTCTGCTGACTTCCATCTCAGCTCCCCAGGCCGACGACATCAACAAAATGAAGATGGAGCTACGCCGCCTCATCTTTGACGAACAGATGCGGAACGAACGCCGCAAAACCACCAGCACCACCCTCGAAAGCACCACCACCCTCAAACCCTGGCGCGAAGTCGTCAACCCCCATCCTGATGTCGCCAGCGGACGCTACCAACAAGCCGAATTTGCCGCCGACCTCTGGCAAGTCCACATCGGCGAAGGATCCCCCGAATACCGGGATCCCGTCGAATTCTTCCGCCGCACTTACCTTACCGACAGTCTCAGCCAGTTGCTCGCCAACGCACTCCAACGTCTCTCTGGCCAAGGCGGGGATCCTGTCGTCCAACTGCAAACCAACTTTGGTGGCGGCAAAACCCACTCCATGCTCGCCCTCTATCACCTCTTGAGCGGGATCCCTCCCACCGATCTCCTGGGACTGGAAGCCGTCCTCCAAACCACCACCATCACCGAGATCCCCCGCGCCAAAACGTGTCGTCCTAGTTGGCAACAAAATCTCCCCCAGCACCCCCAACCTCAAACCCGATGGGATCCGCGTCCACACCCTCTGGGGAGAACTGGCCTATCAACTGGGGGG
>JAAUUM010000230.1 GCA_012031565.1 Synechococcaceae cyanobacterium SM2_3_2
GATGGAAAATTAGGAAAATGCTGCTGAATAACCATTTATGGTTGCCCACTCATTGACAGCACGGAATCGCTCCTCGACTGTTCTTGGGTTCCCTAGCTCAGACATTGGGACATCTATTGATCTTGCAATTCTATTATCTAAAAGAACTACTCCAGCAACAGTTCCGCTCCCATAATTTGCTTGATGAAAGTTAGGAAAGGCAACTGAATTATGATTTCTGGATGCCCAGTCATTAACAGCACGGAATTGATCTTCAACTGTTCTTGGATTGCCTAGCTGAGATATTGGCACATCAACTGATGCTGCCATAGTGCCATCTAATACATGCACCCCAAAAACTAATCCGTTACCATAATCCGCTTGATGAAAGTTAGGGAATGCTACTGTACTACCATTTCTAAAGGCCCAATCATTCACAGCACGTATTCTGGTGGGCACATCGGAATTCTGAGGCAATTGAAGAGTTGGCACACTCAGACAAATCCCATTTTGACGATTCTGACACTGTTGCGCTTCCACTGGTTCAGGGAAAGTTGCTATGACATGGAGAGGTGCAATCAGGAATAGCCCCTTTAGCAAAATAGATAACGCACTTTTCTTGAGTCTTCTCTCATCGATCTTTTGAGCACTATGTCCTGCAATCGATTTAACGGGATCCATGATAATCTCCTCGGAATGAATTCATCTGTCCGAACCCTTTAGATGATCCAATGATTTTGAAATTCAAAGAACCCGCTTGAAAGGAACGTGATATTTGAATCGTAGATCATATTGGTTTGAACAGCGCTTGGTCTTGAAGCTGTTGTCTTTTTTTTTACATCTCTTAACTCTCGCCGAGTTTCGATCCTAGTGTTGTGGCAAATAGGGCAGAGATACGCCGAAAGCCCTGAGTTCAGAGTGTGGCTTTATTACGGAAACGCAATAAAGACGGTCTACTATTTAATAGTTACATCCATCGCTTCAATGCTCAGTCCCAATGATGGAGTCCCCATTATCACCGCCAGCCCAGCAGATTTGAGTGTCAACTCACCTAAGCCGGGATCGCCGCAATCAGGCGACGAGTGTAGTCTCGTTGGGGATGCTGATAGATTTGCTCTGGGGATCCGATCTCCTCCACTTGGCCGCGATTCATCACCATGATCCGGTCGCTCATAAACTGCACCACCGCCAAATCATGGGAGATAAACAGATAGGTCAAGCCCAACTCAGCCTGCAACTGTTTGAGCAGGTTTAACACCTGGGCCTGCACCGATACATCCAGGGAGGACACTGCCTCATCACAGACGATCAAGCGGGGCTGAGAGGCCAAGGCCCGAGCAATGCAGATCCGCTGCCGCTGTCCCCCCGAAAACGCATGGGGCTGTCGATCCAGCGACTGGGGATCCAGCCCGACTTTTAGAAATAACTCCCTGGCCCGCTGTTGGCGTTCCTGCCGACTTCGGCCCATCCCATGTAGGCGCATCGGCTCCATCACACTCTCCCCCACACTCATGCGGGGATCCAAAGCCCCAAAGGGATCCTGAAACACCAATTGCAGTTCCCGGCGCAACTGTCGCAATCTCTGGGCAGGTAAGGCCAACAGATCGTCGCCGTCATAAATGATCTGCCCTCCGCTGGCCGGAATCAAGCGCAACAGCGTCCGCCCCAAGGTGCTTTTGCCACAGCCCGATTCCCCCACCAGCCCCAGAGTCTCGCCGGGATAGATCTCAAAGCTGACCCCATCCACCGCCTTGACCACCCCTTGAGGGCGACCCCACCCGCGCACCGGAAAGTGGGTTTTGAGCTGTGTCACTTTTAGCAGGGGATCCCGTTGTTGCAGGTGCGCCTGTCGCTCTTGGATTTCGGAGGGGCTGACCGCTTGCACCCGCAGCAGTTGATCGAGGGATCCCACCCCCTTGGCCTGCACTGTCCAGGATCCATCCGCCTGGGTCGCCACCTGCATCAAATCCTCGGTAGTAGGCAGATGCCGCAGGGGTCGCCCCAGCTGAGGCCGACAGGCGATCAAGCTCTGGGTGTAAGGGCTTTGGGGAGATTCAAACAGCGTTGCCACTGGCCCGGACTCCATCACCCGACCCCGATACATCACCAACACCCGATCCGCCACCGCCGAGATCACCCCCAAATCATGGGAGATGAAGATCAACGCCACCTGTCGCTGAGACTGCACCTGTCGCAAGAGGGCCAGAATCTCCGCCTGGATCGTGACATCCAAGGCCGTGGTCGGTTCATCGGCAATCAAAATCTGGGGATCCCCGGCCATGGCCAAGGCGATGCCCACCCGTTGCAACTGTCCACCCGAGAGCTGATGGGGATAGCGATCCAATAATGTGGGATCCAGCTGCACCTCTTCAAATAGCTGCCGACAGCGGGCAGCAATCTCGGCTTTGGACAACGACAGGGTAGCCCGCAACGTCTCCCGCAATTGATACCCACAGGTGAACACAGGAGTGAGAGCACTGGCAGGTTCCTGAAACACCATGCCCAACCGCCGACCCCGCACCTGCTGCATCTGCTGCGCGCTTAAATTCAATAAATTGAGCAGGGATCCCTGTTCTGTCTGTAAAAGGGCTTGACCTTGGATCTGGGCCTGCGGCGGCACCAATCCCATCAGGGCGCGAGCGGTCAAGGTCTTGCCGGATCCTGACTCCCCCACAATGCCCAGCGTTTGCCCCGCTTGCAGCTGAAACGATAGATCCTCCACCACCACTGTTGGGGATCCCGCTGAGGTGGGAAAAGCAATGCGGAGATGATCCACCGTCAGGAGTGGCAGCGGTGGGGCAGCATCGAGGGAACCCAACCCAGGCGACATGGACATTTCAGCTCAGGATGAAGGTGCAATGGAGGCGATTATAGACCACTCCCGGCCTTGTCCCATTCAAGGTCGGATCAAATGCTCGGATCCCTGAATCACTCTGGCGGACTCGATCACATCCCCCACTTGCAACTGATGCACCAGCTCCATACCCTCTGTCACATAGCCAAAGACAGCATAGCGGCCATCCAAAATCGGCAGGTTGTTGAGGGTGATATAAAACTCTGATGTAGCAGAATCGGGCGAGGTGGAACGAGCCATGCCGATCGCCCCCTCCCGGTGTCGTAAGACCAAAGGGGCTCCTCCCAGCGTCACATCCAGAGGGGCATTGTAACGGGGGTTATCTTCGCCAGTGACCTTGATCTCAAGGGGGATCGGACGAGGACGCTGGCTGCGACTCTTATGGGGATCCCCGGCTCTAACCACAAACGGCTCTGGATCTTTTTCCACCTGATAAAACCCCAGTTGATCCCAAAAACCATCCTCTACCAGGCTGATAAAATGCCCCGCTGTAATGGGAGCCGCCTCGCCATCCAGTTCTAGGGTGATGGTACCGACACCAGCTTGAGTGGTTCTGACTTGCAAAACTACCGTCGCAGATCCCACCAACCGAGCCCGATCACCATAGGGATCCAGACTGTTTTGAGTTCCTGAGGTAGCCTCGGCATTGCTGGCCCACAGCCCTGCTGGAGACTCACGGCACCCCGTCAACCCTAGGCTTCCACAGCAGCCCACCACCATGATCCAGCCTGAGAGAATCCTGCTTGGTCGTACCACACTATCCTTCGCTTGCTGCTCATTTCACCAGCAGCACTGTCATCTCTTCCATGAACGATAGCCGCAAGCCAAGTCGCTCTCAAGGGGGTAAGCTCACCAATCCCTCTACTGCCGGGATCTTGAACCAGATTTTGATCGGATCAGCGCTATCTGCGGCCCACTGAGTTACGAGTGGGGTTAGTTATGAATGGGGATCCCTGTGTTGAGGTGCGGGGTTGCGTAAAGTGGTCTCTTGGATGTGGGGCGTTGCGGACAAGTCTTGTGGCCCGCCGGGTTTTTCCGGTACATGAAAGCGGTATCGTCTGGCCCCGAACCCAATCACCGCCAGAATCAGGGTGGCTCCTAATAAATAGGTACCCCCAGAGGGTAATCCCGCTAGCACCAAAGCCAAGCTGCCCACCCACAAGGTCAGGGCATAGATAAACATCACCGAGAGCCGTTGGGACAGCCCCGCTTTGAGCAGACGATGGTGGAGGTGACGCTTATCGGGCTGAAAAGGAGATTGCCCTAGGCTCAGTCGCTCTAGAATCACAGTTGACATATCTAGAATCGGCACCGCCAAGATGCAGAAGGGCAGGATCACTGCTAAAGTAGCCGCCACTTTGGCCACCCCAATCACCCCAATCCCCGCCAAGGTAAAGCCCAAGAAATAGGCACCCCCATCCCCCATAAAGATCTGAGCGGGGTTAAAGTTGTAGCGCAAAAAACCCAGGGATCCCCCTGCCAAGGCCGCTGCGATCATGGCCGCTGCCGGACGATCTAACAGCAATGTCACCACCAGCATCACCACCGCCGCGATGCCCGACACACCCGCGGCCAACCCATCCAGCCCGTCCATAAAGTTGATGGCATTGGCCATACCCACCAACCAAAGCAGGGTCACCACCAAGCTGAGGACGACCGGAAACTGCCATAGCCCCAGTATGGGCAAACCGACAAACTCAATCCGCACCCCCACCCCCCAAGCGGCTGCCGCCACCACAAATTGCAGTAACAGCTTCACGGTGGCAGAGAGTTTAAATAAATCATCTGCCAGACCAATCAAGAAAAAGAGCACCCCCCCAATGGTGACGCCCCAAAGTTCATATTCTTGCTCTGGCCGCAAGCCCCCAAAGGAACCACTCCCCCACAGCAACAGAAGTGCGACAAGATTGCCAGCAAAGATCGAGACGCCCCCTAGACGCACCATTGGCTTGCTGTGGATCTTGCGCTCATCGGGCAGATCGACACGACCACTGCGCAAGCCAACTGCTTTGACCGTGGGCGTCGCCCACAGCACCACACAGGCAGCAGCTAAAAATGCAACCAAATAAGGCATGACGCCAGCGTCCCATCGGGAATTGTTACAGCTCGATGATTTGAGAGATGGCTGAGATTGAAATCCGCCTTAATCTTAGATGAGACTTTGCCAGGATCCACATCTTCCCTGCCCATCAAACCAGCATTGCGCCTGTTCGCTATCCCACCTCAGGCCCGTTTTCCCTCGACCTAAGTTGGTTTTAGCCCAATTTAGCTGAGGGTCTAACCCAAGTGAGGATAAAGGGGGAATCGCTGACACAGCTGCAAAACCCGAGTCAGGCAATCTTTCTGGGTAGATTCCTGCTCAGGATACATCAGGCAATCGGCCAAGATATCGGCAATGTGTCTAAAGTCAACCTCCAAGAGTCCACGGGTGGTCAAAGCCGGGGATCCCAGACGCAGACCACTGGTGACAAAGGGAGATTCGGGGTCAAAGGGGATGGTATTTTTGTTGGCGGTGATGTGTATGGCATCCACCAATTTGTCAGCCCGTTTGCCAGTCATAACCGGATCCGTAGCTCCTGCTGTTTGAAGATGGGCAGTGACGGAGCGCAGATCCAACAACATCAAATGATTATCCGTTCCTCCTGATACCAGGCGGATGCCACGGGCTTGCAGCTGCTCGGCCAAAGCTCGGGCGTTGGCGATCACTTGGGCTGAGTAAGCCTTGAAGCTGGGTTGGAGGGCTTCATAAAAAGCCACCGCCTTACCCGCGATCACATGCTCCAAAGGCCCCCCTTGGGTGCCCGGAAAAACAGACTTATTGAACTGTTTACCCAATTCGGGATCCCGGGTCAGGATTAATCCCCCCCGTGGCCCGCGCAGGGTTTTGTGGGTCGTC
>JAAUUM010000231.1 GCA_012031565.1 Synechococcaceae cyanobacterium SM2_3_2
GCCTCTTCCCGGTAAAGGTCATATCATTGGGCACCGCCGCGATCAGCTTGGCCACCCGCTCATCCACCCTAGGGACAGGGGCAGATCTCCACTTCTTAGCAAAGGCCTCCCTCGTGGATTGAGGTGTGTTCTCCCACCAAAACATCAAGGCTTCCTTTTGGTGGGGCAGCTCCTGCCAATAGCGCGGGATATTAAACGGATCCAGGCTCATCATCCCCCCCCGGCTCTGGATAACCCTGATGCAAGGATTTCTCCAATTCAGCCTCCAAAGCCGCTATCTCAGCCTCCAGCTCGCAAAGGCGTTTACGCTTTTTGCCATCTTCCCCAATCTCAATCTCATCCTTATTTGCCGCCGCCCCACCCGCCGCCACCAGCGCCGCCCCAATCGAGCCAGCCACCTCAGTGGGCAGCAGCTCCGGCAACCAAACCTGCTGAGCAAACAAGGCCGCCCCCACCAGCCCTAGCAGTGATGTTGCTTTGTCACCCGATATCTTCATCGTCAACCCCCATTGCTTCCACCTGGAGGCGATAAAAGGTCTTCTTCGCCGCCCGGTCAAAAGGCTCCAAGCCCGTCTGCTCCAGAGGATCCAACAACTCAAAGGATCCCCCCACCTCAAACAAGATCCCCTGCCTCAGGGTTTTCTTCTTGTCCTCAATCGACATGGGGCATTCCAGCACCGCCAACGCCGCCAGCCAAAGATCCACATGACGAGAATTCATCACTTATCTCCTAATCCTTGATTCTTCATGCTTTGCAACTTCAAAATTGCCCTTAACTCAGCCGACAATTCACCATAAAAACGTGACATCTCAGAAAATTGCTTATCCATCTCATCTCTTAACTCTTCTAACTGAGTTTTGATTACCTCCTGAGAATCTTTCAAAATCCACCAAATCATCATCAATAGACTTTTCTCTTAAAATCTGCGCCCGCCGCTTTTCCTCCCTGGCCTCCGAGAACTCGCGCCCTCCCCGATACGCCACACTGGCGGTAATTACCACGCTCAAAATGGTAATCACATCCCTAAGACTGATAGGCAGATAGTCCATCAAACCAACCGATATCGGCCCTCCTTGTGTTCCAACTTGGCATCCGGCCACCACATCGCCGCCGTCGGCACCTGGCGCGGATAAGCCTGATTGATCTGCACCAATTTGCATGGCCCCAAGTGCTCACATTGCCAATGGGCATGAGCAACGGTGAGATAGCGCGACTGGCCATCCACCACCACCAACGCCCCAAAATTTCGCCTGTCGTCTGCTCCAGGATTAGGGCGTGGCATCGCCTGCCAATGCAGCAACACCCCATCCCGAATGCCATACGCCTCCAGCAGCGGCCCCCAATCCAACTTGACCCCATGATTGGTGTAGTGAATGTGATCGCTCATCACAGCCCCCTAAAGTCACAGTGGACTCGTTGAGCTAAAAGCAGAATCTGCACAGGCTGCTCTACCTGATTGTCAAACTCCACGTCAGCCCCAGGGGCCAAAATCACATCCGGTTCATTCTCATCCCCTAGCTCCAAAGCCCAAGCGACCACGCCATAAAAAAACGGGCCATTGCCTGACTCTTGCACTTTTACCGTCACCTCCCCCATAGCAGACCCCGAAAGCCTTTTCACCTTCAACAGCCGCATTGGGAAAAGAATTTCCAGTCGCACCAAACGCACTGTTTGAGCAGGAACATTCACAATCCACTGAACAAACTCCTGCAAACCACTAGCAGGAGTATCCACGCCTCCCAGCTCATAAGTGCGAATAGCCCGACCATTGGCCGCCGCCAACGTGTTCTCTCTCTGCATCAAAACCCTCCTGACAAAAGCAACAGATCTTCAACCTGAGTGCCCACAACATCTATTACCTCCCCTCCAAGCACCGCCTCCAACAGGATTGGCACCGCAGAGGGCAACAACAAAGAACCGCCCCCAGTGGCCAGAGCGAACAACACCGGCAACAACTTCCCAATCAACCCCGCCAACTCATTGATCAGCAGGATGTTGAGCTTGACGCTGATATCGTTGACCCGCTCGCAGATCAGCTCAAGATCGCAAGCCAGATTAGACCGGATCCCCCAGACCTGAAGGGCAAACTCTTCCCCCACATCCACCACCACCCGCATATCCAAGCCCAAACTAAACTCAGATGGGATCCGGTAGACAAAAGCGGTATCCAAAAAGGAATCAGGGATCCTAATCTCCTTCCACAAGAAAGCCCCAGTGGGATCCGGCACCCGAATCATGATGCTGGCCCCAAACTCGTAACCCTCATTGGCAGGGATCCCCACCGCCTGGAAGATCAGCAGCTCCACATCCTTAAACAGAGCCGTCAAAAAAGGTGTGCCCGCCGTGGTGGTGCCATCAAAGATCGATTCAACCGCCACTGTCATAGCCACCTCTGGATCGGTTCAGCATGACGCTCACCCCGATAAATGCCATTCACAACTTTGTCTGACTGCAAGATTTGGGCCACTGTCGCTTTGAGATTGGGATCCCCAGGCCGATAGGGCACAATCGCCGTCCGCTCCACCGCATCCCCCGTCGGCGTTCTGGCATCCATGCAGCATTCCACCGCCCGAAAGTCTTGGATCACATTGCGCCGGGTGCGAGAGGCCAGCAGCACCGGATCCGTGGATTGGGCCACCTCTCTAGCCGCCACCAGCTCAGGAAATGGCGTGGCGATGTCGTTCTGGTTGGTGCTCAGGAACCTCCGAAACCTCAACACCGCTGCCGCGTTGGCAAAGTCGAGATCATAGAGAACCCATCGCACCTCATAACGCGCCATCAGAACCCCAACCCTACATAGGGCCGCAAATACGACCGATCCACCCTTTCCCCCAATAGCAGCACTCGAGAGAACCGCTGATTAAGGTCAGTGAAAAATGCCTGGAATACCTCCGACCCAGCCGGAAACGGGCACGGGATCACCCAAAATGAGGATCCCGTCACCTGCACCACTGCTTGCCGAATCGTCCGTGTCCGGCCAGGGATGGTGCAGACCGCCCGGTTAGGCCGGATGGCTTGCGAAAACACCACTGGCAGGTAGTCGGCATCCTCATCCAGGGACGTAGAGAAATCCTCATCAGCATCTACTCGGTAAACTCTCAGACTCACCAACTGATGGACAATGCCCAAATCATTGGTGTAGTCCATCGTGTACCGGGCCAATCAGGCCACCAAAATTTGCAGATTGCGGACAGATTCTCCTTGATACCCTACGCAAGCGGCTACAGCCCCTTGAGTGGTGACACATCGCTGCAAGGTAGAGCGCCCTGTTTGAGGTGCAATCCTAACAATGGATCCGCCATTTCTATTTCTGGCTGTCAGGATTAGGCGGCGAGCCTTAAATCCTTCAATTCTCAGTGTGCAAGCCACATTTTCTAGGCGATCAGACATACAAGTATCATTCAAGATCACACTTGAAATTTGAGTTGGGTTTTGTTCAACCGCAAACGGAGCACGAATAGCACCCAAAATGTCAGAGCTATAGCCAAAAGAGCCTGATACCTTGTTACCATCTTGACCCAGAGTATATTCCTGCTGGCTGGGGTTATAGTTGAACCGACTAGGGGGCAATAATGTCCATTCTTCGCCTACTAGATCTACGCAGACAGCCGCATTTCTCAGCTGGTTTAGAGCAGACTCAATCTGATCGGGAGAAGGCACGGGGAAACGAATAGTTTGAGCATTACCGTTAAAGTTGAAAGTTGCAACAAGTGCTCTAGGCTTAAACAACCCAGAAATCGAAGAGCATACTGATGTACTGCGTTCTTGGTAGCCCAAGTTGATTGAATCGCTGTACTCATTCTTGATTTTGAATCCTACGTTATCGTACGTGTTTCCAAAATCATCGGTGTAAGTAGGCATCTGTAATGATGCGATGTTTGGCATGGCTTTGTCCTAAAAAGAAAAGTGTGTAAAAGTGCCAAGCTTAGGCCGCTATCTGGAGAACCGTATCGCCCGAAAAGATCAAGACATTGGAGTCTTCATCCGCCAGGACGAAAATCTCCTCCTGCTGCAGCGGCGGCTGTATCAGCTAAGCGGAGACGTGATTGGGGCCAAAGGTCTCAGCAGCCGGATCTAAGGCCAGCTGTACAGTCAGGTTGACTGAACGGGTGATCAGGACAATTTTCTGGGCATCAGCAGCCGGGATCCCGGAGGTGGGGTTGATCTGAGCGATCAGGGCACCAGCAGGGGAGGCAATAGCCTGTGCTGTGATCGTCCGAGCCACGATGGCAGAGGCCACAACAGCGGTTCGTAGAGTCGCTTCTGTGACGAGATAGTTGACCAATGCCCCAAACCAATCGCGGCTATCAGCATCGATGTCAATCGACCCATGAGCAGGGCCACCTAGCCCTTGTAGTTCAGCACTGGGGATCACGATACCCGGGCCGGCGGTGTCGTCCGCTGCTGACACCAATACGGCACCAGGAAAGACATCATCAATGGCCACCGCTCCGGCATTGCCTGGAGGCAAAGGGATAGGCTTGATCATTCTGTCGGTAAAGTCTCCGGCCCATTGCACAGAGGCAGTAAAGGGTTGAGATACAGTATTCAATCCGGGAGTAGCCAAGCCACCTCTGGAAACGTTGATCCCAAGTCCAGTCACCCCATCAGAGAAACGGTCAGCCAGCTGCTCCAGAAGTCCATAAACCAAATGGCTCTCTCGGGCGGGATTAGCAGGGGCTATCTCAGTTGACTGCACGTTGAAAAGATCTGCGACGGGCACAAAAACCCCATTAGCTGCTACAGCACCAACGCCGTCAAAATATTCAATCATTAGGGCCATAAGACACGTCCTCAGACGAGAAATTGATGACCTCAGGATGTCTAGGATCCAGTCTAATAGCTGAATAATTCGACCGAAATCTATATTTGTTCGGTATCACTCGCTAGCCTATGAACGCTTGCCAGGACTCAGGCATCTTGTCAGTGACAAAAATCCGTTTTCCCTTACCCTTCTGCCCCTGAAGCTCCCCACGATTCAAGAGGCCCATAATCTGATCTCTGGTTAGATGATACTTTTTGCTGTACTCCATCAATGGGATCAGAGGGGTTTCAGCTTCAGCAGCTAATACCTTGCCGATATGGCAAGACCACCTGCGATACCGCCATTGATAGAGATTACGGACTTTTCTGTCACAGCCTGGGGGAACCGTTTCCATTCCTGTCATACCTCCAGCTCCAGTCCCATCCCTCACAGGCTCCGTTGACGCCATCCAGATAGGCCGTCACATATTTCAGGTATACACGCTTGGATTCAAACTTCTTCTTGCTACCTGGCCGGATCCCCACCCGGCCAAAGGTGGCATCATTGGCCATTCTAAGCAGATCCGTATCAACCAGTTGGTCTTGGAAAAGGCCGATCCGATCCGCCTCTTCTTCGGTCTCTGCATAGACAGAGATGCTGGCCTTGTTCTTGAAAAACCTTTTCCTGAACCGTTTACCAGTGGTATATGGGGGGATGAGGGCTGTTTGATAGGTGGTCGGATCCGTGACTCTCGGGAAGGGGATAGCCCATTCAGCAGCTTTCTTTTGCGGCCCTTCCTCTGGGTAGAACGTGAAAATGATATGTGGGACAAACTCACCGGGATAGAGCCCCAAAAAGGTGACGGGGATAGGGACGTGTGTGTCATTACCACAGCCTAAAGGAATGAACTCAGTATTAGGGATCCCTAAATCATCACAAGGGATCACAGGGATCACTTGACCTGCCTGAGAC
>JAAUUM010000232.1 GCA_012031565.1 Synechococcaceae cyanobacterium SM2_3_2
TATTCTTTCATCATAGAGGATAGTGGCGTCTGCAACACTCCCTATCCCCCCCTATTATCCTCACAACTCCACCCTGGGGGGCCCTGCTATTGCTTCTACTACAATTGTCCCCGCAGCGGTTGCTACAGTTGCCCAAATATTTCCTCCTCGAAATCTTTCTGGCAATTCTAAATCTTCAGGTCTTGAACTGGAGACTGGTGGATCTTCTTGTATAGCTTTTTGATAGGCACTGATTGCAGCACAATATTTCTGTGCTTTGACCCACACATTCCCCGCTCTCTCCCATTGCTTACACGCAGCCCAAATATCTGCTGCTATGATCCAATCTCCTTTAGATTCCTTAGCGGTGGCAATCTGTGAACTCCTTGGGCAATTTCCCCAGCAGCGATAAGCATTTTCCTTTTGTTCATATTGATAGAAAAGCTCAGCAGCTTCACAAGGGTTACCTAATTCTGTTTCCAGAACCTTTGCCGCTTCTAGCCATGTTTCTGGCGTGTCTTGCTGTTTGCAAATCCTTAGCACCGCATGCCAATTCCGCGCTCGACCCCAACTGACCTTAGCCCAGTCATATTTCCCAGCTTTCTCCCATTGCTCACCAGCTTTAGAATGCAGATTAGCTTTGTCGTAATAGGTTGCTGCCTGAGCGTATTGATCGAGTTGTACAAATCCCTCAGCTGCTTCAACATATTGATCTAACTGTATACAAGCCTCTACTACCACTTCCCATAAAATTGGTGTACTCTTCTTTGCACAACGCTTTATCCCTTCCCAATCGGATTGTGGCTGGCGATAATTTCCAATTGCCTCTTGATAGCATTCGAGCTGCTCTTGTAGCCGAGCTATATTATGCCAACTCTCAATTTGCTTCCAATTATCAATCGCTCTTTCCGGTTCATTCAATGATTCCCATGCCTGAGCCGCACTGTTAAATCTTCCCGCTTCCTCATACAGCGGAGCTAGCCGATCTCGCCTTTGTATCTGTTCCCAACAATGAATCTCCTTTTCCAATACTGCTAGATCTTTAATCTCGGCATAAAGTAAACCTGCTTTTTCATACTCCTCCGCTTCCTCCCAAGCTTGTGCCGCTTCTAGCCGCCGATCTAAAGCCAAAAGGATCCGTACCACCTCTTCCCACCGTTGACCCTGCCGCCAATCCTGAATTGCTTCATCCCACTCTTGATCCTGCTCCCAATAAACCGCCGACTGGGCAAAATCCCCTACCCGGCGCAAGCAATCCGCTGCTCCGCTCCAGTTTTCTAATTCCACCCAACAGGCCGCAGCCTCAACAAAAGCCTCTCCTCGCTCATAATAATTAGCCGCTAAATCCAAATCAATCGGGGATCCCTTTTCTCGCAACAAATTCCCTATCTTCACCCATTGCTCCACCTGTTTCCAACACCGCACCGCATCATAAGCGTGTTGAATGCTTGCAAAGGTTTCAGCCGCCTCATCAAAATAGCCATGTTCCTCCCAAAGTTGGGCTGCTTCCTGGGGCTGATTCAACCGCAGATGAAGCTTTGCCACCCGATTCCATTCCTCAATCTCAGACCAACAGCGGATCCCTTGCCTTAATCCTGCTGGATGATCCACCCGCTCAAATAAAAGGGCAGCCCGTTCCCACGCTTGCAGCTCAGCCCAAATCAGCCCAGCCTCCCAAAAATCCCTAATCGGATCCTCTAAAAGCTCCGCCGCCCGCTCCAAGTTGCCTGCATTTTGCCAATCCTCAACAGCTTCTTCAAACTCCCCACACCGTTCCCACAGCGGGGCCGACGCTGCATAATTCCCCGCCGCCCGCAAACATCGGGCCACATCATGATGCCGCTGTAATTGCTGCCAAGTCTCAGCTGCCTCCTCCCAAGCCTGCACTTTTTGCTCTAGCAGCTCTGCTAACCGCTCTAGCTGGCCTGCCTGTCGCCAATCGGCAATGGCATTCTCCCAATGCTCCACCCGCTCCCACAATAGTGCTGACTGCTCAAATTGACCATCTCGCCGAAAACACTCCGCCGCCGGGATCCGCTCCTGCAACCGCAGCCAACACTCTGCAGCCTGTTCCCAAGCCTCCCCCCGCTCAAAATCAGCCGCCGCTTCTTGTTCTCGCCCCAGAACGATTAATAATTCTGCCGAGCGGATCCATTCTCCTGCTTGTTGCCAACAGCGACTCCCCTCTTCCATCAGCCCTAGCTTTTGATAGCGCGCTGCGGCCTTACCTGGATAGCCATGTTCAGCCCACACCTGTGCCGCCGCCTCGATCTCTCCCAAGCGAACATATAAGTTCCCTACGGCATCCCAATTCTCAACGGCAGACCAACACTCAATAGCCCGTCGCCATGCCTCGGGTTGTGGCACTTGTTCATAGCGTTTCGCCGCCAACTCCAGCTCTCCCAGCTCTTGCCACAAAGTCCCCGCTTCCAGCTCAAAGGATCCCGCAGCATCCAAAGCCTCTGCCGCCAGTCGCAACTCCCCTGCCGCCCGCCAATCTGCCGCTGCATCTAGAAGGGATCCACTTCTTCTCCACAACGGTGCCGACTCTCGGTAACAATGAGCCTCCCGAAAGCATTTCGCCGCATTGACCCATTGGCTCTCCTGCTTCCAGCAATGGCCTGCTTCTTCCCACTTCTCACAAACCTCAAAATGTGAAGCCGCCGCCCCCCAGCGCAAATCTCGTCGACAGACTCTGGCCATCTCCTTAAAGGCTGAAATCTTTCCCCAACAGCGTTCAGCCTCTAACCATTGATCTAGCTTTTCCCATGCTCGCGCCGCAGGATCCCATTTCTCCTGCTGCTCACAGACCACTGCCACGCGCTGCCATTCTCCTAGCTGACCCCACAATGTTTCCGCTTGTTCAAACTTCCCCAGCAGCTCCCACACCTCCGCCGCCCAAGACCATTGCTTCTGGGCCTCATATTGACGAGCCACCCCCTCCAAATCTGACACTTTACGCCAGTGGATCCGAGCCGTTGTCAAGTCCGAGTCGTTACAAGCGACTACTGCTGCCAAACTCCAGCATCGATCCACTGCGGCCACATTTCCCGAGGCTTGATAGATCTGAGCGGCAGCCTCATGCTTTTTAGCCTCTTCATAAACCTGTGCTGCATCCTGATATCGCTCCAACTTAATCAGCATCTCAGCGACTTTATCCAACAAGCCCAGTTGCCGATAATACAGGGATGCCTGAAGATAATCCCCTTGCTCTTCCCAATTATGGGCAGATTGAGCCCAATCTACACCTGATGAGTCTAGCATTGTACGAACCAATACTTTAGATGCGGATTTATAGTCTAATGATAACGTGTTATTTCAGAGGTTGAACTACCTTTGTCACCTTAAAAGTTTCTAAAGACAAACCTTTATTGAACCTAATGATCAAAGAGGATGTTCGGAAACTTAATGAATGATAGTTCTGGGACAAGTGATCCTTGGGGTTGAGGCTAAACTTCGTTGAGTAACTACCCCCAAACAGCCACAAATCAAGTCAACTCTCCTGGAAACGTGGTGGCGTTGGTGCATCGAGTGTGCTGAGATCCTTGCTCTGACAATGGATCCTATCTTCACAATGAGAAATATGTACAAACAGAATGAACTTTCTCTTACTCTCCTTGTCATCAAAGAAACATTACTCTATCACTCCACATGATCATTATCGCCTCCAAATCTGCCTTCTGGAAGCAGTATCTCCGTCATCAACCGGGTTTGGTCATCTCAATTGGGGATCCCGGCGATACTAGCCCTCGTAATCTGCATTACGTCAAAGTTCCCGTTTTACGCCTAGAGTTTGAAGACCACTGTGATCCTGACCCCACTGCTCTTGGCCCTCAAAACCACCACATTCGGATCCTACTCTTCGCGGCTCGGACTACTGCTCCTCTTTTGGTTCATTGTCATGCCGGTTTATCTCGTTCTCCCGCCGCTGCTCTAATCATCTTGACCCAGCAACTGGGTGGTGCAGGTTATGAACACAAAGCCCTTCATCAGCTTTTAGCTAACTACCCGCGTATCCATCCCAATCAAAGGATGCTAACTCTGGCGGATCAGCAGATGGGAACTCAACTGGAATCCTGCGTCAGCATGAGTGGCATCTGGTCTGACGAAGGTTGAAAATTAGTAATCGTCGGGATGGTGGTAGGGCATCTACCCAATCTAGGTTGGGTGCATTGACTGGCATTCTTGGTTGACTTTTCGCTCTCAAATGTATCGAATCAGCTCCTCTAAGTACCCCAGGGATCCACTCTTCCATCACCAGTTATCCACTTGGGCTGTCAACACAAAGCCCAGCCGCAGCATAATCTTCTGCCTACCATATTTCCTGTGCGGCCCCAAGGAGGTCGAGTGTCCGCTGGTCAGCCATGCCCTCAAAGTATTTGTCAAGCAACCTCTCAAAGACTGAGCCAGGATCTGAAACCTGGGCAAAGAGTGTAGCGCATGACCGCAGCTTCATATCATCGGGGGAACTGAATATGTCATAAGCTGATCGCCCATTGACACCGACAACGGCCTCGCAGCATTCCACCAGCCGAGCGCCAAGAACGGGATGCTGAAGATAAGCCTCAGTCTCAGCAATGCTCTTGATAGCGTACCGTCGGGAGGTCGAGCTAAATCCAAGCCCATCGAACTGCGGGAAGATGTACCACATCCAATGCGACCGTTTTTTACCGGCGCGGATCTCCCGTAATGCCAGATCATAGTCTTCCGTTTGGGCTTGCAGGAAGCGGCCCAGGTCATACAGATCATCCATCAGTGCCTCCTCCTTCTCCGAGCCACCCAATTCATCTGCCACCACAAAGCCGGGATCCTTCGAGAAAAGCTCAATGACTTACTTTCTTCAGCCCTCTAAGATCCCTTGTCTTATACCCTCAATCTTACTATGCTGTCACATTTAGTCTATGCCCATCACTAAACTAACCTCAATAGACCGGCATCAAAGATGAATCTTGAAGAAGTACAAAAATGTGAAAGAGGTACATTTTGACCACCCAATCACCGGGATCCCATTCAGAAGCCCCCCTTCACAGGATGGATAGGATGCCCCTACCGAATTGGGTCACAGACCATGAGCAAACTGCACGACATCGCCACAGAAGAACAGCAAAAACAGCAAGATAAAGAACTTCGCCGGATCTACAACCTCTCTCAACGGGACTACTGGCTTGCCATCCTATTGGGCTTCATCTTCCCCATTGGTGGCTATCTCTACACCCGGCGCGGGAAAGCATTTGCGCTCTTCTTCTTGTCACTGACCCTCATCGCCATGTTTATTCCTGAGGATCCCGATGAAGACTTTTTCTCCCCCTCCATGCCCTTGATGATTATCGCAGGAGCTGTAGCCGCAGCCGATAACGCCAATGCCATCCGCTGGGCTCGAGAACAAGTTGCCGCTCAAAAACCTCCCCGTTCCTAGCGGGTCGAACCCACGTTACCCAGGCTTCCGACACCCTATGCTCCACTGGGTCGTCCGAGAAACCACCTTCCCCTCCCGCACAGCTCCGTTGATTGAAGAACTCCAGCGGCAGGGGAATCCTGTTCAGGTCGTCACCCCCCACGACCGAGATCTAGACCACCTCTACCCCTCTCACACCCCTGTCATGGCCTACGGTGGCAGCCGGTTTATCCAAACCATTCAGCAGCTCTACCACCCAGGGGCCATCGCAACCTTTGAAAACTTCAAAACCGAGAGCTATCTGCCCCACTACCGCCCCTACTTGCT
>JAAUUM010000027.1 GCA_012031565.1 Synechococcaceae cyanobacterium SM2_3_2
TCTGGATCTCTGGCCCTGCTTTGAGATAGCGATATATAGGTAAAAAGGTCTGGAAACAGTGCTCTGAAACTATATTTAGAATCTTCTTCTGTATCTTGCTATACGAATTTAGATGCGTTTACCCTGGGTTAGGTCTTGAGTGTCTCGGTCCTGATTGAGGTACTTCTGGACAGTAACAGGGCTCATCATAAATTGTTAAGCCAGTTTACGAATTGAGATATTACCGAGATGGTAGGCAGTGACGACTTTCTGGCGGATATCTAGGGAGTAACGACTCATGTCAACAGGAGATTCATTTTTTTAAAGCTTACCACAGAACGTCTCATGTATATCATGAACAGACTGTATGAATTTAAGAATAAATAGAAGTTTTAGTAGACAAAGGCTATCAAGGAATACAAAAGCTGTATGGCAAGATCTCCCATCGAAGGCCAGAAGGTAGAGAGCTGACAAGGGAGCAAAAGTAAGACAATCAGCAGCTAGCGATTCGGCGAATCAGAGGAGACCATGTGCATCGATGAATCAACAAACCCCGCCGCAAGCATCGGGGTCTTGAAAGTATGGCAGATAATTGGCAGTCGCTATCGCAATCGGAGGAAAGGATTCAAACTGAGATTAAATGTCATTGCTGGCATCCACAACTATGAGCTAACCTTGCCGACCTTAACCTCTTGTTGATTCGTGCAAGAGGTCTAGTATCTTCTGCCAGTTCCGCACAGGACAGACGGCGCAAGAGCCCCATGAGGCGAAAGATGGCTTAGGGTAGAAAACGCTGATACTGAGTCCCCCCCATGCAAGGATCCCAACTTCCCCCGCCCTCTCCCCCCTTTGCCCCGGACAGCCTGGGATCCCGGCTCTGGCAAAGCGACTTGTGGGAGGCATTGGCCTTGGCTCTGGTGGGGGGAATGTTGCTGCGCTTTCGGATCCGGCAGGAGCTGACCTTGCTGATCCACGAAAATTATCTCTGGCTGGCCACCTTGAGCGGTTGTTTGCTGTTGGGATTGGGGGGGATCCAGCTGATCAGGATTCTGGGGGGACGTTCTATCAGCATCCAGTCTCATCAATCGCTACTGCCTCCTCGGGTGGGGGCCGGGATACTCTTGGTGGCGGCCTTGCTGGGCTTTATCGTGGTGCCGCGTCCCCTCTCTAGTCAGACAGCTCTGAATCGAGGGGTGGAGCAAAATTTGAGCTTGGCCCGCGAGTCTCCCGAAGCCTTTCAGCCCCGCGTCGATCCAGGCTCCCGAGGTTTGATCGACTGGATCCGAACTCTCGATGTCTACCCGGATCCCGGCAATTACATCGGTCAAAAGGTCAATGTGGATGGGTTCGTGATTCCCTACGATGATCTGGTGGCGGCTAACCCCGAGGGATCCCGCCAAGGTGAATCTAGCGAAGGGATGTTTTGGCTGGCCCGCTTTTTGATCAGCTGTTGCGCCGCCGATGCTTATCCGGTCGGACTGCCTGTGATTTGGCCGCAGGCCACTAGCCTAGAGGCAGATCAGTGGCTGGCGGTGACTGGCACCATGATTTTGGATGAACGAGGGGGATCCCGGCGGTTGGCCATTCGGGCAGACTCAGTGACCCCCATCGAGCCGCCAATCAATCCTTATGCCTATTAATCCCTATTGTTAGTCCATTGTTTGTCCTTATTGTGTTTATCCTTATTGCCTCTCAAGAATGCCTCTGAGAGATGCCGCCACTGAATGCTTCTGAAACTGCATAAGAAGGGGGCTAGCACTCTAAGGAATCGAAGGTGGACAGGCCCGTGGCTGGATTGACCCCCTCCGCTTGCTGACATAGGGATCCCTGGACACTGCGATCCAGAATGGCACCGCTAAAATCTGCTCCAGAAATCAGCACCCCTGTCAAATCAGAGCGAACTATAACGGCATCCATCAACAGGGCATCCCGCAGATCGGCAGAGGAGAGATCCGCCTGATCCAATAGGGCCGAGGAGAGATCTGCTTGTTGCAGGTTGGCCCGCGATAGATTCGCGCCGCTGAGGGTGGCCCCCCGCAAATTGGATCCCGACAGATTAGTCTCCCGCAGGGTAGCCCGGACAAAAGCTCCCCCTGCCAAGTTTTGGCCCGACAGGTCTCTGCCGCTGAGGTTGGTGTTGCTGTAGTTGGCCACCGCCCCCACCGGGATCCCCCAGAGGCCGAGCAGCACCAGCACCGTCAGTCCGACCCGCAGGCAAGAGCTCATCACAATCTGGAGCAGAGCCGTTTGTTTCATCACATCGACTCGAATAAGACGGCCTGGAAACCAGTCACCTGAGCGATCTGATCCGCTGGATCGATGGGGGCTGGTTGAGCCATATCTCCGGGTAAAAAAGACCGGATGCTG
The DNA here is from genome assembly GCA_012031565.1 of Synechococcaceae cyanobacterium SM2_3_2. Taxonomy (GTDB): domain Bacteria; phylum Cyanobacteriota; class Cyanobacteriia; order Thermostichales; family Thermostichaceae; genus JAAUUM01. The sequence goes on from JAAUUM010000027.1 coordinate 2,347, forward strand.
ACCACCACCAACGTCAACAAAAATACCAGCAACACTAAAGCTGGCATCACATACTGGCGAAAGATGGTTCTCAACATTGGGATCCCTGGCTTCTTTACAAAAGGCAACACTTCTCAGTGTAGAGGCTTTAGCCCCACCTGTCTGCGGGTCTGGCTATTGGTCACTTTGGCCTGACGAGTATGCCCAGGGATCCCTTTGAGTGCTTTGAGTGCTGGATCTGGGGATCCCTGGCTAGTAGCTATCGTCTCAAACCTGGGCCAGACCTATAGGGCAAGCAACTCCTGTGCCCCCCAGGCCACAATAGCCGCCGGGGTTTTTGGCCAGATATTGCTGATGGTAGTCTTCAGCGTAATAAAAAGCCGGAGCGGCCAAGATTTCGGTGGTGATGACCCCGTAGCCCGCCTTGTTCAGGGCCAATTGGAAGGCTCGTTTTGAATCCTCGGCCCCAGTGTTCTGGAGATCAGAATAGGTGTAGATGCCGGAGCGATATTGGGTGCCTCTATCATTGCCTTGGCGCATCCCTTGGGTGGGATCGTGGTTTTCCCAAAACACCTTCAGGATCCCGTCGTAGCTGATCACCTGGGGGTCAAAAACCACCAGCACCACTTCGTTGTGGCCCGTCATGCCAGAGCAAACTTCCCGATAGGTGGGATTGGGGGTCAATCCTGCCGCATAGCCAACAGCTGTGGTGAAGACACCTGCGGTTTCCCAGAACTTGCGCTCAGCCCCCCAAAAGCAGCCCATGCCAAACAGGGCGGTTTCCATCCCGTCAGGGAACGGAGGCTGGAGGGGGTTGCCATTGACAAAGTGCTGGGCGGGCACTGGCATCGCCTCTGAGCGTCCAGGTAATGCTTGTTCAGGGGTGGGGAGGCTCAGCTTGGAGAGCTTCTGACCCAGTCCAAATAAGACCATAAGTGAGGATGTGTCTAAGTTGTATGGTTCTATCTTGGCATTTCTGGCGAGTAGTCTGTGGCAGGTGTCGATGTCGGTGCGACCCCCAACGGCTCCATGTGAATCACGATGTCACTGTTGGACAGAGCCGCTCGCAAAGCCTCCTCCACCCGATCGCACAAATGATGCCCCTGCTGGACTGTCCAGGATCCCGGCACCCGCATCTGGAGCGACACAAATCGCCGGGATCCCGACCGTCGAGTCAAGATGGCGTGAAAGGATACTTCCCCCACGGGCAGCGTTTGGGTGATCTGCTGGAGCACCCGGAGAATGCGGGCCTGATCTTCTTCGGGCAATGCCTGATCAAGGATGCCGTCCCCTGTCTCCCGTAATAGATTGATTCCTGTCCAGAGGATGCTGCCCGCCACCCCAAAGGCGATTAAGGGATCCAAGATCAGCCAGCCGGTCAACCCAATCAGGATGATCGCCACCCCCACCCCCACCGAAGTCCAGACATCCGACAGCAGGTGTTGGGCATCCGCCCGCAGTGCGATGGAGTTGAACCGTCGCCCCGCCCGCAAGAGAATCCCGGCCACAGTTCCATTGATCAGAGTGGCTACCAGCGAAAGCCCCAAGCCCCAGCCCAATTGTTGCAACGGTTGGGGATCCCATAGCCGTTCCCAGGCCGCCAATGCTATCGAGATCGAGGCCACCACGATCAGGCTACCTTCGACGCCGCTGGAAAAATACTCTGCTTTGCTGTGACCATAAGGGTGTTCGATGTCTGCTGGTTTGGCCGCTAACGATAAAGCCCACACCGCCACACCTGCCGCTACCAAGTTGATACCAGACTCCAACGCATCCGAAAGCAAGCCAATGGATCCCGTGACGCCATAGGCCAAGGCTTTGAGAGCCATTGTCAACAGGGCTGCCCCGATGGAAAGTACGGCAAAAGAACGGGGTGAAGCTGGGTTCAGAAGCATCAAGCCTCAGCAAGAAGGTTGAAAGGAGCAAGGATCCCCATCCCCACTGTGGCATCTCACCGTGGCTTATCCAGCATCAAGGCTGTGGTTTTGGCAAGCCCTACCTTACCTCTTGCGGACTTGGGAAAAATGCCTGACCGTGATAATCATCTATTCATTTCGTTATTAAAAAAAGGAACATTACAAGAGGGACGCCCCAAACTCCCCCAGCATCTTGACTTCTGGTTGAAGCACCAGTGACCACTGGGTCAAAATGGTTTCTTGTACAAATCGGATCAGGGCATAAATATCGCTGGCAGAGGCCTGATCGCGGTTGAGGATAAAGTTGGCATGACGATGGGCGATCTGGGCACCACCAATTTGATAGCCCTTGAGACCACTCTGCTCAATCAACCAGCCCGCCGTGAACGAATTGGGATTGCGAAAGACACTGCCACAGCTAGGCCAATCGTAGGGTTGGCTTTGATGCCGCTGCTGCCAGTTTTGGTCTGTCTGGGCTTTCACTAGCACCGGATCTTGATCGGGCACCAGCTGAAGATGGGCTCCTGTCACGATCCAATTGTGCTGCTGCAAGATGGAGTGGCGATAGCCGAAGCTCATCTCGTCAGGAGAGAGCGTCTGCACCAGGCCGGCAGGGCTGACCACCGTCACCGAGCGCAAACAGTCTGACATCGACTGCTGATGGGCTCCAGCATTCATGGCCACCGCACCCCCCACTGTGCCAGGGATCCCGATGCCCCACTCCAACCCGCTCCAGCCTTGTCGTGCTGCCACCCGCGCCAGTTTAGCCAGGGGTTCACCAGCGGCAGCCCAGATCTGTCCGGGGGCCGGAAACTGAATGCCCCGCAGCTTGCGAGTATTGATGATCAGTCCTGACACCCCAGCATCGCTGACCAAAAGATTGCTGCCCGCCCCCAGCACCGTCGTCGGATCCCGGCTTGTTGCGACCAGTGGCCGCAGTATTCCAGCTCCTCCAGTGAGGCCGGTTCGCAGTACCACTCGGCAGCACCTCCCACCCGAAAGGTGGTGTAGGGGGCCAAGACGACTTGGGGCCGGATCAACAAAGGGGGCGCAGCATCAGTTAAAAGAGTGACTCGATCCTCGCTCATCAGCCTGATCATTGTTTCATCATTGTTTTAGGGCCAGATCTGCGATTGGCTGGGTCTGACAGCGTTGAGTGTACGCCTCAATTGTGGCTGGAATTTGACTGTTGAGATCCCCAGCCCCCAAAACAGCACCAAATCTCCTGCTTGGAGCCGCGCCGCCAGGGATTCAGACAGGGTGGCAAGGCTGGGTTCGTAGCATACCCAAGGATGAAACTGGGTCATGGCTGCTGCCAGCTTGAGGCTGCTGATGCTGGGATGGATCCCTTCTCCGGCGCTGTAGGTGGGGGTGATGATCACCAGATCGGCTTGGTCAAAAGCCTGGGTAAAGTCATCAAAAAAAGAGGCCAAGCGACTGTAGCGATGGGGCTGAAACACCGCCACCACCCGCCGATCCTGAAGCCGTGCCGCCGATAGGGTGGCCTGGATCTCGCTAGGATGATGGGCATAGTCGTCGATAAAGATGACATCCTCCACCGTCCCCTTCAGTTCAAAACGACGATGGGCACCCCTAAACTGCCCCAACAGGTCGGCGGTTGTCTCAAATGGGATCCCCAAGTATTGACCCACCGCCACTGCTGCCAGAGCGTTGCTGAGATTATGGGCCCCCAAGAGTTTCAAGTGCAGGGATCCCAGGCAGGTCTCTTTTTCCCAGATGGTGGCCTGAGTGCCCGTGGCGCGGTAGTGGATATCACGGGCCTGATAGATAGCCTCTGGGTGATGATTGATGCTGTAGCCCAGTCTGGGCCGAATTTGCTCCGCCACAGTGGGGCAATCCAGGCTAGCGATCACCAGATGGCACTGCTGGGCATAGGCCCGAAACACCTCGATCACTTGGTTTAAATCGCAAAAATGATCGGGGTGATCTAACTCGATATTGGTGATGATGCCGATGCAGGGATGCAACTGCACCAGGGATCCATCGGATTCATCCACCTCCGCCACCAGATAGTCCCCTTGGCCCATCCGAGCGTTGCCCTCCCAGGCATCCACCTCGCCCCCAATCACCAGGGTGGGATCCCAGCCCGCCTGCAGCAGCAGGTAGCCGATCATGCTACTGGTGGTGGTTTTGCCGTGGGTGCCCGCCACCCCAATGCCCTTCATGTGCTGAAAAAGTTGGGCCAACAGAGCCGACCGATGACACACCGTCAACCCCCGCGCAGTGGCTTCTTGTAGCTCAGGATTATCGGCCCGAATGGCGCTGGAGTAGACCACACAGGGATCCCCGGCCAGATGAGCTGCTTGATGTCCGGTAAAGATAGTCACCCCCAACTCCTGTAAGCGCCGGGTGCGTAAACTGGGGGCCACATCCGAGCCGCTGACCCGGCAGCCCAGCTTGGCAAAGATATGAGCCAGAGCCGACATCCCCACCCCACCGATGCCGACGAAATGATAGAACGCCTGAGTTTCCATGACCACTGCTTCAACACCCACACCCACCACTCTCCACACACCAAATCAGGCCAGATCATAGCAGGAATCGATTGAGCTGACGGATCTGGGGGGCTGAAACCCCTATTGGCTCACGCTTTTTACCCATTCTTGGTATCCCATCTGGCCCCGATACCATCCCGGATGCCAATACAGAAGCCCAGCAACCGAAAGTGATACCCTAGTAGGCCAAGTTTGATTCCACTGTGTTTGAGTCCACTGTGCGGTCTTGAGGCTGCATGGCTCGGCCTCGTGATGACTCAATCTGTTCAGTCTCCAATTGTTTAGTCCCCGATCTATTTATTCACGTTATTCACGCTACTGACTTTTGAGGAGATCTCATGGTTCCAACTGCACCTTCTTCCTCTGTGATCCAGCTCGTCCAGGGACGCGGGATCCCGTTGGTGGGCAATGACATTGACACTGACCGCATCATTCCGGCTCGTTTTCTGCGCTGCATTACGTTTGATGGGCTGGGGGAGCAGGCTTTTGCGGATGACCGGGCGCAATTGGGGGGACAGCATCCCTTTGATCTGCCCCAATACCAGGGATCCCGTCTGTTGGTGGTCAATGGTAATTTTGGCTGTGGCTCCAGTCGGGAACATGCCCCTCAAGCCTTGCAACGCTGGGGGATCCAGGCGGTGATTGGGGAAAGTTTTGCCGAGATTTTCTTTGGCAACTGCGTCGCTCTGGGGATCCCTTGTGTGATGGCAACCCCCAGCGATGTAACCAAAGTCCAGCAGGCCATTCAGCAGGATCCCACCCTTACCCTTGGCCTCGATCTGGCGGCTGACCAACTCACCTGGGCCGATCAAGCCATCTCAGTGTCGATGCCTAGTGGTGCAAAGCAAATGATGCTGAGTGGCACTTGGGATGCCTGTGGACAACTCTTGGCTCAAGCCGAGCAGATCAAGGTTCGTGCCGCTGGGATCCCCTACATGCAGTGGCAGCGGGCCTAGTCCATCCTCAGTCCTTAGTCAGTCCTTCTATTTGTTTGGCTATTTGTTTGAAGTGGGATCGAACCAGGAACCTTTACATTAGGTTATGGGAACGTTAAGGTTCTCTGACACGTCAGTGTCCCTAGATGACTGCGGATGCCCTCAACCAGCGCCGTAGCCTGTTCTTTTGACTTCATGAAGGATGGATGGAAACGATGACCAAGCCTAACCACTGGTTCGGATCCAAGCTGCCCCGGTTCGAGCATTCTCAGCTTTTGCCGAGTAATCACTTAGATCAAAAGTATCAAGGTAACAATCCTCTGATCCTTGCTCTTGCCTCAGCCGTTACTTGCAAACGGTCAGCTCTTGTTAACTTTGCTGCTTCTACCCCACCGCTGTTGAAGGCCACAGCCCTCAAGATTACAGTTGTCCTCACCCTAGGATTCGTAGGCTCAGTGGCTGCTGAAGCCAGCCCTCGGTTTATGGTGGTATCCCACTACGGAGAACTGCCCCCCCATCAAGAGTGGAATGTCCTCCAAGATGGCAGCACCTTTCGCCCCTTTGAAGACTTCATCGCTGCCCACCGCTCTTTGCCGATTGGAACCCGTCTTGTCTTGACCAATACCGACAATCCCCACCGCAGCATTGTGGTGACGGTGCTCGATCGTGGCCCTTTCATCAACGGTCGAGATCTCGATATCTCCACTGCCGCTGCTCAAGCCTTGGGCATCTATGAAGAAGGGGTAACAGAGGTGGAGGTCATGCCTTTGGAATGAACCTAAACCAAGAGCCAAGAGCAATCAACTGGGATCCCAAGTTCTAGGCATCTCCTTAGTGAGGTGTCTTTTTTGATTGGGAGCCAGCTCTTTTTCGTATACTGTAAAGGTAAAGAAATGTGGTCTAGTTTACGTTTTCTTTGCAAATCAAGGTTGCAGTAGGCTTGTCCCGAGGGGATCCACAGCCTTTTGCATAAAGTTGTATAAAGTTTTCGCGTCAAATTTTAGGATTACTGGAGGCTAAGCACGGTGCGCCAAGATCCCCTTGCCGAGTTGAAGGCTTATGATGCCCAGGCGATTGCTCGTTATTATCGCTGGCGCTGGGGAGCGGTGGTGGGGCGTCTGCTGAGGGTGGTGGTACCCCTACTGTCTTTTGTGTTTAGCCTTCAGATGGATCGATGGTTCGGCCAGTCGGAGCGAAATCTGGCTCGACGAGCCACCCAATTGCGGCAATTGCTGACCCGTCTTGGCCCTAGCTTTGTCAAGGTGGGGCAAGCCCTCTCCACTCGGCCCGATTTGATCAGGCGTGATTACCTGGAAGAGCTGACCCAATTGCAAGACAACCTGGCGGGATTTCCCTCTAAGCTGGCCTTTGCCCGCGTCGAACAGGAGCTGGGCCGACCTGTGGATCAGATCTTTGCGGAGATCACCCCTGAGCCGGTGGCAGCGGCCAGTTTGGGCCAGGTTCACAAGGCTCGTCTTCACTCCGGCGAATGGGTGGCGGTCAAGATTCAACGGCCCCATCTGACCCATCTGCTCAGCTTGGATCTCTTTCTGCTGCGATGGATCAGCGGCTGGGTAGGCCCTTGGCTACCTCTCAACTTGGGTCAGTCTTTGACTCAGGTGGTGGATGAGTTTGGCATCAAGTTGTTTGAAGAGATCGACTATCTCAACGAAGCCCGCAACTGTGAACGGTTTGCCGCCTATTTTCGCGGGGATCCCGATGTCTATGTGCCCCGCATCCACTGGGCCTATTCCAGTCGCCGGGTGTTGACGCTGGAGTGGATCGATGGCATCAAATTGACCGACACCGATCAGATCAAGTCGGTCGGGCTGGATATCGCCAACCTGATTCGGATTGGGGTGGTCTCCTCCCTCAAACAATTGCTGGAGCATGGTTTCTTTCATGCCGATCCTCACCCCGGGAATCTGTTTGCCCTGCGGGATGGACGGATGGCCTACATCGACTTTGGCATGATGGATCAGCTCTCCCAGTCCATGAAAGAGTATCTGGTGGATGCTCTGGTTCACTTGGTGGATCGGGATTATGCCAACTTGGTGGATGATTTTATCCATCTGGGCTTTTTGCAGCCGGATGTCAATCGGGGGACGTTGATCCCGGCCTTGGAGGTGGTGCTGGCGGATGCCCTCAGTCAAGAAGTGGGGCGTTTCAACTTCAAGACCGCCACTGACCAATTCTCGGATTTGATGTATCAGTATCCCTTTCGGGTGCCCCCCAACTTTGCCTTGGTGATTCGGTCTTTAGTGACCCAAGAAGGGGTGGCGCTGAGCTTGGATCCCAGCTTTGGCATTGTCGGGGTGGCCTATCCCTATGTGGCACGGCGGCTGCTGACTGATGAATCCCCTCAAATTCGGGAGCGGCTGATCCAAGTTCTACTCAAGGATGGCAAATTCCGCTGGAATCGCTTAGAGAATCTGTTGACCATTGCCAAAATTGATGGAGACATCGACCTAGTTCCCACTGCTCACATGGGCTTGCGCTTTTTGATGTCTGATGAAGCCCGGGACTTGCGTCAGCAACTGGTTTTGGCTCTGACCGAAGATGACCGCATCCATTTTGAGGAAGTGCAGAAGCTCTGGAATCTGGTGCGGCTTGAGATCACCCCACAGCGGATTTGGGGGTTGGCGGTGCAAACGCTGCGGGAAGCTCTGCCTGCTCAAATCAGGGATCCCTTGGGATCTGAGAGAACTGGCCTGCCTGCTGCGACGATCTCTTAGGGAATCCTTTTTGGCCACGAGGGTGCGCCCCTACCCCTAGGAGTCACCCGCTCAGGCGCGTTAATCTATACCCAGTGGGATCCAGCCTGATCGAGGTGGTTGTGGCTCAGAGGCCGGTTAGAGCTTGTTCTCCCTTGCGAGTGATGATGCTGTTTTGATCAGGATGAGGATGTGGGTGTGAGAGGCGTATCGCTGCCAGTTGGGTTGCCAGCCGCTTTATTTTGGAGCAGTGTATTTATTTCGACGGGGGTGCTCAGTGCTTCCGTGGGTTTTGTGTTTGGGCAACGGGCCCTACAAGGGATCCAGTCTCCCGTCACCGGTGGCACCGAATTAGATGCCTCCCCGTTGGGGCAAACGTTTCAGGATCCCCGCCGGATCCCATTGTTGAGCGAATCCGATCTGATCTCTGGTGCCCAAGAGGTCATTCGGTCTGCCACCCCTCGTCCCACCCCGGCCCCACCGTTACCCCAACCCCCAGTCCAACGCCAACGCCGACCGCCACTCCCAGTCCAACCTCGTCTCCCACTGCCAGCCCCAGTGTTTCCCCTGAACTGGCGACTCTGCCCAGCCCTGTCCCCGAAGCTGCGATTCCTGCCCCAGTGCCAACAATTGCGCCAATGCCAGTTGCAACCCCGGCCCCCCCGGTGGGAGGCGGTGGGCGAGTCAATATGCAGGTTTTATCGGTTCAACAGCAAGGGGAGAACCTGGTGCTGGGGGTAGCAATGCAAAATGGCACCTCAGATGTGGTGCGGTTCCTGTACAGCTTCATGAGCGTGACGGATGATCGGGGTCGGGCGGTCAATGTTTTAGCTCAGGGTTTGCCAGGAGAATTGCCTCCTAACAGCGGAGTTTTTCAAGGCACAGTCTCGATTCCTCTGGCCAGCTTACGGGGATCCAGTTCCGTCAGTCTCAATCTTGCCGATTATCCCAGTCGCCAACATCAGCTTTCGGTCAGCGGGATCCCGGTGCCCAATTGAGCTATTCCTGGTTAACTATCTGGGGTTAACTATCTGGGGTTAACTATCTGGGGTTAACTATCTGGGGTTAACTATCTTTGATCTGCAAATTTTTCCAACACATCCAACAGATTGAGGATGCTCTGAATTGGTAGCAGATCTGATAAGGGCACCTGAGTCCGACCGCCCCCCAATTTGATCGGCATCTGTTGCAGCAAGCGGTTGACCCGCTCCTCATCGATGGTTTTGTCCACTATCAGCGGGGCCAGCTTTTCCGCTAGTTCAGTGTGTAATTTAGCGTCCCTCAGATAGAGATGCCAGCGGGCCACATCCATGTACACTTCGCCACCAATGGCAGCAGCCAATTGTTCGATCTCTGGATTGCTGAGGGTCATAGCGAGTAATGGCCTATGGGATAAGGGATGAGTGCCCAGGCCCAGCATAGATCAAGATCCTGAAGCCTGCGGGGGGGTACGGAGGGGGATGATGAAGTGAAGCTCCAGCTGCCGCATCACCAACAAATGCTCTAATGCCAGCCGATCCCGCTCTGTTCGGAGGCGACTAAGTTCTGCCTGTGTCTCCCGAATCTTGGCCTCATCGCTCTCCCACGTCACCATCCAATGGTGCAGATCCGCTTGCCTGAGGGCAATGTCGGCGTTGAGTTCCGCCACTCGTTGATTGAATTGGTTTTCCATCAGGGTGGCCAACTCCTGATCGGGGAATAGGGGCAGCAGATCGAGGTCGATGCCAATTTCAACGGGGGACAGGGGCGAGGGGGATAAGCGGGGTAGCGGTGTGAAACGGGGCCGATCCAAAAGCTGGGTTGGTGAGGCTGACCCACGGGCTGCCGACGGAGGAGGGGATCCCTCCAGTAGCTTCTCCAGACGATCACGAGGGATCCACTGCTCCATCCAAGCAGAGTTGGGCGCAGACAGAGAAGTACTTTGGGGGCGTACAAAGGTATCCTCAAACCCAGGGCCGCGCCTTAAAAGTTGGGATGGGGGCATCGGCTGGATCCGATCTTGCCAATCTTGCGCCACCCCCCCTTCGCCGCCGCTCAACAGGCCAACAGCGATGACAAAGCTTATCCAACGAGGCAGGGTAGCGTGGGGATCCATCTCAATGGTGATCTAGGGCGGGGAGCTGTTCAAAATAACACAGGCAGAAGCATTGAGGGTGACTTAGTTGCTGCCCTCGTCAAACAAAATCAGGTAAGCATCCTGGCTGGTCTCAGGTTGGAACAAGTATCGCTCGGCCTGCAAGGTGGAGGGCGGGATCCGGGCAATCGTCACCGGGGGATCCTCCAGGGAGACCATCGGCTGAGGACGCATCCCCTGCCAGAGTCCCACACTGGATCCCGCCAGCAGAGCCAAGCCAGCCGCCACAGACGAGATCCGCCGCCCCCAACGACGCGAATGGCCTTGAGCAGGCTGAGAGGAGGTTAGATCCGGCAGTGACACCTGCGCCCAGACTTGCGCGACAAGAGCCTCCACATCAGAGGCAGGATCCACTGGCAACCGCTCAAAGCCCGCCTGCAGCGAAGACAACTGCACATACATCTGCCTGAGGTCAGGATCTTCTGTCAACCAACCCTCCACTTGGCGGGCCTCCGCAGCCGACAGTTCACCATCCAAATAGGCACTCAATTGCTCGAAGCGGCTATCCACCTCATTCAGCTCCCACTCATCCACAAATTGATCAAAACCCCGATCATCACCCCAATCAACCATGACTCTCACCTTCCAAGTAGGGCTTGAGGGTCTCTTGAAGACGTGCCCGTGCCCGCGCAATTCGAGACTTGACCGTTCCCAGCGAAACCCCGGTCAGCTCAGCGATTTCCTCATAGGATAACGCCTGAATTTCCCGAAGAATGATGGTTTGACGAAAGGTTTCAGGCAGATCTAGAACGGCCTGATGCAGTTGCTCATAAAACTCCATCGTGGCCAAATTGTCCTGGGGGCTGGGGGTGTCACAGGGCAGATCCCATCCGATTTCTTGATCGCGCATCTGAATCGGGGCATCCAGAGAGAGGGGTTGTTGATGCCGTTTGCGCTTACGCAGCTCGTCATAAAACAAATTGGTGGTGATCCGCCCCAGCCAACTGCGAAACTTGGCGGGTTCTTGCAGCCGCTTCAGATGGCGATAAGCTCGGATCCAGACCTCTTGGGACAGATCATGGCGATCAGACCAATCAGGAGCCAAGTGATAGAGCAATCGCTCCACATGGGATTGGTGCCGTCGGATCAACTCCGCAAACGCATCTTGCCCAGGAGCCTCCCCACGCTGGCAAAACACCACCAGCTCAACCGTTGAGAGCTTATCGATCTGCACCGATTCTTTCGCCCTAGAGGTACGCCATGACAGATCATTAACGGGGGATAAAGGTCTGACTTGCAACAGAACGTTGGGTGAGCTGATTGCTAAATCCATACAGAAGATACACTCATCTCAGGTGATTAGGCTATAGACAAACGCCCGTGGGTCGTCGATTGAGCTGGAATGCGGGTGAGATCGCTCCGTCGGGATCCCATTGTCAGGCTGTTCTCGCTTAGCTCTCTTTCTCGTTTAGCGCTTTCGGCTGATTTGATCGGAACTCTGATTAAACTCTTGACGTTATTAGTGGCTGATCAGTTCCCGACCTAAGGGAGTGAACAGGGAGTGAACATCCAGATGATGGGCAAAATTCTACTGCTTCCCCTGCTGCTGGCCCCCTATGGGCTGCTGGTGGCCATGAGCAGCTATCCAGGGTTTGTCCTTCAGCTAATTGGGATCCTGGCGATCTTCAGTTGGTGGCTGATCTGGATCTATGCTCACCGCAAGGTTGACGAGGAGCTGAATCTGCTGGAACAGCTGCTCTTTGTGCCGTTGTGGATGGTGAGTGGCCCGATGGGGCTAGCCCTCTGGATTCTGGTGGATCCCGTGGCCCGGATCAAGAAGCAATTACTGCGAGATCGGTTGGGATCCCCTCAGAGGCCAAAGAAATCAGGCCCGAATCCCTCATAGCTGGGGTTGACCCGCAGGTTGAGATGGGGGCAAACGATCTCACAGGTGTGGCACTGGATGCAGTTTTCTAGCGACATGTGGTTCAGCCGTAGACCCTCTAGAGGATGTATGAGAAGTTCAAGCTAACCTTCTGAGCATTAATCTCACCATGCCCAGATAGACCCAAGCTTCTGTGATGGCCTCCAGTTGTTCATCATCTCGACTCAACCGCCGGTTCAGACTCAGCCAAGCAAATGTCCGCTCCACCACCCACCACCTCGGCAACACCTTAAACCCCCTCCCCTGTCGGCGCACAATCTCTAAATCCAGCTCCTAGAGCTGAGCCTCCCCCTCCACAGACATTCCCGTGTACCCCTGGTCAGCCCACACTTTCATCTCTTCCAACTGGACCCCACACAAATGAGCATCCGTCAATAACCACCCCGCTGCCTGCCGGTCTTGAATGTTGGCGGCTGTCACTACTACAGTCAATACCAAGCCCAACCTATCGACTAAGATACGACGCTTGCGACCGTTGAGCTGCTTGCCCCCATCAAAGTCTCGCTCCCCCCTTTTTCTGTGGTCTTGGCACTTTGAGAGTCGATTGACCCACCTGTGGGTTGAGCTTGACGGCCAGCTTGGCATCTGACTTGTTCGCCGAGGGTGTGATTCATCTGCTCAATTCCCCCCGCATCTCGCCACAGACGAAAGTAATGATAGACCGTTGACCAAAGTCATGGGGCAGGTAACGCCAGGGATGGCCGGCACATAGAAGATGGCATTGCAGATCTGGCGCATGTTGGTGGTGCGGGGACGTCCCCTGTTTGGGAGGGGGAATTAAGGGTTCCGGAAGACATCATTCTGCATCCGGTTAAGTCACTGGGGTATGACTGCATGGAGCCTTGAAGGTCTCATCTCTCTCAGGCTACTACTTCTCGTACATCCTCTAGTCCATCCCAAACATCCGGGATCCTCGGCATCTCTGTAGAATAGGGATCCTCATTCATCGCTATTTCAGGAGGGATCCCCATGCTGGCTCACTATCGTCAACAAGCTACCATGCGCGAGAGCCAAGGGATCCCGGCTTTGCCCCTCGATGCAGCCCAGACCAGCCAGTTGTGCGATCTGCTTCAAGCGCCGCCAGCTAAGGAAGAAGACTTTTTGCTCCACCTCCTGACCGACAGGATCCCGCCGGGGGTGGATGAAGCGGCCTATGTCAAAGCGGGCTTTTTGGCCTCGGTGGCCAAAGATGAGATTACCTCGCCCCTGTTGACACCACTGCGAGCGGTACAGCTGCTGGGCACCATGTTGGGGGGGTACAACGTGCAGGTGTTGGTGGACTTGCTCAAGGATCCCCGCGCTGAGATTGCCACAGCATCTGTACAAGCCCTGAGCCAGACCCTATTGATCTTTGATGTCTTTCATGATGTGTTGGAGCTGAGCCAAGCGGGCAATGCCTATGCCCAACAGGTGATTGACTCCTGGGCCAACGCGGAATGGTTTACCCGCAGGGATCCCTTGGCGGATTCCCTCACGGTGACAGTGTTCAAAGTTCCTGGCGAGATCAACACCGATGATCTATCCCCTGCCAGCCTCGCCACCACAAGACCCGATATTCCGCTTCATGCTTTGGCCATGTTGGAATCTCGTCAGCCGGGATCCCTGGCAACCATCGCAGAGCTGAAACAACAAGGTCATCCGGTGGCCTTTGTGGGGGATGTGGTGGGCACCGGATCCTCCCGCAAATCTGCCATCAACTCGGTGCTTTGGCATATCGGCCATGATATTCCCCATGTGCCCAACAAGCGGGCTGGGGGGGTGATCTTAGGGGGCACCATTGCACCTATCTTCTTTAATACCGCCGAAGATGCGGGCGCATTGCCAATTCAGTGCGATGTCTCAACGCTGGAGACGGGCATGGTGATCACGGTCTATCCCTACGAGGGGGTGATCAAATCCGAGTCTGGCCAAGTGCTGTCCACCTTTGAGCTGAAGCCGGAAACCATCACCGATGAAGTCCGGGCTGGTGGTCGGATCCCCCTGCTGATAGGGCGGGCTTTGACCGACAAAACTCGGCTGGCCTTAGGCTTGGATCCCTCTCCAGTGTTTATCCGACCCACGCCACCTGTGGATACCGGCAAAGGCTTCACGCTGGCCCAAAAGATGGTGGGCAAAGCCTGTGGATTGGCAGGCGTCCGTCCCGGCATGAGCTGCGAACCCCTCATGACCACCGTGGGATCCCAGGACACCACTGGCCCCATGACCCGCGATGAGCTGAAGGAGCTAGCCTGTCTGGGCTTCAATGCCGATTTGGTGATGCAGAGTTTCTGCCATACATCCGCCTATCCCAAACCCGTTGATATCAAGACCCACAAAGAATTGCCCGACTTTTTTGCCTCCCGATCTGGGGTGGCGCTGCGGCCTGGAGATGGGATAATCCACTCTTGGCTCAACCGGATGCTGTTGCCGGATACCGTCGGTACGGGTGGCGATTCTCACACTCGCTTTCCCTTGGGCATCTCTTTTCCTGCCGGGTCGGGGTTAGTGGCCTTTGCTGCCGCCTTGGGGGTGATGCCTTTGGATATGCCCGAGTCGGTGCTGGTGCGGTTCAAAGGGGAGTTGCAGCCAGGGATCACCCTGCGAGATGTCGTCCATGCCATTCCCTATGTGGCGATCCAAAAGGGCTTGCTGACGGTGGAGAAACAGGGCAAAAAGAACGTTTTTGCTGGCCGGATCATGGAGATCGAGGGCTTGCCCGATCTAAAGGTAGAGCAGGCTTTTGAGCTGACGGATGCCTCTGCCGAACGCAACTGTGCCGGATGCACGATCAAGTTGAGCATCGAGACCATCTCGGAATTCCTCCGCTCCAATGTTGCCCTGCTCAAAAATATGATCGCCCGTGGCTATCAAGATTCCCGCACGCTGCTGCGCCGGATCGCCAAGATGGAGGAATGGCTGGCCAATCCTAGCCTGATGGCAGCGGATACCGATGCGGAGTATGCCGAGGTGCTGGAGATCGACCTGAACACCATCACCGAGCCGATTGTCTGTGCCCCCAATGATCCCGATAAGGCCATGACCCTGAGCGAGGTCTATGCCCAAAATGCTGCTGGCAACCCGGATACGCCGCTCCAGGTGGATGAGATTTTTATTGGATCCTGCATGACCAACATCGGCCACTATCGAGCCGCCGCCAAAGTGTTGGAAGGCGAAGGCCGCTCCAAGGTCAACCAGTTCTGGATCTGCCCCCCCACCCGGATGGATGAATCTCAACTACGTTCTGAAGGGGTGTATGGCACCTTTGCGGCGGTGGGAGCGAGGACGGAAATGCCGGGATGTAGCCTCTGTATGGGCAACCAAGCCCGTGTGGAGGATGGGGCGACGGTGATGTCCACCTCCACCCGCAACTTCAACAACCGCATGGGTAAGGGGGCGCGGGTCTATCTCGGATCTGCCGAACTGTCTGCCGCCTGTGCATTGTTGGGACGGATCCCCACGCCTGCCGAATACATGGACATCGTGGCCAATAAGCTGGAACCCTTTGCTGGGGATCTCTATCGCTATCTCAACTTTCATGAGATGGCCAATTTTGAGGATGAAGGCCGGGTGATTCCGTTGGATCAGATGCCCAAGATTGAGGACTTGTTAGGGATCCGTCCTAATCGCCCATCGTTAGGGATCCACCCCAGATCAGGATTTGGGACTCTCTTTGATCCAGAATAGAGTGGGATACCAAGTCCTGATATCCAAGTCCTGATATATGGATGCCCCTCTCTATTGCATGACAAACCAGACATTGAGACAATCCAGCCTTGGAAACGAGGGTTTTAGGGATTGAGTCTGTGGTCTGTCATAGTCCCTTCTTTGTTGATTCATGTCTGAGATTTTGATTATTGATGATGATCCCACCACTTGCCTGGTGCTGAAGCGCAACCTAGAACGACAGGGTTATGTGATTCGCACCTGTGGTAACGGGGAGGAGGGACTGCTGCTGGCTCGGCAACTCAAGCCTGCGCTGATCATCTGTGATTGGGGGATGCCCGGTATGGATGGGTTGCAAGTCTGTCGGATCATCAAGTCTGAGCCGCAATTTTCCACCACCTTTTTTATCTTGCTGACGGCTCGGACAGAAGTGGAGGATCGGGTGGAGGGATTGGATGCCGGATCGGATGAGTTTTTGTCGAAACCGATCGATCCCAATGAATTGCAGGCTCGGGTCAGGGCTGGATTGCGCCTGCATCAACTGAGCGAAGATTTAGTTCAACAAACCCGGATCCTACAAGCAGAATTGGCCCGTGCTGCCGATTATGTCAAGTCGATCCTACCTGCCCCCCAAAAGTATCTGATCACCCCTGATCGGCAAGACCAAATCTTTGTGGATTGGCTCTTTGCCCCCTCGCAGGAGCTAGGGGGAGATAGCTTCGATTATTTCTGGTTGGATCAAGATCATTTGGCCATCTATTTGTTGGATGTTTCGGGACATGGGGTGGGGGCGGCTCTGTTATCGGTCTCGCTGATGAATATGTTGCGGTCTCAATCGTTACAGGGGGTGGATCCCCGCAAGCCTGATCAGGTGTTGGCGGCACTCAATAACAACTTCCAGATGGCCTATCAAAATGATATGTATTTCACCATTTGGTATGGCATTTACCATGTCCCCAGCCGCACCTTGACCTATAGCAGTGGTGGACATCCTCCCGCTTTCTTGATCTCCCGCATGGGATCCCAGCCGATTGTGCGCCTGAAAACCCCCAATGTGCCGATTGGTATCATGCCGGACGTGAGTTTTAATTGGGACACCTATCAGTTGTCAGAGGCTGCTGATCTGTATGTCTTTAGCGATGGCTGTTATGAGGTGGCTAGCCCTGAGGGGGAGCTGTGGGGCATTGAGGCTCTGGCCACCACTCTAGAAAAAGTCACCCACAACCATCAACGGGGGAACCCGATCAAGTTGGAGGGCTTGTTGCGAGTCTTACAGCGATTTAGCGGGCAGACCCTATTAGATGATGATTCTTCTCTGCTGAGGGTGAATTTCGATCTAACCCCTGATCTGGCTGACCTGTCACTGCTGGCTTCACCATCACTCGTTTAAGATCTAAACCCTGAGCAAAGATCTGATCGATAGCCACCATTTCGCCTGTGGAGATCATCATTTTGTGATCGGGTGTGGCTCGCAAAAGAGTGCCATCGGCGAGAGTGTATTCGTATAGAATCTGGGATCCCCGATCATGCCATTGGGCGATGGGTTGGGTGTAGATAAAGCCCTGATCATCAATACTAAAAACAGAGCACGGGATCCGCTCTTGGACAATGGTGGCAATGGGCAGCGGGCCATATTCCAGCGTTAGGACAGGGGTTTCTCCGGCCAGACAATACTCCGCGAAGGCCACCATCTGATCAAACAGGGTGTCGGCTACGGCGTGACTGACCCCGTGCTGCTGGGATCCAGTGAGAAAGATCTCTCGATGCTTTTCCATTTCGGATGCTTTTTTCTTGCCCATCGCCCGTCGCAGCAGGTCGGCTTGGCCGAGGCTGTAGCCCGCCATATCTTGAGCGATCCGCATGATCTGCTCTTGATAGAGGATGGCTCCATAAGTATCTTTGAGAATCGGCTGGAGGATCTCATGGACATAGGTCACCTGTTTGCGACCATGTTTGCGGTCGATGAAATCGGGAATCATGCCGGTATCCAGTGGCCCCGGTCGATAGAGAGCCAAGACTGAAGAGATATCCTCCAAATTAGAGGGCTTTAGATCTCGTACCACCTGTTTCATGCCGGACGATTCCAGTTGGAAGATGCCCTCCAGTTCGCCTCGGGCCAAGATTTGATAGGTTTTGGGATCATCCAACGGCAAGTGATCCAGATCCAAATGGATCCCTCGATTGGCGGCGATCAGATCGGTGGCCCGTTGGATCATGGTCAGGTTACGGAGGCCCAAAAAGTCCATCTTGAGCAGCCCCAACGATTCCACATCCTCCATCGAGTATTGGGTGATGGTCTGGCCATCATTGTTGCGTTGTAGGGGGACAATCTCATCCAGCGGTTGCTTGGAGATCACCACCCCTGCCGCATGGACGCCAAAGGTTTTGTTAGTTCCCTCCAGTCGCAAGGCCAGATCGATCCAACGGCGGGTGACGGGATCCTTCTCATATTTTTCTTTGAACTCGGGAGCAGGGGTTTTGTCGCCGATCATCTCCTTCAGCTTGGCCGGTTTGCCCCGCGATACTGGGATCAGCTTGGCCATTTTGTCGGCTTCGGCATAGGGGATCTCCAAAACCCGACCCACATCCTTGAGGATGGCCTTGGAGGTCATGCGGTTAAAAGTGATGATCTGGGCAACTTTTTCAGGGCCATATTTTTGTGTCACATAGTCGATCAGCTCCCCCCGCCGTTCGATGCAAAAATCAGAGTCGATATCGGGCATCGACTTGCGTTCGGGATTGAGAAAACGCTCGAACAATAGCCCGTAGTGAACCGGATCGATATTGGTGATCTTGAGGGCATAGGCCACCAGGGATCCCGCTGCCGATCCCCGTCCCGGCCCCACCGGGATCCCTTGTTCACGGGCATGGCGAATGTAGTCCCAGACAACCAAAAAGTAGGAGGAAAAGCCTTTTTGTTGGATGATATCCAGCTCAAACCGCAGCCGGTCTTGATACTCTGGCGTAATCTGCTCAACGCTGCTGACTTGGCAGCGATCCATCAAGCCCTGCCAGGACAGATCCGTCAAAAAGCTATCGTGAGTGTGGTGATCGGGGATGGGATAATCCGGGATCCGAGACTCCCCAAAGATGTCATAAGTGCCAATTTTGTCCAACACCTCCAGAGTATTGGCGATGGCCTGATCGATGATTTCTGGTTCCAAATGATCCTGACAGAGCCGCCGCATCTCATCTGGACTTTTGAGATATTCCGTACCGCTATAGCGGAGGCGATTGGTCTCCGTCAGATTCTTGCCAGTCTGGATACACAACAGGGCATCGTGGGCCTCCACATCGCCACAAGACACAAAATGACTGTCATTGGTGATGATCAGCTTGATCCCCAGCTCTTGAGCAATTTGGGTGAGTTGCACATTCATGAACCGATCTTCTCGGGATCCATGATCTTGCAGCTCTAGATAATAATCATCGCCAAAGTGCTCTTGGTACCATGCCGCCACTTCTCTCGCCACTTGAGGCCGCCGCTGCAAGATCGCCTGTGGCACTTCTCCCGCCAAACAGCCGGAGGTAACGATCAAATCCTGTTTGTACTCCAGCAGGGCTTCTTTATTGATGCAAGGGCGGGCAAAAATCCCTTTGCCTTGAAATCCTTGTAGATGAGAAATCGTGGTCAGCTTGACCAGATTTTTGTAGCCCTGGGTATTCTTGGCCAGGACGATCTGGTGATATTTGGGATGGCGTTTTTGGGTGTCCCCCAATGCCCCGTTGATCACGTACATCTCGTTGCCGACGATGGGCTTGATGCCGTTCTCTTTGCAGAGCTTGATCAGCTCTAGGGATCCATACATCACCCCATGATCCGTCAGTGCCAGCCCCGGCAGGCCCATCTCCACCACCTGAGCAATTAGATTGGGCAACTGGCTCGCCCCATCCAAGAGGCTGTATTCGCTGTGGAGATGAAGTGGGACAAAAGCCATAGGTTCAGTACCGGACGTTTTGGAATAAGGCTTTGCAGTAATTGGAGCGAGAACAACTCAGATGGGATGAACGGGAGGGTAACGACAAGGATCCCGACTCAGAGTAGCTCGGGTTGGCGGGAGCAGTCCATCTCGGCAAACTGTTAACTGTGATACCGTCTCCCCGAAAGTTCTTCGTTACCTTAACGGTTATCTGCTCTTTGTAAAGAGTGGCCTCTAGGGTTCCGGGCTTGAGCTGCCAGTCCTCGATGACGGGATTAAAAAGTTCAATGCTGAATACTGGACCAAGAGAGGCAGCCAGGGGCAACCTGGTGACACGGCGGGATAAAAGCCCGGGAGGACATTTTGACGAATCACGCAATGTCTTACCAGGGATCCCTATGTCTGAAATATCGGCTGATTCGTTGGCCAACGAGTCTGAACATGGCGAAGCTCAATATGGCCTTGAGGCTGAAGCCAAGCTGCCCGAAATCGGCTGGCAACGAGAGGTGGAGCACGGACTCCGCACTGGCCTAGAAGGGGCGGAAAGCATTGTTGACCGCACCATCCCCACCTTCTCGCGGGGGGAGCTGCCCCACTTTGCGGGCATCAACACCTTTCTCAAGGCCCCCTATGTGGAAGATGTCCATCAGGTGGGCAACTACGATGTGGCGATTGTGGGGGTACCCCACGATTGTGGCACCACCTACCGCCCCGGCACCCGCTTTGGCCCCCAAGGGATCCGGCGGATCTCGGCCCTCTATACCCCCTACAATTTTGAGCTGGGGGTGGATCTGCGGGAGTCCATCACCATCGCCGATGTGGGGGATGTGTTTACGATCCCAGCCAATATCGAAAAATCCTTTGACCAGATCTCCAAAGGGATCGCTCACGTTTTTGCCAGCGGTGCTTTTCCTGTCATCTTGGGGGGCGATCACTCCATCGGCTACCCAACGGTGCGGGGGGTCTGTCGGCACTTAGGCGACAAAAAAGTCGGCATCATCCACTTTGACCGCCATGTGGACACCCAGGAGACTGATCTGGATGAACGGATGCACACCTGCCCTTGGTTTCACGCCACCAACATCAAAAACGCCCCGGCGGAGAATTTGGTGCAGTTGGGCATCGGCGGCTGGCAGGTGCCTCGCCAAGGGGTAAAGGTTTGTCGAGAGCGGGCCACCAATATCCTCACCGTCACCGATATCACCGAGATGGGGCTGGATGCCGCCGCCGCCTTTGCCATCGAAAAAGCCACCGCTGGCACCGATTGTGTCTACATCAGCTTCGATATCGACTGCATTGATGCGGGCTTTGTGCCCGGTACCGGCTGGCCAGAACCCGGTGGTCTGCTGCCCCGTGAGGCGTTGGGCTTGTTGGCCCGCATCATCCCCCATGTCAAAGTCTGCGGCCTGGAGATTGTGGAGGTGTCGCCTCCCTACGACATCAGCGACATCACCTCCCTGATGGCCACCCGCGTGATCTG
This sequence comes from Synechococcaceae cyanobacterium SM2_3_2, assembly GCA_012031565.1. Taxonomy (GTDB): domain Bacteria; phylum Cyanobacteriota; class Cyanobacteriia; order Thermostichales; family Thermostichaceae; genus JAAUUM01. The sequence goes on from JAAUUM010000027.1 coordinate 23,468, forward strand.
CGACACCCTGGCTCATATGGTGCGGTCGGGGCAGTTGCCTCGGCGCGGCCAAAAGCCCGATTTTGTCCATGACTTTGCCCAGCCAGAGTTGATCGCAGACTGGCGGGGGCGCTAATGCACGAAGTTGATATGACCAAGGCGCTGATGATCACACTGGAGGACTGGTGGCGATCCCAACCGGGATCCCCCCTGATCAGCAAAGTCCATCTTCAGGTGGGGGAGTTCACCTGTGTGGAGCCTTTGAGTTTGGAATTTGCCTTTGCCGCCCAGGCTCAGGGCACTTTTCTCCAGGGAGCGGCACTGGTGATCGAATCTGTCCCTTTTGTGGCCCATTGTCTCCGCTGTCAGCAGGACTATCGCCCGCAAATCGGGGAACAGTACGCCTGTCCCACCTGTGGGGATCCTTTAACAGAAATTGTGTCGGGTCGAGAGCTGAAAATCCAATCATTGGAATGCGAGGATCCATGCATCAAGTGATCGATATGGGCGTCAATCTTTTGCACGCCAATCAACATCAGGCCAACCACAATCAAGCGGATTTTGATCAAGCTGGCGTGGTTTGTTTGAATCTGATGAGCAGTCCGGGGGCGGGCAAAACGTCCCTGCTGGAGGCTACTTTGGGATCCCTGGCTCAATGGCATCAGGTGGCGATCATCGAAGGGGATATGACCACCCAATTGGATGCTGACCGACTGCGAAAGCATGGGATCCCGGTGATTGGCATCAACACAGGACGGGCCTGCCATTTGGACGCCCGCATGGTGCAGGGGGGGATGCGGCAACTGGAGCAAGAGGTAGCCCCTTTAACGGAATTCGACTTGATCTTGGTGGAAAATGTCGGAAATTTGGTCTGTCCGGCTGAGTTTGCGGTGGGAGAACACGCCAAGATTGCTCTGCTCAGTGTCACCGAAGGGGAGGATAAACCCCTCAAATACCCACTCATGTTTCAGGAGGCCGATTGTCTGGTGATCACCAAGGTGGATTTATTGCCATATCTTCAGTTTGATCAAGACAAATTGATCGATCATGTGCGGCAAATGAATCCCACTGTTCCCATTTTTTGGCTATCCGCTCATACAGGAGCCGGATTGCCGGAATGGGTGGCTTGGATCCAATCCCAAATTGCCTTGGCAGCTTTGGTGAAGACTGTAGACAACTCTGTTGAAACGGTCGCTTCTGTTTGAGTCATTCACCTCCTCATAGTTCTGATTGTTAGGGAGATTTTCGTAATGTTTTCACGCCGTTTTGTCTTATCGTGGTGCGCCACTCCACTCGTGGCTGGGATCCTGGCGGGATCCCCGGCTTTGGCTCAAAACTCGGATCCAATCGTGTTGGGCTATAGCAGTTGGGCGGGCTGGTGGCCGTGGGCGATTGCCGAGCAGGAGGGCTTGTTTGAGGCCAATGGGGTCAATGTGCAGATGCGCTGGTTTGATGGCTATCTGGAATCCATGCAGGCGTTTGCGGCGGGCCAGTTGGATGGCAATGCCCAAACCCTCAACGACACCATCTCCTTTTTGGCAGATTCCCCCAATGGCCAGGTGGTGGTGCTGGTCAATGACAACTCTGCAGGCAACGACAAGATCATCGTCACCGCAGAGATCAATTCTATTGAGGATCTGTTGGGCAAGCGGGTGGCCATCGAAGAAGGGGTAGTAGACGACTTTTTGCTCTCTCTGGCCCTGGCTGAAGCGGGCTACTCCCGTGATGATGTGGAGATTGTGCCCCTAGAAACGGGGGCGGCGGCGGCGGCGTTTGCTGCCGGTCAGGTGGATGCGGTGGGTGCCTTTCCGCCTTTTTGGCTGACGGCATTGGAGCGACCTGGCAGCAAAGAGCTGATCACCTCGGCAGAGTTTCCGGGGGCGATCCCTGATCTATTGGTGGTGAGCCAGACCCTGATCGATGAGCGGCCCCAGGATGTTCAGGCCATTGTCAACACTTGGTTTGATGTGTTGGAGTTTATGGAGACCAATCCAGAGCGGTCGGATCAGATCATTGCCGAGCGGGCGGGGGTTTCGGTGGAAGAGCTAGATCTATTCCGAGATGGCATCATCTTTTTCAGTGCTGAGGACAACATCGAAGCCTTCAGTGAGGGGGACAGCATGGTGCATATGCCCTATGCGGCCCAGATTATGGCCGATTTTATGGTGGGGGTGGGGTTCATTTCCGAAGTGCCGGATATGAGCACCCTGTTTGATGACAGCTTTATTCGGGCCTACATCGAGGCCAATCAGTAGTCCTCGCTTCCCATCCCTCAGGATCCCTGGTTATGGCTGTCTCCTCTGTGCTCAACTCCATCCCCACAGGCCGACCTCGTTCCAGCCTGCCCCCCACGGTCTTTTGGCGAATTGCCGAAGGGATCCCGACCCAGTTGCAACTGTCCCTGATGTTGCTCTCGGTTGCGGTGCCCTTTGGGGTCTGGTTGCTGGTCTCCAATAGTGGCTGGGTGGATAGTCGGTTTCTGCCCTCTCCCCAGATGGTTTGGACAGCGCTGGTACGGCTGTGGCAGGAGGGACATCTGCTAACAGATACCATCGCCAGTTGTCGGCGGGTGGGGTTGGGCTTTGTGATTGGGGCGGCGATTGCGGTGCCTGTGGGCATTGCCATGGGATCCTTTGCCAGCATTCGGGCCTTGCTGGAGCCGATCATCGGCATCATCCGCTATATGCCCGCCCCCGCTTTTATCCCGCTCTTGATCATCTACCTGGGTCTGGATGAAGCCCCCAAAGTCGCCTTGATCATGATTGGCAGCGTTTTCTTCAATACATTGATGATTATGGATGCGGTCAAGTTCATCCCCAAGGAGTTGATCGAGGTCACCTATACCCTGGGGGGATCCCGGCCTCAGGTGTTATTTCGGGTGATCAGTCCCTATATTCTGCCCAATATCATCGATGCCTTTCGGATCAATGTGGCGGCGGCTTGGGCCTTGGTGGTGGTGGCGGAGTTGATTGCGGCCAATGAGGGGCTGGGCAAGCGCATCCAGTTGGCTCAACGGTTTTTTCGCACCGACGATATTTTTGCCTGTCTGATCGTGTTGGGGCTGATCGGGTTCATCCTGGATCTATCCCTGCGCTATCTATTGCGGCGCACCTGTGGTTGGACACTAACCAAGCAATAGATGACCTAATGAGCAGCTCTCAAACTCTAAACAGGCTCCAATTGGGTTCACAAAATAAGGGATGCCCAT
>JAAUUM010000028.1 GCA_012031565.1 Synechococcaceae cyanobacterium SM2_3_2
CCAAAGAGTCTGGAGCAGCGCCTCTGCCTCTGGGGCAAAGATGAGGATGGAGTATCTGACTGATTGGTCTCTACATGACTGCTCTGATTCGGCTCGCTCTCCATCCTCTCCATCCCCACCAAAAAGTAGCCCTAGTTTAGAGCTTCGTGTCCAGGGATCCCAATGATCTGAGTCAAGTTGTAGTGTCTTAACCCCTACTGCCCGCGCATAGCCTGTTGAAACTGTTGCTGGTACTGCAAAAAGGCTTGGTGCCACTCCCGAAACCGACGTTCCCCATCCCGCACCAGCATTTGGCGATAGCGTTCTGAGTCGATAGGAGGGGTTTGCGGAAACACTGAGGGGGGTGTTGGCACTGGCTGTTGATCGCTAGAAGTCATCATGTTTTCTGTCATAAGGGATAGTCCTGTCATCGGGGATAGTCAATGGACGTTGCTGGACGCCCCTGGATATTAGTGCCGCTGGCTATTCGTACTGAATCTTGACGGATTGGACACCCCAAATCTCGTCACAATACTGCCGGATGGTGCGGTCGGAGGAGAAGGATCCCATCCGAGTGGCATTCAAAATCGACATCCGTGTCCAGCGCTCTTGGTCGAGATAAACCTGATCCACCTCATCTTGACAATCAATGTAGGAGCGATAGTCCGCCATCAACATGTAGGTGTCTTGGTTGAGCAGCGATTCCACCAAGGGCCGAAACAGATTGGCATCGCCGTTGGAAAAGTCACCAGAGCGGATGCGGTCGATCACCTCCCGCAGCTCAGCATCCTGCTGGTAGTAGGTGATGGGGCGATAGCCTTGGGCCTTATAAGCAGCGACTTCAGGGGTTTTCAGGCCAAACAAGAAGAAGTTTTCGGCCCCCACCGCAGCCCGAATCTCGACATTGGCTCCATCCAGAGTTCCCACCGTCAAGGCTCCATTCATGGAGAACTTCATATTGCCGGTGCCGGAGGCTTCTTTGCCCGCTGTTGAAATCTGCTCTGAAATATCTGCGGCAGGATAGATATGCTGGCCCAACGAAACATTAAAGTCAGCGATGAAGGCCACCTTGAGCCGTTCCCGGACATTGGGATCCCGGTTGACCACATCGGCCACCGCGTTGATTAGTTTGATGATCAGCTTGGCAGTGACGTAGCCCGGAGCCGCCTTGCCCCCAAAGACGAAGGTGCGGGGCACTATGTCGCAATTGGGGTTGGCTTTGAGGCGATTATAAAGGGTGATGATGTGCAAGACCTTGAGCAGTTGCCGCTTGTACTCATGCAGCCGCTTGACCAACACATCAAAAATGGAGTCAGGGTTGGCATGAATATGATTGCGCCCCTGGATCACATGAGCCAGCTTGATCTTGTTCGATCGCTTGATGGCCCGCCAGTTGGCCCGAAACTCGGCCTCCTCCACAAAAGGCTCTAGGTTGCGGATGTGCTCGAAGTGGGTTGTCCAACTGGATCCAATTTTGCTGGTGATCAGATTCGCCAATTCGGGATTTGCCAACAGGATCCAACGACGGGGAGTGACCCCATTGGTCTTATTGGAGAACTTCTCGGGGAAAAGAGTATAAAAATCCTTGAGCACCCCTTCCTTCAGCAGCTCGGTGTGCAGAGCCGCCACTCCATTGATGGCATGGCTACCCAAGCTGGCCAGATTGGCCATCCGCACAGATTTATTGGGGGTCTCTTCAATCAAAGAAAGCCGTTCCAACAGGTCGGCACTATCGGGAAACTTGAGCTTTAGATCATCCATGAAGCGGAAGTTGATCTCGTAGATGATCTCCAGATGACGGGGCAGGAGTCGTCCAAACAGGCTGACGGGCCACCGTTCTAGAGCTTCTGGCAATAGGGTGTGGTTGGTATAGGCGAAGGTCTGCTGGGTGATATCCCAGGCTCTTTCCCACGGGATCCCATGCTCATCCACTAAAAGGCGCATCATCTCGGCGATGCCGATGGCGGGGTGGGTGTCATTTAGTTGTACAGCAGCTTTAGCCGGCAGTCCCTCCAGCGAATCGTGATGACGCAGATAGGAGCGCAGAATATCTTGCAATGAACAAGAGACAAAGAAATACTGCTGCTTTAGGCGCAACTCCCGTCCTTGGGGCAGGTTGTCGTTGGGATAGAGCACCTTGGAGATATTTTCAGAGGCCATCTTGTCGCTGACGGATCCCAGATAATCTCCTGCATTGAAGGCATCCAGGTCAAATTCTTCGCCAGCTTCGGCTTTCCAGAGGCGCAAGATATTGACCGTGTAGGTGTCATAGCCCGGTACCGGCGTGTCATAAGGGATCCCTCGCACGGTATTTTCGGGATGCCAGATGACGCGATAGTGACCTTCGGCATCATAGGTCGCTTCGGTGTAGCCCCCCATTTTGACGCTCACCGAGTCCTCAGGCCGGGGCAGTTCCCAGGGGTTGCCAAAGCGTAGCCACTTATCGGGGATCTCCACCTGCCAGCCATCGCGGATCTCTTGGTCAAAGATGCCAAATTCGTAGCGGATGCCATAGCCCACAGCTGGGATTTCGAGGGTGGCGAGTGAGTCCAGAAAACAGGCTGCCAGTCGCCCCAGACCCCCATTGCCAAGGCCGGGTTCCTCTTCATTTTCCAGCAGCTCGTTCAGATCCATCCCCATCTCTTTGACGGCTGACTGGATCCGGTCGTAAAGGCCCACATTGATCAGGGCATTGCCCAACTGCCGCCCCATCAAAAACTCAGCGGACAGATAGTAAACAAACTTGGTATCCTGCGCCTGATAGGTTTCGGCGGTTTTGAGCCAACGCTGGAGCAGCCGATCCCGGACGGTGTAGGCCAGGGCCATGTAGAGATCGTTGCGGGAGGCGGTGGCCAGACTTTTGCCTTGGACATACATGAGGTTGTCGGCAAAGGCGCGTTTCAGGGTTTCCACATGAATGCCCGTGCGATCATCCTCGATCTGGGGGGGGATCCCAGCGTTGTCCTGAGACAGATTCGGATGGAGCTGATGCATAGTGCTTATCGCCTGATAGTTGCTCAGGGACTATTGTGCCGTGATCCCAGACACAGTAGTTGGGCTTGGATCCTGTGAAAGGCTGACAGGGACTCGATTTGAGCAGATTGGCAGCTTAGATCAATGTTTAGAATCTTATTGGGATCAGAAACTGAATCTTTAGATTCTGTACCTTTAGAATCTGTATCTTAAGATCCCGCATCTTGAGATCCCGTGATGCTAGACCCGTGATGCTAGATCCGGCTGATGGATTCTAGCTTGAGCCAATCTTGAGCAACCAATCTTGAGCAATCAATCTTGAGCAACCAATCTTGAGCAACCAATCTTGAGCAACCAATCTTGAGCAAATAGAGAGATTTCATCTTAACTGTCTGGTAAATTGACTGGTTAATTCTCTGGCCTGAACAAATAATTGACTGGCCTGGGCAGTGCCCACATATCGCCAATGCCACGGTTCAAAACTGACCCCCTGGGGGTTATCAGGGGGAAACGATAACTCAAAACCATAGGATCCCGCCTGGGCTTGCAACCACCCATAGGCAGATGTTTGGGCAAAGGCATACTGCACATGGGTAGAGGGCTGGGATCCATCTCCAATATCCACGGCATAACCAGTATGATGCTCGCTAAACCCCGGTGGGGCCGATAGAAATCTGGCGGCACGCTCGGATCCCCGCCGTTGGATCTGTCGTTGAAATAAAAATGTCTGGGTAGGCAGATCCCGATACCCCGATAACGGAACCAGCTGGATCCCCGATTGACGGGCCGCTGTCTGCATCTGGAGAAACGCCTGAGCGGCATCTCGATGGAGTCGCTCGGATCTGGCTCCCCCCAGCGGCACTAAGTCCGCCAAGATAGCCAATGGATAAGGCAATGGTAAGGAGGATCCATGATCGCTGTCACGGCTGTCATGTTTGTTATAGAACTCAGACTGGCAGCAGCCTCTAATCGAGATGATGGGGGCGGGGGGGAATTGTGAGGCGTGGCTTGTCCGGTGAGGCCCAGTAAGGCCAGGGACTGCAAAAGCACATCAGCCTGATCCAGTGAATGAAAGGATCCTGCATTGATCACCGATTGCCCCTGCCAGATTCTCATCTGAGCCGAGGGTGAAACCGTTTGCACTCGTTCGAGGGATCCCGGCTGATCGAGCACCAGGATCCACCCCTGAGTCAAGAGAGGAGTTGCGAGGGATTGCGTGATACCAGCGGATCCATACAGACTCAACATCCAGACAGCACACCCCAGAGCCATCAACCAGCTCACCACCCACCGCCGGGGATCCCGTTTCATTCTTCTAGCCCTTTCACGCCGGATCCCTCTATCTGTAGCGTTTTGAATCGGGATAGGCAAGGGATATTCCGCTCTTGGTAGTGATGGGATCCCTAGCCAGAGATGAGCCCCTGATCAGGCTTACCACCAGGTAAACTTGTGTAACTTGTTGGGATCTGACGGCTCATTTATCATAAAGTATAGAAAAGTTAATCCTTTGATAGATGCCTTTTGGCAGGAGCAGCCATGTCAGGAACCACTGGTGAACGGCCATTTACCGACATTGTGACCAGTATTCGTTATTGGGTCATTCACACCTTGACCATCCCCGTGCTCTTCATCACAGGCTGGCTGTTTGTAAGCACCGGTCTGGCTTATGATATTTTTGGCACTCCCCGGCCCAACGAGTATTTCACCGCTGACCGGCAAGAATTGCCCATCCTGCAAGACCGTTACGACAACATCAACGCTCTGGAGCAGCTCACTCAACGGTGAGTGATGTCCCTAGGATTTGCAGTGTTGTCATGTTGAGTTTCTGAGAACATCGCAGACCCTAGCCACCTCAATTTTGAGAGCCCGATCAGGTTTCGAAGTTGCTCAGTTCTAAAGTTTCTTAGTTTGACAGCCTGCCCTGAGTTGACAACCTGATCTGAGTTAGCCAACCTTCAGTCGATTTTTATTTTCCTGACTACCATGCAATCCTCCAACAACGAAGAACCGATCTTTTACCCAGTCTTTACTGTTCGGTGGCTAGCGATCCACACGCTAGGGATCCCGACAGTCTTTTTCTTGGGTGCCATCGCGGCAATGCAGTTTATCCAACGGTGACCTCAATGGCAGACCAGTCCGAAAAGAACCCAAATTCTCAACCGGTTGAGCTGAATCGTACTTCGCTCTTTCTTGGCTTACTCACTGTCTTTGTGGTGGGCTTGCTGTTTTCCAGCTACTTCCTCAACTAGATTGACTCAAGATTGATTCAAGACTTTAGCTCTACCCTTTTCAAAACCTCTATGAGGCAGGAGTTTTCATCATGACAAGTCAGCGTCGGATCCCATTGTGGATAGTGGCCGTTGTGGCTGGGACAGGAGTTTTGACGGTTGTGGGCCTCTTTTTCTATGGGGCTTATGTGGGTGTGGGTTCGAGTATGTAAGACACCAGTATGTAAGACAGCAATACTCGGGTCTGATGGGGATTTCCAGAAGATCTACGAGCTGGCAACTGGAGATTTCAATTCAAGATTTGTAATCATTGTTTGGGGTTTTTCTTAGGGTTTTGACCTAGAGAGAAGCCTCTTATTTTTTTAAGCAGCTCATGGCTCTACTCACCGTTCACGATCTATCCAAATCTTTTGGCGGTGTCCAAGCTGTCGATGGGGTGAGCTTTGCTCTGCATCCGGCTGAACGGCTGGCTTTGATTGGGCCAAATGGGGCAGGTAAAACCACCTGTTTTAATTTAATTGGTGGGCAAATCAAGCCGGATCGAGGCGAGATCTGGCTGTCTGGCCACAGCATGATGGGACTATTGCCACGTCAGATTGGACGGCTAGGGGTGGGGCGGACGTTTCAGATCACCGCCACGTTCGCCTCCATGACAGTGCAGGAAAATGTCCAGATGGCCCTAATTTCTCATCACCGCCGCATCTTGGACTGGATCCCGTATGCCTATCGGCTCTATCGGTCAGAAGCCTTGGCCCTGCTCGAACGGGTCAAGATGGCCGAGCAAGCCCATCGTCTCTGCGGGATCCTGGCTTATGGTGATCTCAAACGTTTAGAGCTGGCGGTGGCTTTGGCCCAACAGCCCCAACTGCTGCTGATGGATGAGCCGACGGCTGGCATGGCTCGGCAGGAACGGCTGGAGTTGATGCAGCTGATCAGTCAGATTGTCCAGGAGCAAGCGATCGGGGTGTTGTTCACCGAACACGATATGGATGTGGTTTTTGGCTATGCTGACCGGGTTTTGGTGTTAGATCGGGGTCGCCTCTTAGCCACGGGATCCCCAGCGGAGATTCGTGCCAACCCTGAGGTGCAGTCGATCTACTTGGGGCAACCGCTGTTGTAATCTGCTGTCATAATCTTGTGATCTATATCTTGTGATCTGTCGATTAGACGGCGGATTAAAGAGCCTGACACTCTTTTCCCATGCCTCATTTGAGTAGGCAGGTGAGAGCCCTCCAATCACAACATCACCACTGGCACCGCTAAGAACGATGGGATGGATGGAGATCCCCGCTTCCTCCGTCGGGTTCCTGTTGTTGCGTAACACCTCGCCTTCTATCCCCATCTCCTTCCCCGAGATCCAGTCGGACATCACTTCGCCCTATTGGGGCTTTGTCATCTTGGGCGATATCCATCAAAATAAGTTGATGTTTATCCCAAAGCTTGATAGCTTATGGATCATTGCAGCATCCACAGCAGGAGCACCGTTGGGCATGGCGATACGAGTAGGTATCAACGGATTTGGCCGGATTGGCCGATTAGTCTTTCGGGCCGCCTGGGGTCATCCCGAGTTAGAGATGGTTCATATCAACGAGATTAAAGGTGGGGTCGAGACAGCCGCTCACCTGATCAAGTTTGACTCGGTGCAAGGGCGCTGGGATCGTCCGGTGTCCTCCGTCGATGGCTATCTACAAGTAGACGATCAATCCCTCACCTTTAGCGAGTATCCCACCCCCAGCGAGGTGCCTTGGGATGACTTGGGCATCGATCTGGTGCTGGAAAGCTCCGGCAAGTTTGTCAAGACCGCGCAGCTGGATCCCTATTTCAAGCGCGGGGTCAAAAAGGTGATTGTTGCGGCTCCTGTCAAAGATGGCGATGCCCTCAATGTGGTGATGGGGATCAACGACCATCTCTACGATCCTGCCCAACATCACCTCCTGACAGCGGCCTCCTGCACCACCAATTGTCTGGCCCCGGTGGTCAAGGTGATTTTGGACGGCCTTGGTATTCGACATGGGGTGATCACCACCGTGCATGATGTCACCAATACCCAGGTGATGGTGGATGCCCCCCACAAAGATCTGCGCCGCGCCCGCTCGGCCCTGTTGTCTCTGGTGCCCACCACCACAGGCTCCGCCACCGCCATTACCCTGATTTATCCGCAGCTCAAGGGCAAACTTAATGGCCTCGCCGTCCGGGTGCCTCTGCTCAATGCGTCTTTAACCGATGCGGTGTTTGAGGTGGAGCGACCTACCACAGTTGAGGAAGTCAATCACCTACTGAAAACCGCTGCTGAGGGAGATCTCAAAGGGATCCTGGGCTACGAAGAATTGCCCCTCGTCTCGGTTGATTTCAAAGGGGATCCCCGCTCTGGCATTGTGGATGGGCCATCGACCATGGTGGTGGATGGCACCCAAGTGAAAATCTTGACCTGGTACGACAATGAGTGGGGTTATTCCAACCGCATGGCGGAGCTAGCCCGTAAAGTCGCCCTTAGCTTGTGACCACAGCTTTTCGTAACAGTCGTCAATATTGGAGCAACGGGATCATGACTGCCATCGCACAACAGGCGGCGCTACGAAATTACGGCTTGGTCACGGCGGCCTACTGGGGTTTTACCCTTACCGATGGCGCGATTCGGATGTTGGTGCTGTTGCACTTTCATGTGTTGGGATTTACCCCGATTGAGATCGCCACGCTGTTTTTGTTCTACGAAATCTTTGGGGTGGTGACCAACTTTTTGGGGGGCTGGATCGGATCCACTTTTGGCCTGCGGTTGACCTTGTATGGGGGCATTGCTCTGCAAATCTTGGGGCTGGTGATGTTGGGCCTGCTCAATATGGATTGGCCTGTTTGGGGGCAGGTGACCTATGTGATGGTGGCTCAAGCCTTGGCTGGCGTCGCCAAAGACTTGACCAAGATGAGTTCCAAAAGTGCGATTCGTCTGGTAGTGCCCAAAGAGGCCGAATCCAAGTTGTTTCGGTGGGTGGCGATGCTGACCGGATCTAAAAATGCTCTCAAAGGGGTGGGATTCTTTTTGGGAGCCACACTGCTGCAAACGGTTGGGTTTCAGGTGGCCTGTTTCCTCCAGGCGGTTTTGTTAGCCCTGATTTTCTGTTCAGGAGCCTTGCTGCCTGCTGATATGGGCAAAATCAAAGCCAAGATCAAATTCAAACAACTGTTTTCCAAGAGCCGAGAGATCAATCTACTCTCAGCAGCACGATTTTTCCTGTTTGGATCCCGTGATGTTTGGTTTGTGGTGGCCCTGCCCGTCTTTTTATATGACACCCTCGACTGGACATTTATGCAGGTGGGATCCTATATGGCCATCTGGGTGATCGGCTATGGGGTGGTGCAATTTATCGCCCCCCAATTGTTGCGCAGCAATCGCCCTGGCCACGCCCCCAAAGCCCGCACCATTCAGATCTGGACACTAACCCTGACGGTGGTTCCGGCCATCATTGCCATCGCTTTTATGGCGGGATTAGCCCCTGAGGTGGTGATCACGGGTGGCTTGATTTTGTTTGGTATCGTGTTCGCCTTCAACTCGGCAGTTCATTCTTACCTCGTGTTGGCCTATACCGAAGACGATGATGTGGCCTTAAATGTGGGCTTCTATTACATGGCCAACTCCGGCGGCAGACTGTTGGGCACCGTCACCTCAGGCGTTATCTTTCAGCTCTATGGATTGGAGGGCTGCTTGTGGTTCTCGACCCTGTTGATTCTGGCGGCTGGAATCTTCTCCCTCAAACTGCCGGATCCCAAGAAAGCGCCCCAAGGGGTGGTGGTGGCTGTGGGAGATTAGGGATGCTCCCGCAACCATCATTCTGAGACTCGCCCCAAGAGACCTGTCGAAAGGGATCCCTGCTGAAGCCGCAGATCTTCTGTCAAACACTGGGGCGGCACCTCTATCCCTGGCAATAGCAGCGGGGTAGGGGAATTGGGGGTCAGAAAGGCATGGCAGAAGGGCAAAGCAGTGCGGCCAATGTCGCTGAGAAAGACTGGGGGCACCTCCCCAAGATAGGCGGAGATCACCTGACGACTGGGATCCTCAGGCAGGATTTGATAGCGCAGCAACACGCGATTGTCGGGAAACCAGCCTCGGATCAGTTGCCGCAACTGGGCCACATCAAAGCCCATCTCCTCAGGATCCCGAATCAGATGGATCCCCACCAATCGGTCTTGCTGGAAATAAGCCTGCACCACAAATCCGCGAGCATAGGTGGGCTGATGATTGGGGTCTGTGCCCGCATTGACCACCAGGGGATAGACCGCCTCACCCCCCGGCAACAACTGCCACCGTACCCAAGGGGGGGGATCCCGTGTCACCGAAATGGTGCGCCAGTTATTCTCGACCGCATAGGCCAAAAACTGCCGCTCTAGCATCCCCAGATAAAAGGGATCCGTTTGCCTCAGCACGGGCCTAGCTCGAGTTTGGAGTGTGGGCAACGTTTGCACCTGACCTTGCTTGAGTACCTGGTCGTCCGCAGTCACCCCCTGCCCAGACAGCAGCACCAGCAGCAGACTGGTCAGGCCAATCAGAGCAGAGCGGTAGAGAATCTGCAACCGCATCATGGGGGTGGATGTGCCCACGGGATCCCGTCTAACTGGAGACGATTGGAGGCGGGAGGGGAATAGTGCCCTGGCAAGACCCTGACTCAGCCTAGATCGAGACCCAATCCAACGGCATTTCAAGCAAGGGCGACGCACATCCAGCGGGACGGAAGCATACGAAGTCGGACTGACGGGAGACGCTAGCACTGGAGACAAGACCTGCACTATTGAACAGTATGAACAGTATGAACAGCTGTGAACAAAGGACTTGAAAAGAGGGCAACCCTCAGCGTCTAGATCAATCCGCTGGTGAGTTTCATTCTATCGACATCATCCAGGGCCTTGTCGAGAGGGATAGACCACCGAACTTGGCTGTTTAACTTGGCCACTTAACTTGATTGATTCAAGATATTGTAGACATCGCTCCCCCAGCGTAACCCCTGGCCGGGGCGTGGTGTTGTGAGGAAAGCTGTGCCTGTTGAATTGCCCTCTGTTATCGTGATCTGCGGCCCCACCGCCACCGGAAAATCAGCCCAGGCCCTGCATTTGGCTGAGCAGATGGGATCCCTGTTAATTAGTGCCGACTCCCGCCAAATCTATCGAGAGCTGGATATCGGCACCGCCAAACCCACCCCAGAGCAGCAAGCCCGCTGGCCCCATCACCTGATCGATATCGCTGACCCGACGGAACGGTGGACTGTAGCCCAGTATCAAGCTCTAGCTCAAGGGCTAATTCAGCAGGCTCACCAACAGGGGCGGATCCCCATCTTGGTGGGGGGCACCGGGCTGTATCTTCAGGCGGCCACCGGAGGGCTGGGGATCCCGACTGTTCCCCCTCAACTGCTCTTGCGCCAACAGCTAGAAGTTTGGCCACTCTCCGTACAGCATTCCTTTTTACAACAGGTGGATCCTGTGGCGGCGGCAAGAATCCATCCGCACGATCAAGTCCGGATCCTGCGGGCGTTAGAGGTCTACTACGTCACGGGTCAGCCCACCTCCGCCCAACAACAGCGCCGGGATCCCGCCTTTCGGGTATTGACCCTGGGGTTGACCTGCGAGATGGATCGACTGGAAAGACGAATTGCCCAGCGGACAGACCAGATGCTGGAGGCAGGCTGGCTCCCGGAGGTGGAGCGGTTACGGCATCGCTACGGTGCCCACCTACCGTTGCTGCAAACGCTGGGCTACGAAGAAATTGGCCTCTATCTGGATGGCCGATTATCCCAGAAGGAATTAGCTCCACTGATCGCCCGCCGGACGCGCCAGTTTGCCAAGCGGCAGATGACCTGGTTCCGCAAAACCCCCGATCTGCACTGGCTCAACTGTGAGGATCGGGATCTAACTCAGCAGATTGAATCCCGCGTCAAAGATTTTCTGGCCCTATCTCCTCGGGATCCGTTACCTGCATCCAGCCCTCGCTAACCATGACGGCGGATCCCCCCACTCTGATGACTGACAGGTTTCCCTGGGATCCCTCTGTCACCAACTCCAGTTGGCTGGGTCGGCCCATCTCATAGCCCTGTTCGATCTGGCAGGTATAGGAGATCTGGCCTGTAGCAGAAGTCAGGAAGCCCGCCAATGCTGCCGCCGCCGCACCTGTAGCGGGATCCTCGACGATGCCCAGTCCGGGGGCAAACATGCGGGCGGCAATGCGGAATCTATCAGGCTCAACCACAGCCGGATCCCGCCAGAGGACATAGACCTGCGGTGCCCAAAAGCTGGCCAATTGCCGTTGCCACAGACTCACATCCAGCCGCAACTGTTGCAAGATCTGCTGCTCCTTCACCGCTATACATAAGAACGGCAAGCCACAGGAAAACGATTGCGGACGCCAGGATCCCGTCTCAATGGCCTCCTCTGGGATCCCTAACATATCGGCCACAATCGCCGGAGGGGGCGGCTGAGGCCCCAGTTCGGGCAGTTGAGCGGCGCTGAGATAGGCGGTCTCCACCCCACGGGATCCCCAATGCAGCGTCACGGGCACTGAGCCGATCCCTTCCTCTAGCACAAGGGTTGTGGGATTGCCCTGTGGGAGAATCAAGCCCAGCTGAGCCAGGGCAAAGGCTGTGCCCACGGTGGGATGTCCAGCAAAGAGCAGTTCGGCGCTGGGGGTAAAGATACGAACGCGGTGGCTGTGGCGGGGATCCTCTGGTGGCAGCACAAAGGCGGTTTCCGAAAGATTGAACTCGCGGGCAATCTGGCTCATCTGCTGGGTGGAAAGCCCGGTTGCCTCAGGAAAAACCGCCAGCGGATTGCCGCCAAATCGTCGTTGGGTAAAGACATCAAGCGTGACAAAACGGTAGCGCATCGGGATCCCGCGAGTGGAGTTGACAGGATTTTAAGGGATTCTTTTCAGGGATCCCATCGGTTAGGGTGCCCGGATGATCGGTATTTCTCAAGCCCAGGAACAGGCAACCAGGGATCCCGCTAGCAAAAGTCGGTATTAAGAACCGCAAACTCCAAGTCTTAAACAGCTAGGATCAAAATTTGCACTAGCTTTTTCCAGTATGGTTGCCCCATCCACCTCGGCCAAACTTGTTCAGTCCAGCTCGGATCCCTACGAGGCCAGAACCCAGGCCATTGCCCGAGATCTGTTGGCTGCTACCACCACAGACCGCACTTTTTTGGCCCAGATGCGGGATCAGATGCGCTGGGATGATCGGCTGCTGGGTTGGTCGATGGAAAATCCGGCCCTGCGGGTGCAACTGTTTCGCCTCATTGACGCGCTGCCCACCCTTTCCTCCAAAGCAGATATCGCCCGTCATTTGCAGGAGTATCTGGGATCCAACGAGGTGGAACTGCCGGGGCTGCTCAAAAATTTGCTCAATTTCACCCAGCCGGATGCCCTACCTGCACAGCTGGCGGCAGGGACGTTATCGGGGGCGGTAGAAGCACTGGCCCATCGCTACATCGCGGGCGATAGTCTCAAGCAAGTGACCAAAACCCTAGAGGGCTTGCGAAAGCAGCAGATGGCTTTCACCCTCGATCTGTTGGGGGAGGCGGTGATCACGGAAGCCGAGGCACAGGGCTATCTGGATCACTATCTGGACATGATGAGCCAATTGGCCCAAGCGGCGCAGTCGTGGCCAAAAGTAGCGACCATTGATGAAGCCAATGGGGATCCCTTGCCTCGGGTACAGGTCTCCGTCAAGCTGACCGCCTTCTATTCCCAATTTGACCCCCTGGATCCTGCGGGCACTCAGGCTCAGGTCAGTCGGCGCATCCGCACCTTGCTACGGCGGGCGGCGGATCTGCGGGTGGCGGTGCATTTTGATATGGAGCAATACGCCTACAAAACCCTGACCTTGAGCATTCTCAAAGCTGTCCTGC
The DNA here is from genome assembly GCA_012031565.1 of Synechococcaceae cyanobacterium SM2_3_2. GTDB lineage: Bacteria > Cyanobacteriota > Cyanobacteriia > Thermostichales > Thermostichaceae > JAAUUM01. The sequence continues at coordinate 13,062 of JAAUUM010000028.1, forward strand.
TGGAGGATGAATTCCGGGATCGCACCGACATCGGCATCACCCTGCAAGCCTATCTGCGGGATAGCTATGCCGATTTGCAGGACTTGATCCGCTGGGCCCAAGACCGGGGATCCCCGCTGACCATTCGCTTGGTTAAGGGAGCCTATTGGGATCAGGAGACCATTAAGGCCGTCCAGAAACATTGGTCTCAGCCTGTGTTTAACCATAAAGCTGCCACCGATGCCAACTTTGAGCGCATGACCCAGCTATTGCTGGAAAACCATCAGCATCTCTATGCCGCCATCGGCAGCCACAATGTCCGCTCCCAAGCCCGCGCCCTGGCCATTGCCGAAACGCTGGGGATCCCACAGCGGCACTTCGAGATGCAGGTGCTCTATGGCATGGCGGACAAATTGGCCAAGGCCCTGGTCAAAACGGGACGGCGGGTGCGGGTCTATTGCCCCTATGGCGAGCTGATCCCCGGCATGGCCTACCTGATCCGGCGATTGCTAGAGAACACCGCCAACAGCTCCTTTTTGCGGCAAAGTGTCACGGGGATCCCGGATGCCGATCTGCTCAACCGCCCGGATCCTGTCCTTTTGAACACCGATCAGCCCTACCAAGCCCATCTCCCAGCCTCCCTTGCCCTCGCCCCCGACACCGACTATGGCGATGCCCAGCAACGGGATCCCTTCATCAAGGCGCTGCAAACGGTGCGGTCACAGTTGGGCCATTCCTACAAGCCTCTGATCAACGGCCAGTGGGTGGATACCCCAAATGCCCTGCTGTCCACCAATCCCAGCCACACCGTTGAGCTGGTGGGCAAAGTCGGTCTGGTCACACCCGCACTGGCGGAAGAGGCCATTCAAGCAGCTCGACAAGTTTACCCCCAGTGGAAGACCACTCCGATTGCTGAAAGAGCCGGGATCCTGCGGCGGGCGGCAGACCTGTTGGAGGAGCAGCGGGCGGAGTTAGCAGCCTGGATGGTCTACGAGGTGGGCAAGCCTGTCCGGCAAGCGGATGGCGAGATCTCGGAGGCGGTTGATTTTTGCCGCTACTACGCCGCCGAAATGGAAAGACTGGGATCCGAGCGGGGGCGGGATGTGCCCGGTGAGACCAATCGCTATCACTATCAGCCTCGGGGCTTGGCGGTGGTGATCGCCCCCTGGAATTTCCCTCTATCGATTCCGCTGGGCATGACGGCAGCGGCTTTGGTGACGGGCAATTGTGTGCTGCTCAAGCCCGCCGAACAATCTTCTGTGGTGGCCTGCAAGCTGGCGGAGGTGCTGGTCAAAGCCGGGATCCCAGCGGGGGTGTTTCAGTGCTTGCCCGGAGTGGGGGAGGAGATTGGCCCGCAACTGGTGCTGCATCCCCAGATCCACATGATCGCCTTCACGGGATCCCGGCAGGTGGGCTGCTCCATCTATGCAGAAGCGGCAAAATGGCAACCGGGACAACGGCATCTGAAGCGGGTGATCGCCGAGATGGGGGGCAAAAACGCCATTATCATCGACAGCAGTGCCGATCTCGATCAAGCGGTGAAAGGAGTGATCACCTCCGCCTTCAGCTACAGCGGCCAAAAGTGCTCCGCCTGCTCACGGGTGATCGTGCTAGAGACGGTCTATGACAAGTTTTTAGACCGATTGGTGGAGGCGACCCGCTCCCTTCATATTGGGGCAGCTAAGGATCCCAGCACCCAGGTGGGCCCGGTCATTGATCAAGAAGCTCAAGCCCGCATCCAAGCCGCCATTGCAACAGCCCAGGCTCAGGGATCCCGGCTGGTCTTGCAGATGGATGCCCCGACTGAGGGATCCTTTGTGGGGCCGGTGATCTTTGGGGATGTGGATCCCGACAGTGAGCTGGCTCAGCAGGAATGGTTTGGCCCTGTCTTGGCGGTGATCAAAGCAGCTAGCTTTGGGGATGCCCTGGAGATCGCCAACAATACCGACTATGGCTTGACCGGAGGACTCTACTCCCGCACCCCCTCCCATATCGAACAAGCCCGTCATGACTTCGCCGTCGGCAATCTCTACATCAACCGCGATATCACCGGAGCCTTGGTGGATCGTCAACCCTTTGGGGGCTTCAAGCTTTCTGGAGTGGGATCCAAGGCAGGCGGCCCCGACTATCTGCTGCAATTTGTCGAACCCCGTAACATCACCGAAAATGTGCAGCGGCAGGGGTTTGCCCCCGTGGAGGGCATGGATTGAGGTCTCAACTTGACGGAATCAAAACGCTAGAGTGGTGCTGTTCATGAGGGAGGGATCCCATCATGGTCTTGACTGCCCCAGAGTTTGCTGACCGGATGCCAGATGCCAGCCAACTGTATAGCGATGAGCCGGAGATGGAGAGTTCTCTACATGCCGATCAGCTATTGCTGTTGGTAACAGTACTGGAATGGCTGTGGCGAGATCGGCAGGACTTTTTTATCGGCCACAACTTGACCATCTACTTTAGCCGCCAGCAACTCAAGCAGCGCGACTTTCGTGGCCCAGACCTATTTGTGGTGGGCAATACCCAACGACGTCCCCGCAAGTCTTGGGTGGTATGGGAAGAAAATGGGCAGTACCCTGATGTGATTGTTGAGCTGCTGTCCAACTCCACCGCTGCAACAGATCGAGGTCTGAAAAAGATCTTTATCAAGACCGGTTCAGAACCCCTGAATACTTTTGGTTTGACCCTGAGACACTGGAGTTCGAGGGCTTTCGGTTGCTGGGACACCGTTATCAACCCATTGCCGTTACAGACCAGGGCTGGCGATGGAGTGAGTCCCTACAGTTGTTTCTCGGGATCCACGAGCAAAAGCTGCGGTATTTTGGCTCTGATGGCCTACTGATCCCAACCCCCACGGAGGTGGCCTTGGCAGAACAGGCCAAAAACCAACGCTTAATAAAACAACTCCAAACCTTGGGCCAGGATCCTGTTCTCTGGCAGTGAGGAAGAGAGAGAAAAGCTGTCTATCCTCAAAGACGGTACCGACAGTCAGTCTTCAAGATCCTGAGTGGGGTGCCCAACAGCGGGGAAGAATGAAGGATAGACCATCTCTAGCAACAGGGGTTTGCCCCCGTAGAGGGCATGGAGTAGAACGGCAGATAGGATCCCCGATCATCCTTAACTCACCATGAACTCACCATGACTGACCCAGATGAACTGCTCCGCCAAGCTCGCATGGCCCATCAGGCTCAGTTAGGGCATCCCCGTGCTGTGACCCAGACCCTCTCTCAATCTCTAGCCCAACAAGGGATCCCGGCTCAGGTGGATCTTCAGGGGGATCTGCTGCGGATTCGCCTCAATGGCACTCAGATCTCAAACGGAGATTTGGGGCAGGCGCAGGTTTATCTGACAATACAACGGCTTCAGATCCCTGGCCCGTTGCGGGTAAAGTTATTTGGGGTAAATGGCAATCGGATCCAGTGGCAGCGAGAGTTTGACCTCAAAGCCGGAACCTCAACCGCTTGGAACCGTTTTAGCTTTGATCATCCGTTGGTAAATCTGGGGGCGTTTCCGATCTCGATAGTGGTGGCTCTGTTGGTCAATAGCATCGGTCTGCTGCAACTGTTTCACTTGCCAATCCACATCTGGATCCACGAATTTGGCCATGCTATCCCGGCGTGGTTGTGTGGGCGGCGGGCGATCCCATTGCCCTTTGGCATCACCTTTACTTCTCTTGACCGGGAGCTGTTTGTCTATGTCGGGATCCTCTTCTTAATCGGGGTGGTGTTTTTTAAGGCTTGGCAGGAGCGGTTGCGAGGGCTGATGGGGGCACTCTTGGCCTTAGTAGCCCTGCAATTTTGGATGACGTGGATGTGGGACTACTGGCGATTTGACTTTTGGGTGGCCTTTGGGGGGGTGGCCGGAGAATTTATTCTCAGCGCCCTGTTGATGATGGCCTTTTATCTGCATTTGCCCGATCGATGGCGGTGGGATGCTTGGCGATTTGTGATCTTGGGCATCGCCGCCAGCTCCTTCTGGAAAAGCTATTGGATGTGGCACAACATCTCGCGGGGGCAAGCTCAGATCCCCTGGGGATCCCTATTTGGGGGCCAAGGGGATACAGGCGGCGATATGAATCGGCTCAATCTGGATTATGGCTGGAGTCCCGACCGCATCATCGACACCTACAACCAATTGGGATCCCTTTGTCTGCTGGGGCTACTGGGGGTCTACATCGCCTTTGCCATCCAACTGAATCCAGCGGTCTGGTTTGGGCTCAGACAACGATGGATCCTATGGTGGTATAAAATTGCCGGGTAAGATATCTAGTCAAAACATATGAATAAAATGTTTGGGGCTAAGTAGGATTTATCCAGCCGAACCTCTTAAGCACAGACCCGATTTCGTCCTTGTTCCTTGGCCTGATAAAGTTTCTCATCCGCCTGTTGGATCAATTGATTCAGATCCCACGCAGGCAGCCATTGAGCTACTCCCATTGAGAGGGTAAGGGCAATGGTTTTGGACTGAAAGGTAAAGGGATGGACGGCCACCATCTCCCGCAATTTATTACAGAACATTACTGCCCCTGGCAGAGCGGTTGCGGGCAAGATCAAAGCAAATTCTTCCCCTCCATAGCGCGCCACCAGATCGCTGGGTCGGATCCGATCCTTGAGCAGTTGGGCCAGTTCCCGCAACACATAATCCCCGGCCAAATGACCATAGGTATCGTTGGTGCGCTTGAAGAAATCAACATCCAACATGACCAATGTCAGGGGATGCTGATAGCGGTCAGCCCGCTGGATCTCCCGTTCCAACGTCTCCAGGAAATAGCTTTTGTTATGGATGCCTGTCAAGCCATCCACAATGATCATGCGGTAGAGAATCTCGTGGTACTGCACCTCAATATCAGTGCCGCTGAGAAACTTAAAAATCGTCTCGCCAATTCTGACCTGATCGCCCCCCTGAAGCTGTACCTCACGGCTGAGTCGATCATTGACATAGGTGCCGTTGGTGGATCCCAGATCGGAGAGATGATAGAGGGATCCGTGGCGTTCAATGCGACAGTGATGGCGGGAAACACTGTCATCTTCCAAAACGATGCTATTGCGACTGCCTCGGCCCACCGATAGCAGGTCTTCCCCCAAAATATATTGCCGCCCAATCAAAGCTTGATTGGAGGAATAGATCACCACAAGGCAGTCTTGGCCACGTTCAGCGGGTGGCTGACTCTCTTCTGGAAGAACGATTCGAGTCGTAACCTTGGAGGAAGAAGAGTGCGATGACATAAAAAATTTGCCAAGGAGTGCCAACAGAACAAACCGTCCAGCCCTGTATCCCACATCTCAGTCGCTGGGCAGTCGTTGGGCAACTGAAGATCCCCTGATAACTTTACCTGAGAAAGTATACCTGAGAAAAAAGTAGGAGCAGTTACAGGATAGCCCGAACCTCAGCGGGGGTCGTAAATCTCCAGCCGAAGGGTCTGCTCGGCTAGCAGTGCCGCCGTAGTCATCACTTGACGAATGGCCTGAAGGGTACGACCGCCCCGCCCAAACACACGCCCCCGATCTTGAGCGTCAAATGACAATCGCACCCGTACCCGCTTGCCGCCAGCCGTGGATTCAATATCCACCCGCAAAGACTGGGGATCCCCGATCAATGGCTCGACAAGGTGACGGACAAGGGTGCGATAGTCGGGCTTCATCATCAGATCCTGTTCAGATCAGCCTCTTGGGAGCAGCAGAGTCTTAGCATCACACCGTCGCATCAGCGGTGGCACTGGCTTCAGCAACGGTTTCTTCTGTTGTTGATGCTTCAGTTTGAGGTTCTTCTGTTGCGGGTTCTTCCGCTACTTCAGGTGTGGCCTCTGCGACAGACTCTATAGTTTCATCAGCAGGTTCTTCATCAGCAGGCTCTTGGGGGGCAACCTCCGGTTCAGTGATGACTGCCTCTACCGTTTCAGCTATTTCAGTTATTTCAGCTGTTTCGGCTTCTGCCTCGACCACAGCAGGTTCGGCTTCGATTTCTTCAATCACTGGCAAAACTTTGGCAATCGCAGGGATCCTGAGGGTTTCTAGCCCATCTTCAGTGCCTGCTTTGCCCGCCTTGAGCATCTCCAGGATCCCGGCTTTTTGCAAGATTGATTCCAAAGTTTCGGTGGGCTGAGCCCCTTGACGCAACCATTTCAGAAGTCCGGCGGTCTCCAAAACCGTTTCCTTGGTGCGAGGATTGTAGAAGCCCAACTCCTCCAAGGGACGAGCTTGACGGCGGGAACGGCTTTCGATAGCGATGATGCGGTAACTCGGCTCGCGTTTTTTGCCGTATCGCTTCAACCGCAGCTTCAACATATCAGACGGATCTCCTGGGTCACGAGGGGTAGAACAAACAGTTGGACAATTGAAATGGATATTGTCATGCCGAATAGGCTGACGAAGCCCACAGCCTGACTAGTATATCGTAAGAACCTGACGATTCAAAATAGTGCTGTGTAAATCGCAGACCTCCCGCGAGTGTGCACAGGTCTCTTACCTGTTCTTGTCCCATATCTGTTCTTGGGGCGGCAATCGAGGACAATGAGGACAATAAAGAAACACCCCTCCCCAGCCTAGATTCATGCCCATCGTGCCTGTACCACTTCGTCTGATCGTGATCGTTGTTGGTAGCCTGATCGTCTGTGGTCAGTATCTGCAAGGGCTGACCGGGATCCATGCTGCCATCGCTCCCTATTCTGGCTGGCTAGCCAATGGACTGGTGCTGGGCATGGTGGCTGCCACTGGGGGAGTGATCCTGGCGGGATGGCGCTGGATTCACCGCGTTGAGCCTAGCTTCCAGACAAGTTCTGAGAAGGGATCCCGTCGCCCTCGCCGCCGCGCCACCCCTCAGCAGGTCAAACGCCAAATCCAGACTACTGATCAGCTAATCGCTCGGTTACAGGACGATATTGCCCGCCAAGATCTGCAAAACCGCTCCAGCCAAATTCAAGCGGAACTGGAGGATGAGACCCTACATTTGGTGGTGTTTGGCACTGCCTCAGCGGGCAAAACATCGTTGGTCAATGCTCTTTTAGGGCGCTGGGTGGGAGAGACAGCTCCGATCTTGGGCACCACCCCGACGGGATCCGCCTATACCTACACCATCGCTGGGGTCAAAAGCGAGGTCTTGCTGACAGATACTCCTGGACTGCAAACCATCGGTCAGGTCGGAGAAGCTGAAGCCCGTGAACTAGCTGCCACTGCCGATCTGCTGGTGTTTGTGGTGGCGGGGGATCTGCTGGCCTCCGAATATGCTGAATTGCTCCAGCTGGCCCGCTCCGGCAAACAAGGGATCCTGGCCCTGAATAAAACAGATCAGATGATGCCCGAGGATGTGGAGATCATCTTGACCCATCTGCGCCATCGTACCCGTGGAGTAATTCCAGCCCATCAGGTGGTGGCCATCTCAGCCCAGCCCCAGCCCCTCAAAGTCAAGCATATTCACCCCGACGGCAGCGTTGATATTGACTACGAAGAACAAGCCCCCGAGATTCAAACCCTAGTGGATCAGATCTCAACTATTTTGCAGACTCAGGGGCACCATTTGCGGTTGGCCAACGCCCTCAAACAATCGGAGACATTAGCCATCAGTGCCCAGGCGGTTTTGACGCAGGAGCGTTTTGATCTGGCCCGTCAATCGGTGGAGCAAATGCAATGGGCCACCGCCGCTGCCGTCGCTGCTACCCCGTTGCCTGCCCTCGATCTCTTGGCCGCTATCGCCATCAATGCCCGCCTGATCCACCAACTCCACACCCTCTACGAGCGTCCCATCCAGCTGGGCCAAGCCAAAGAAATTGCTCAATCTTTGGGACAGGTGTTGCTCAAGCTAGGGGGGGTAGAGCTGGCCAGTCAAGCCCTGGGATCCCTGCTCAAGGCAGGCCCGCTTGCTCTGGTGGGGATCCCGCTCCAGGCGATCAGCGCGGCCTATCTGACCCGGATTGCCGGATTGGGCTATGTGGATCTGCTGCGGGCCCAGGAGCAGGGGCAAGACTTCTCGGTTTCAGAAATGGCCCTGACCGAACGGATCCAAATCCAGCTGCGCCGCCACCGCCAGCCCGCCCTCCTGCGTCAGTTTGTCCAACGGGCCATCAAAGCTGTGCCCTCCATGCTGCGGCAGCAGACCTCCGGGATCCCGGCCCCAGAAACTATGGGATCCCCTGTTAGAGAAAAGTTAATTGCCTAAGATTTGGCCCCTCTTCGCCCGTGTGTGAGAATCAGCATGTCTTAGGTTCTGTCTGATGGAGCAGTGGTGATGAAACAGGTTGACTTTCTCATTCTCTTTGTGGTTTTGCTGGGCATCTCTCTGTTTGCCATGCAGAATGCTAATCCGGTGGCGGTAACGCTGGCCCCCAATCTGAGCTTTGAATTGCCTTTAGCCATCGAATTGCTGGTGGCAGCAGGCACAGGAGCGGCATTCTTCTGGATCTATGGGCTGTGGATGAAAATGCAGTTTGTGGTGGAATCCCGAAATCAGACCCGTGAGCTGCGGGAGAAAGAAGCCTTTATCGAAGATATGAAGAAAACGGTGACGGAGATGGAAAGCAAGCTCAAGCAACTTCCCCCATCTAAACGGGCTGAAGCTCAAGATGGTGAGGTTGAAGTAGATGCCAAGCAGGTTGCAGAAACAACGGGATCCTAATCCTGGCTTCAATCACCAAGGATCCCTGGATCCCTGACTATCACATCTATTATGGATTCCCGTTTGATTGGCAGACTTCAAGCTCCCAGAACCAGAATTATCAGCCCAAATTATCAGCCCAGCCCTACTCCCGAAAATCGTGCGGTAGAGGACTGTCTAAGGGTTCAATCACCACCTTGCCACCAACTGTTAAGCCGATCTCTTCTGACCGACCACCGGCTAATTCCAAAACCACGTTGATGGGGGGAGTGCCTGGGCCTGGGCCGTAGGTGGGACAGGCGCTGGGGGGGCTGGTGCAGGGGGGCACATTATCAGCAATATGCACGACCTCATCTCCAGCAATGAAGATGATATCCAATGAAATCGGCACATTAAACATCCAGTAGGACACTCTGGGCACTGGGGGATCGTAGGGGAAGATCATGCCCCGGTCAGGAGCCACCTCCTCGCGAAACATTAGCCCCATCGCTTGTTGCTGAGGAGTGACAGCAGCCTCCAGCAAAAACTTGTAGTCGCCGATGGTGGCTTGGGCAACCAGTGGCAACTGTTGACCTCTGACCTCAGTCTCAAGGGTCTCGGCGGGGCTGTCCTGGGTTTGGGATTCTGTGAGGGCGTTGCCCACATCTGCCGCACAACTCCAGCAAAGGCACAAGGCCAAACTGCTGAGGATCCAAACGGATGGCTTCAAAACTTGACCCCACACCATAACGGCTACCTTCTCATGATCTGGCCTGATGTTGCCCAGCATAGCCGCCGATGGGCCTGACGAGGATTCTGCTCAGGGCAAAGATTGGGATCCCTGGCGCAACCTTTAGCAGTCTGAGAGATGGTCGGCTGCTCTTAACAGCAAGAACCCTGAACCCATAAGACCCATAAATTGATCACGATCAACAAGCTACTTCAGCCAAGGTGTGTCAGCTCCACACTGCCTAGATGATGTTGCGGAGAGCATTAATCGGGATCCCTGTCCGCGCTTTGACATCGAGCACTGAGTTGAAAGTGCCCTTGAGAGCACGCTCTTGGCAGATCTTTTGGGCTACCTCAGGCTCCAGGCCACAGACCACCAATTCTTGACTTGAGAGGGTATTGAGGCGATGCCAAGAGGTGTTGAGGGTTTGCTGATACCGAACGCCATAACTCAAAAGGGGAGCCAAATGGTCGATATATTCACCAGGGATCCCGGCCACATCTTTCAGCTCTTCTAGATCGGCAAAGGCAAACCCTTCTTTATGAAACTCTTCGATCACATTGGCATAGACAATCGGGATCCCTAAGAAACCGACCATCTCATCTTTGGAGATATTGTTGATATCAGCTCGCCCATAGATTTTGGCTAAGCGGGCGGCGGTTTGAGCATCACGGGGTTTGAGGCTACCTTTGGGGCTAGTCCGCAACAGAAACTCCTGCCGATTGAACCAGGCAAACCCAATTTGACCAAACCACAGCAAGGAGACCAACGGCCCCAAAGAGCTGACCCCAGATGCCAAAAAACTGACCCCAAAAGCCAGGGATCCCCCAATCACCCATGACTTCAGGTTGGCCCGATAGCCTGCAAAAGCAATCGCAGCAGCACCCACCACCGGAATACAGGCGACCCAGACCCAGCGGGGGGTAGGAGCAGAAACCAGCCCGTCAGGGGCAGGAGGACGGTAGGGAGTCAGAGACATGGGGTTATAGCCAAACAGGATAGGCAGACAGAAAAAGACCCATCAGATCGACTTGAGGATCTTGGTGCGCTTATCTTCATATTCGCCAGCCGTGATGATGCCTTGGTCATAGAGACCTTTCAGTTCAGTCAGAGCCGCTGCTTTATCTTTGGTGGACTCAAAGGTATGGCCGCCACCAACACCGTTGTATTTCAGCTCGAAGGCAGGATCCGGCATCAAGAGCAGCAAAATACAGTCGATCACCCCCAGGATGCCAGGAATAAATGTCCAGAAAAACAGGAGATAGAGGATCCCGGCTCCCCCTTCCCCCAGGTAAAACTTGTGAATACCAAATCCACCCAGAAAGAAAGCTAACAAGGCGGCAACAAGTTTATTTCTCATGATCGATCTCCTGAAGGGGGCGGTCTGTGACTGGAAAAAGCTTGGTCAAGATGGGTTGCCTTGCAAAGTAGACAGAGGCAAGAGCCATCTGAAGGAGCAGCACTGAAGTCAAGGAATCAATAATAGGAGGCATTCCCCATGCGGTTTTGAGGTAGATAAGGTTGCCCCCCAAGATGATGAGCAACATCAACCCCAGCTTGTCAGCTCTTAGACTGGCAGGGGATCCCGCCATCAGAGACTGGATCTGAGTTGGGGGCTGCAATCGGGTCATGCGAGTTCCTCTATCCGAGGCATGGGTTTGGATTTGGGAGATTGAACTGCTCTGAACTAGCTCAACACTCTGTCTCAGTTATAACCCTGGCGAGATCAGACAGACCATTAGCTGTTGTGCCAATGTTGCGGAGCATTAGGGTGCTATGTCCAGAAACTCCATAACCTGCTCGTACCCCATCCCCTGCCGCACCAGTTGGGGGCTTGCCCCAGTCAGATCCAACACTGTCGAAAACTCATTGTGATAGGGGGATTCATCATCCACGATCAAATCCACCTGCTTGCCCAACTGTTCTAAATCTTGGGGATCCAATACCAGGGAGGGAACTGGGTGGCTGGATCCCAATTTGGCAGAGGTGGAGACAATCGGGTTATCCAATTCTTGTAGCAGGGCTTGGCAGAGGGAATGATCGGGCACTCGAATGCCGGTGGTCTTGCGCTTGGGATCCATGACCAATTTGGGCACCAGCTTAGTGGCGGGCAGCACAAAGGTATAGGGGCCAGGGATCAGCTTTCGCATCAGCCGATAGGCGGGATCCGACACCTTGGCATAGGTGGCAATCAGGGATAAGGAGGGGCACAAAAAGGTGAGAGGCTTGTCATTGGAAAGGCGTTTGAGCTGCCGCACCCGTTCAACGGCTTGTTTGTGGGTGACATCACAGCCGATGGCCATCACCGTATCGGTGGGATAGAGCATCACCGCCCCCTGCCGCAATTTTTGCACGATCTGCTGGATTTGGTAGGGCTGGGGGTAGTCCCGATTGATGGTGTAGGTTTCTGGCATGAAGGCAAAAGGGAGAACAGAAGGGCAAAAGCGCAGAGTGTTCGCTTGTAGCCTTTTGAATTATGACATTCTCTCTAAGGCAGCTAGGTGCAAGACTAGGCCAGAAAGGACAAAAAAGCAACCTTGATCCCCACTGTTCTCCCCCATTTATAAATAGGGCATTCTAGATTTGTTGCATCTGCTTTGATCATGGATCCCTCCCTCAGGGTATTTATCGCTGACGATCATCCTCTGTTTCGGCTGGGGCTGAAGTATGCTCTTCAGGGGCAGGGGTTTGAGGTGGTGGGAGAGGCCGAATCGGGATCCCAAACGTTGTCGGGCTGTGCGGCAACACGCCCAGATGTGGCCATTCTCGATGTCAAAATGCCGGAAGGGGATGGGATCCAAACCTGTAGAGAGCTGATCGATACATTTGAAGACTTGGTGGTTTTGTTGCTGACCACATTCCAGGAGCCAGCCTTGGTGCAGGCGGCACGGCTAGCGGGAGCTAAGGGGTATCTTTCCAAGGATACAGAGGCATCCCTTTTGGCCCAGACCATCCGGCAGATCATTCAGGATCCCCAGCGGGATTGGCTACCAGTTGTGCAGGAGATCCCCCATCTCACCCCGCGCGAATTAAGTGTTTTGAAGTTGATGATGCAGGGTTTGGCCAACAAACAAATTGCCCGCAGCTTGGGGCTCAGCATCGAAACCGTTAAGGAATATGCCAGCAGTGCCTACCGCAAACTCGACACCAATGATCGAGTCAGCGCATTATTTCGGGCACAAGAATTAGGGATCCTGTAGATCCATAAAAGAAAGGATCCCAGAGCTTGCGCCTTGGAATCCTTATTCTTGAAATGAACTAGAGATTAGAGTCTGATTGAACTGCCAGAGAAGGATCCACGAATGATGAGAATTGATCCAGCTGAATCTGGAACAATATCGACATCAAAAGTTTCAAATTCTTGTTCTAGGAACCAATCACCAGAGATAGCATCATCCTTTGTTGATTGACTGAAGACAAGATTTAAATTACCTCTCTGCACCCCACCTCCAATATCAAGTCTATTAAAAGGCCCACCAAGCTGTGCACCTGCCAAATTGCGAAAAATAAAGTTGCCAGTCAGTGGAACAAAGCCAACTAGTTGAACCAGAGATTCACCCTCTTCAGGTCTTTCTGTTCGTAAAGAGAAAAAGTAATCAAAAGCAGTTGGAGGACTAAGTTCGAAAATAGGGTCTACCTCACCATCCTCTCCATCTACCGGAAGCTGAGGGATAGGGGTAGGGAATGGCCCAGGGGGAGGGATTACTTGCACAAAGTTTAGTACAGTGCTGATATTCGCGGGGTCAAATTCAGCTTCAACTCTTCCATTTAGTCTTCTTCGTATCCTGACTAACTGGTTAGGCAAAAGATTTGGCCTTTGTGGGTCTGGGGCAAAAAGGAAAGAAGTTGTTCCAACTTGACCAGGTCTGTAGACAACTTCGGCTTGATTAGCTACGAAATTAAGTCTTGCTAGCAGTGCTAGAGCATCATCCCCAGTACCATCGCCGGCAAGACCACGACGACGGACATTAAAGCTTGCAGAAAAAACGACCCGCTTCAAAGCTAACAATAGGCTCTGGATCAAGGACTTCACCGGTCACAGTATTGATCAGCGGCTGGGCAACCCCTCTCAGATTAGCAGGCCCTTCGATGACTAAAGTTTCGCCATCGTTACTCACATAGATGTTTTCAACCGTAAGAGTGAGATTGGTGTCTACCACTTGACTAGGAGGATTGGGCCTTTGTACTGAGCCTGGCCCATCTGGCAAAAAGCCATCCTCTTCATCAGGAGCAGGAGTTGGTATGGGAG
>JAAUUM010000233.1 GCA_012031565.1 Synechococcaceae cyanobacterium SM2_3_2
CCAGTGCCTCCAGTGCTAGGCGACCGGCCTCGCCCTCTGACCAAGCAGCTCTGACATCACCACTTTTGAGTTCGGCAGTGATCCGATCTAAGACCCGATTTTCCACCGCTTCTTTGGCCAGACGAATGGCATGATAGACCATTCCTTGCTTAGAGCTGCCATGGGTGATGACACAGACCCCCGCCACCCCCAGCAACAGGCCACCGCCATATTCTTCGTAATCGAGCCGCCGCTTGACTTGCTTGAGATGGGGCTTGAGCAATAGCGTCCCCAATTTGCCCCGCCAGCCCTTGGGCAACTCCTCGCGCATCACCTGGGTCAACAGGGATCCCGCACTTTCGGCAAATTTGAGCAACACATTGCCCACAAAGCCATCACAGACAATCACATCAAAGGATCCCTTGAATACATCCCGCCCTTCGGCATTGCCGACAAAATTGATATGGGGATGATTGGCCAGCCGCTCATGGGTGGTGACCGCCAATTCATTGCCCTTGTTGGGTTCCTCGCCGATATTGAGCAACCCTATCCGTGGCTGCTCCACCCCCAGCACATACTGACTATAGAGGGATCCCATCAGGGCAAATTGCTCTAGAAACTTGGGGCGACAGTCCACATTGGCCCCCACATCCAGCACCAAGACAGGCTTTTGTTGAATGGTGGGTAACATCGCCCCAATCGCAGGGCGGTCGATACCCGAGAGTCGGCCCAAGCCCAACCGAGCTGCCACCATAGCCGCGCCCGTATTTCCTGCTGCCACCACTGCCGCTGATTGTCTAGACCGCACATGTTCCATCGCCACCCGGATGGATGCCTTGGGCTTGCGCTTTAGGGCTTCTAGAGGTTCTTCGTCCATCCCAATGTCATCATCTGCTGGCACGATGGTGATGCCCCGCATCCCTTCAACATCGGGCAAAAAGGGCTGCATCTTTTCAGGACGACCCACCAGGGCGATCTCCACCCCCAACTGATCCCGAGCCTTGATAGCCCCTTTGATGATCTCTTCGGGGGCAAAATCGCCACCCATGGCATCTACAGCAATCCGCACCAGTTGCCCTCACGCAGTTCGGCTTTGCGCTATTTCGTCGCAGTTAGTCACGAATGCAACCGTACAGCGCAAACAGATCCTACCAGATCGGCTTGGCTAATCCCCGACCTACCCTCTGTTTCCTGGCTTGTTTCCCGGCTTGTTTCCTGGCTGTTTGCTATTGGTTGATTGGCAAGGGTGCTCCCAGTATGGGCCGGATCAGGGATAGTGAGACAAGATGCGATTTATCCGTACACCTCGCCCCCATCTTCAGCCATGACCCAAGCTCCCCTCAGCTGGACTGAACTTGAAGCTCTGAACACTTTTGTGCCGGATCCCGTCAACGGCGACACCAATGCCCAGGCCCGTCTGCGTCTCTTTGGCCAGTCTGAGGCTGATATCCGGGTCATCCTTTACCGAGATCACCATGCTTGGTGTCCCTATTGCCAAAAGGTTTGGCTCTGGCTGGAGGAGATGCGGATCCCCTATCGGATCGAAAAAGTGACCATGTTTTGCTATGGCCAAAAAGAAGACTGGTACAAGCGCAAAGTCCCGTCGGGTATGCTGCCAGCACTGGAACTGGATGGCCGGATCATCACGGAGAGCGATGATATTTTGATGGCTCTAGAACAAGCCTTTGGGGTGCTCTATCGGGGAATGCGGGATCCCAAGGTCATTCCATTGCGGCAGTTGGAGCGGCTGTTGTTTCGAGCTTGGTGCCAGTGGCTGTGTACGCCTCGACCTGGGGCAGTTTTGGATCAACGCCATCGGCAGCAGTTTGTCCGGGTGGTGGAGCAGGTGGAGGAGGCTCTGGCCCAAACGGCGGGATCCTATTTCCTCGATCAGTTCAGCACCGTGGATGTGATTTTTACCCCTTATGTGGAGCGGATGAATGCCAGCCTGTTCTACTACAAGGGCTACTCGCTGCGGCAGGAGAATCCCCGTTTGCAGGACTGGTTTGCCGCGATGGAAAGCCGAGCCACCTACCGGGGCACCCAGAGTGACTTTCATACCCATTGCCATGATCTGCCGCCCCAGATGGGGGGATGCTGGAGCAACGAGGTGCCGGAAGCCCTTGCTAACCAAGCCCGCGTCGATCAGGGGCCGTGGCTGGGGTTGCCGGATGTGGCCTTTCCCGAACCTGATACTGCCTGCACTGAAGCACTGTTTCGCACCCTGCGGCATCGAGATATCTTGATCAAGGTCAACCCCACTGAAGATGGGCTGTTTGATCAGGCGTTGCGCTGTGCCCTCACCCATCTGATGACGGAGCAGCCCTGCCCGCCCCCCGCCGGATCCGATAGTGGGCTGCGCTATCTGCGGGATCGGGTCAATGTGCCCCGCGATATGTCGATCTATGCAGCTAAGCGGCTGCGGGATGCCCTGGAGTCTACAGCCGCCTTGGTGGGAAATGCCCAAGGGATCCCCATTCCCGTACAGCATCGCCGCGATCAGGATCCAAGGCCATTTTTGCTACCCAGATAGCCAAGCCTCCTCTAGTTTGCGCCTCAGCTCAACTTTAAATCTGACTTTAGGTCGAACAGAGATACAACTCACTTCAATCCTCGCCCTCTTCCTGGCGACTGGATCGATAGACCGGCAACAGTCCCCGGCGATGTTCCTGATTGAGGGAGTCCTCCAAAAAGTTGAGGAGATGATTGAGAGGCCGGGATCCCTCCCCTTCTGAGAGCATCTCAGGCCAGTGGCGCAAGGTTTGCACAGCTTTTTCGAGGGGTAGGCCAGACCGGTAGAGGATGCGATAGGCCCGCTTTAGCAGCAAGATGGCCTCTGGTGAGAAATTAGCCCGTTTGAGTCCCACCGGATTGAGACCTCGGATCCGGCCCGGATGGCCTTCCACCCGCAGATAAGGGGGGACATCCCGGTCGATGCGACTCATGGCCCCCACCATCGCCAATTGGCCAATATGCGTGAACTGGTGGATCCCGGCCATCCCTCCTAGCACAGCGCGGGACTCGATCTGTACATGCCCAGCCAACCCCACCGAATTGGAAATGATCACTTGGTCGGCGATGACGCAGTTATGGGCCACATGGACATAGGCCATCAACAGGTTTTGATCCCCAATCACGGTTGATTCCCCTTCTCGGGTGGCCCGGTGAATGGTGACACACTCCCGAATGCGGTTGTGATTGCCGATCGAAACCCGACTGGGGGCACCGTTGTATTTCAAATCTTGGGGTTCCATGCCGATCACCGCCCCCGGAAAGATGCGGTTATGCTCGCCAATCGTAGTCCAACCATCGATCACCACATTGGGGCCAACGGTGGTGCCATCGCCGATCTTGACATGAGGCCCAATTACGCTGTGGGGGCCAACCGTGACACTGGGGTGCAGCTCGGCCTGAGGATGGATCACAGCGGTGGCATGGATCCCAGAAGAATCCCAAGGGGGTATCGAACTCATCGCGAACCCACTCGTAAAGGGTGGCCTAGTTGGTTGCCTAGCATGATGTCTGAGCGTAAAGGTCTCAGCCTAAGGGTAGCGGTGGTGAGTTGAGGATCCCGAGGCAGGATAAACATTCTAAAACAACACTTTAGCAGGGTCTTTGGGGGGATTTGACATGGGGATCCCGGTGGTCATTCCAGGTTGGAGAGATGGGTTGGTTCCCATTGATTTGGCCATTGATTTGGCCATTGAGCTGGGGATCCCGAACCGTTCAGCAGGTCTCAATCCACCAACGAAAACATCAACTCAGCCTCCGTCACCCGCTCGCCGGCCACTTGAGCTTGGCAGCGCATCTTGCCCACCCGCTTGCCTTTAATGGCGATCAGGTCTGCGGACAAAATCAGCTGATCCCCTGGCACCACCGGACGCCGGAACCGCACCCCATCGATCCCGGCAAACAGGGCTAATTTGCCCGCTGCTTCCGGCAGTTTGGTCAGCACGATCCCGCCCACCTGAGCCATCGCCTCGATGATCAAAACCCCCGGCATGATCGGTCGGCCCGGAAAATGCCCCTGAAAGAAAGGCTCGTTGAAGGTGACATTTTTGAGACCAACCGCCCGCTGTCCCGGCTCATACAGCACCACCCGATCCACCAAAAAAAAGGGATAGCGATGGGGCAAAATCTCCAAGATCTGATCGGCGGTAAAGAGGGCCGGAGCCGTGGCCAAAGGGCTGAGATCGCCATCAGACGTAGTGGGTGAAACCATAGAACCGTGTTGAGTCCATGAAAATGAAAGACAAAAACAGGCGATAACGGGCCAATCAGAAGTCGGGAATTAAGCCTTCAAGTCCCGGCGGTGATACCTGTTGCTGACCGCTCGGGGTTGGTTTGCAACTTTTCCGGCCTGCTTGACTGCTGAGGCTGACTCTCTGCCGTTACTAGGGTGAGAGCACCCGAATCCAGTAGCCGTTGGCTGAGCTGGTGGTGCAGGCTGTGTCCGGCTTTGTAGGCCAGGATATGAGCCCGAATGGGATATCCCAATAGGCTTAAATCTCCTAGTAAATCTATCAGCTTATGGCGCACCGGCTCGTCCTCAAACCGCAGCGGTTGACGCCAGCTATCCAGATCACAGACCAGGGCATTCTCCAGGGATCCCCCTTTGATCAGTCCGTTGCGGCGGGCGGGTTCAATGTCTTGCTCACGGGTAAAAGTGCGGGCGGGGGCGATGGTGCTGGCAAAGGATCCCGCCTCCACCTCCCAGCTATGCCACTGATCGCGAATGGGGGAGTCAGGAAAATCGATCCCGTAGGTGAGTCGCAAACCTTCATAGGGCAAGGCGGAGACGAAACTAGGGCCGCTGCCGACCGTGACTGGATGAGATAGGATCCCCACCTGACGAGGGGCCGATTGAGCCTGGATCCCAGCCTGGAGCAGCGCAGTCACCCAGGGCAACGCGGATCCATCTAAGATCGGCAGCTCAGCCCCACTCACCTCAATCTGGCAGTTATCGATCCCCAAGCCCGCCAGTGCTGCCAAGAGGTGTTCGGTGGTTTGGATCCCTGCGTACCCGTGGACGAGATAGGTGGAGAGGGCAGCGGGTTGAACCGCCTTCAGATCGGCCCGAATCGAGGGAGAATCGCTTAGGTCAGTACGAACGAAAACTCGCCCATGATTAACCTCAGCCGGATGTAGGTGGCAATTCACCCTGTCGCCGCTATGTAAACCAATCCCGGCCAGAGAAATCGACTGGCTGAGGGTGCGCTGATGGAGACAAAAAGACATTGAGAATTCAGAAGAAGGACTAAGAAAAAGGAAAGCCTAGAAGAAGCTAACAACAGGTTTTCTCCAGAAGGGGCCAGAGCTGAGTGGTTGAACCTGTAATGCCCTTATGATAAAGGGTTCTCTAGCCTGAATTCAGCAGCTCCAGCTCTGACGCCCCTTTGCTCGTCTGTTGTCAATGAGATAAAAGGCTGAACCTGCCAAAAGTCTCCAATGGGATCCCGCCTGAGGGACATTTTTGCCAATCTTCTATAGTATTCGATATCACCTCAACTTCCCTGGTCACG
>JAAUUM010000234.1 GCA_012031565.1 Synechococcaceae cyanobacterium SM2_3_2
CATCTATCGGCGGATCCCATGTTTCATGATTGCCACCGTCGATAAATTTGCAGCCTTGCCATGGGTAGGACAAACCGCAGCCTTCTTTGGCAAAGTCACCCATTTTGACCCGCAGGAAGGGTTTACCAGCACCGGGGATCCCACCCCTCGCGGCACCCCTCTAGCCCAGCCTCTGCCACCTCCCGACCTGATCATCCAAGATGAACTGCACCTGATCTCCGGCCCCCTGGGAACCATGGTGGGACTCTATGAAACCGCCATTGATGCCCTCTGTTCTCAAATCCAAACGGGGCAGATCCTCCGCCCCAAAATCATCGCCTCCACCGCCACCGTCCGCCGAGCCACCCACCAAATCCAAGCCCTCTTTGGTCGCCAGCATGTGGAAATCTTCCCGCCCCCAGCCAGAGTAGGCATGATTCTTTTTCGCCAGAACAGATTTTGATGCCGACGGTCGCTTATATGTGGGCATTGCCGCTCAAGGACGCAGCTTAAAAGTGGTTTTGCTGAGAACTTACCTGGCCCTGATGTCCGCCGCCCAAAAGGAATATAACCAAGCAGGCGGAGACAAAAACAAACAAAACCCAGCGGATCCCTATATGACCCTATTGGGTTACTTCAACTCCCTCCGAGAGCTGGGGGGATCCCGACGCATCGTGGAAGATGAAGTCAACTCTCAACTGCGCAACTATGGCAGCCGTCGCCGTTATGGAGAGACCACCGGATCTTTTGTTGACCGCAAGATTGACAATGTGCCAGAAGAACTGACCTCGCGGGAATCCACCAACAAAGTTGCCAATACCAAGCGCCGTCTGGCCCTGTCTTTTCCTGAAAAAGATCGCCTGGACATCGCCTTAGCCACCAACATGATCTCCGTGGGTCTCGACATCGTGCGCTTGGGGCTGATGGTGGTCTTAGGTCAACCCAAAACCGCCTCCGAATACATCCAAGCCACCAGTCGAGTGGGACGGGATCCCAACCGCCCAGGTTTAGTGGTAACTCTGCTGAATGTTCATCGCCCCCGCGACCGCTCCCATTACGAGCAGTTCCAAAGTTGGCACACCAGTTTTTATCGCTCTGTGGAAGCCACCAGCGTGACTCCCTTCTCTCCCCGTGCCCTCGACCGAGGATTAGCAGGCATCACCGTGGCTCTGGCCCGAATTGGGATCTCAGCCATGACCACCCCCCTAGGCGCATCTCAGCTCAATGGCCAACGGCAGAGGGTCGAAACCTTGTTAGAGGCCATTGCCAATCGCGCCGAAGCTCACAGCCCCAATCTCAGCCAAGCAGATACCCTGCAAATCCGGCAATCGGTACGGGCACAAGTCTTAGATTTGTTAGATAGTTGGGAACGATTGGTTCTGCGAGATACTCGCCTGCAATATCAGCGAGAGACCGACTTAGCAGCCCCCTTGTTGATGGATCCCCTTGACCCCCTAGCCAATCAGGATACAGAACGGCGCAAGTTCAAAGCCCACCGGAGTTTGCGGGATGTGGAGCCTACCGTCAACCTCTGGATCCGGGATCCCTATGGAGAGCCACAACCATGAGTCAACCATCTAGACAACGCCGCCCCGATAGTGAACTGCGCCAAAGCCAACTCCTGACCACCTTTGGCTCCGGTGCCATGGTCGATTTACCCGACCGTTCTGTCATTATTGGCGGACTCACCTACTGGAAAGGCGACACCCAATATATCCGCGAAGACCGTCTCCGGGCCAAAGTTATCCAAGCCCTCAACCTAGAGAACAACCCAGAGATCCAGCTCCGTACCCCCCCCACCCAATCAGAGGATCCCCAGGCCCCCCAAACTGGAGTCGATGCCTTCGTCTTTCCCACCTGGTTTCTGGCCCAAGTCGAAGAACCCTACACCGCCCCCAACGGCAAAACCTATCGCACCCGCCCTCTTGTCCCCTGGAGTGCCGTCAAATCTGAGGGCAAATTCCGAGGCAAAAAAGTCCAATTTGTCCCAGTACGGTTTGTCCAAGCCTGTCCCAATGGACATCTCAGCGATATCAACTGGTATGCCTTTGTCCACAACGATTTTCAGACCACCAACCGGGGGCAACTTTGGCTGGATGAAGCTGGATCCGGCAACGACTTTGAAGAAATCTTTGTCCGGTGCGAACAGACCGGCAAACGTCGCCCCCTCTCCCAAGCCAAAGTCAAAGACTCCAAAGTCTTGGGCTACTGCGAAGGACATCGCCCCTGGCTGGGATCCCAAGGAAAAGAACCCTGTCGCAAACACGCCCCCGATCAATACGGCAATCCAGTCCCCACCGATCAAAGCGAATACAATCGCCTGCTGATCCGCTCTGCCAGCAACGCCTATTTCAGCCAACTGCTCAGCGTCATCTCCATGCCGGATCCCGACGCCGAACTACGTCAAGCTGTGGATCCCTTCTACACCGAAGATCTCCAATATGCCGAAGACCTGGCCGAGATCCAGAAAGAGCTACGCAAACCTAAATTCCAAGATTTGAGCCATTTTGGAGCCGAAGCCGTCTGGAACGAAGTGCAACGACGCAAACAAGGCATAGTCCCAGAAGACAAAAGCATCAAACAAGTGGAACTCGAAGCCTTACTCGCCTGCACCCCCGGTCATTCTGGCAACAAAATCTTTGATGCGGTCACCCGCCCCCCCCAGCCAACTGAGTCCCCAATGGGATCCCTATATCGACAAAGTGGTGCTTGTCCATCGCCTCCGCGAAGTCATTGCCCTGATTGGTTTCACCCGCTTCGAGGCAGCTCCCACCAGTATCAACGGCGAAATTGAAGATGACCTCGCCATCGGTGTTCGCCGTGCCAACCTTGACTTCGAGCCCAAATGGATCCCTGCCATCGAGAACCTGGGGGAAGGGGTTTTTATCAGCTTCAAGCCCCAAGCCATCGAAGATTGGCTCAAACGGGATCCTGTCAAAAAACGTGCCCAAACCCTGCTGCGAGGTTTTGAGAAATGGGCGGATAGTCGAGGGATCCCGCGCAACAAACTGGATTTCCCTGGTGCCCCTTACATCATGCTCCACTCCCTATCCCATCTGCTCATTACCAGTGTTTCTCTAGAGTGTGGCTATACCTCCAGTGCCATCCGCGAGCGCATCTATGTTTTCCCCAACATTGGCTATGGGATCCTGCTCCACACTGGCACATCAGGATCCGAAGGCACTTTGGGCGGCTTAGTCGATGTCGGTCGCCATATCGAAGACCATCTCACCAGAGCCTTGGCCTATGGTCGTCTGTGTTCCAACGATCCGGTCTGTGCCCAGCACCAACCTGACAACCCTCAAGAAGACCGATTCCTGCACGGAGCTGCTTGCCACGGCTGTCTGTTAATCGGGGAAACCTCCTGCGAGCGCCGCAATGAGTTGCTTGACCGCGCCCTAGTCGTCAACACCGTGGACAACTTGGGCTCCGCCTTCTTTCCCGAGACCCTGCTCTGATGTCCCCCTTCCATCAGCTCAGCCGCCCTGCCCTCAAAACCCTTAGCGAAGCTCTGTCCCATCAGCGCATTCTGCTCCCCAGCACACCGATGGCACTTTACGGGCTACTCCCAGATAGCCTTACCCATTCCATTGCCAGTGAACTCAATCATCTGCATCAACAAGGCATGACAGCCCATCACATCGCCTATACCCTTGATGTGCTGGCTCAGGACAGACTACAGGCTCTCCACCAGGATCCCGTCAATCTCGTCTGGACTGGCCCTGAGCTACCAGGATCTGAAAGTCGGGATACCGCTATCGTCGTTCAAGAGATCTTTACGACCGCACAACACTCCCTTCTTATCTCCAGCTTTGCTCTCGATTGGAGCCATAAAGGCCGCGCTCTATTTCATCCTCTAGCTCAACGAATGGAAACCCATCCCGCCCTGCAAGTCCACATCTTCCTCAACATCCAACGTCAGTACAGGGATCCCACAGCTAGCTCAACTCTCCTCCGACAAATTCTGCGAAAAACTTCCGCCATTTTCTGGCCCCGGATCCCCGACTACCAGAAGTCTTCTACGATCCCCGTTCTTTAGATCCTGTGGGCACGGCCAATGCCTGTCTCCATGCAAAATGTGTGGTGGCTGATGAAACGAAAACTTTCATCACCTCAGCCAACTTTACCCAAGCCGCTCACTACCGCAATATTGAAGCAGGTATCCTGTTGGATAATCCTGTCCTTGCCAGAGCTATTTGCTCTCAATTTGAGATGCTGGTAGCTCATCATATCCTCTCTCCTATTCTACTTTAGAGATTAATTTTCTTATGATAAAAAAGAATATAAGCCTAAACTAAACCAACAAAAAACAAGAATTTCATAGACGCTGTGCAGGATGCAATATCTGGAGCCATCCATGAATCAAGCCCTCCTAATTGGTCGTCTCACCGCCGATCCTGAGTCTCGCTACTTTGAATCCGGTGCCAACGTCACACATTTCCGCATCGCCGTAGACCGCCCCAAACCCCGTGAAAATCAACCCCAAACCGACTATTTTCACTGCCAAGCGTGGGGGAAACTAGGTGACATTATCAGCGAATTCACCCGCATGGGCCACCAAGTTGCAGTCCAGGGATCCATCCACATCGAGTCCTACGACTACGAGGGACAACTACGCTGGAAAACCTACATTAAGGCCGAAAGTGTCCGCTTCTTAACCAGCAAAGCAGAGGCAACTCGCCTAACGGAAGCACGGGAAGCCACCGGTGCTTGAGCTATCGACCAGAGGGATCCTCTCCTCAGGGGATCCTTTCCTTACAACAAACCCATCCGCCAGAGGATTCTTCACGAGTCATCTCAGAGAGGGCAGAGATTAGACAAAATATTTAAGCCTTATCTATCATCTTTCTAACTCAGTTAAGATGACCGCCCAGATGCCGCAGATTGCTATGAAGGATCCCAAAAGCCTAAAGCTAAAGTTAGATCATCATCTGTTCGAGAACGGAGACGATCTGAGTCTAGGAACTCTTTTAGGTAGCTTTCTGCTTGAATGGAATCGAGGGTTTTGATGCATTCTTCTAGGGGCTGAAAAAAGCCAGGGAAAGGTGACCAGCTTTCCCTCTTGAGTGCTACAGCTTCTAGGCCATCACTTGAAGCACAAATAAATGAAGCAGGCTCCTCCACGGCTACCTGCAACGCATCACCTATTTTTGGTGTAGTCACAAAGACAGTTTCGTTAGCAAACTCACCTCTTACAGGAGGAAAGATAAGCTTATATATTCCATCTTCTCCACGAGCAACAATAAACCCATCTCCAACTTGTGCTGCGGTTAACCATCGCGGAGTTGCTACCACTACTAAAAGGGTACAGGCTAAATCTTGCAGTTCAAAGCCTTCTTTCTCACATACCTTTCTAAGAGCAATGCGAACTTCTTTGAGCAGCTTGAGAAAAATAACTGATAGCCACTTTGAGGGGAGGGGAGGATCTTGAGAGTCCAATAATTACTGACGATAAACTCCTGAGCAGCTTGACCTCT
>JAAUUM010000029.1 GCA_012031565.1 Synechococcaceae cyanobacterium SM2_3_2
TCCCAGTGGAAACCGCCAGCTCTCACCGCATCCCCTAAGAATCCTGCCTAGTTTGTCCCACAGGATCCCTCGATCAACGCATGGGATCCTCTTGTTTGCCTCTCCTCTTGTTTGCCTCTCCTCCACCAACCCAATCAAGATCACCTGCCGCAACCCACTTGACATCACAAACAGTTGACCTAAGATAATGGATATCGAACGATTGTTATTAATAGTATCCGTTTAGCTTAAACCCTTAGGGTCTTGCCCCAGTATTCATCCTGAGGTTTTCGGAGTGGGTGTCATGTGGAAAGTACGCATCATCAGCTGGGGATTATGGATTGTCGGGGTGCTGGGATATGCCCAACAAAGATATCTAGAGCTGTGGAATGAGGTGGAATGGTGGGGAGCCTATGATCCGGAGCTGGGGGGATTAGTGGTCTATCTGTTGTGCGTGTTGTCCCTGGGTTATCTCGGCAATGGGATCCCGGCAGCAACGCTCTGGCAGCGGGCCAAGACCGCGATTTTCTGGTTCCAGCGTCTATCCTGATTGATGGCATTTGCGATTGTGCAAGGAGACTGCTTTGTCTACGGTGACTCGTGCCCTGACGCTGGCTGACCGTGAGCCTGCGATTCAGCTGTTGATGGCTGCCTTTGCGAAAGATCCTGTTTTGACCTATTTGGCCACTGGATCCGATTACCTTGCCATCTTGAGGTGCGTTTTCGATGCCATCCTCACCTACTGCCAGCCCCATCACCAGCTCTGGGGTGCCTTCACCGCTGATCATGAGGAGTTGATCGGGGTTGCCGCCTGGATCCCGCCCGAAGCTGATGCCAATGATGAGTTGATCTGGCTCAGTGCTGGGTTGTATCGGTTGCCGCTTCTGGTGGATCCCCAGCGTTGGGGTTCTTGGTTGCCGTTCTTTGGGGGCTTTGGCCATCGGATCCCGAAACCCTGTTGGTCGCTCCAGCTGTTGGGGGTCAGCCCTCAGTTTCAACGCCAAGGGGTGGGATCCCTGCTGTTACAACCCGCCCTTAAAACCTCCCGCCAAATGGGGATCCCGTGTCATCTGGAGACCTCTACCGAGTCCGCCGTGCATTTTTACCAGCGGCATGGGTTTTGGGTGGCTGATGAGCGACCCTTATTGAAAGGCGATTTAACAGATGATCGGGTGCGCTATTGGACGATGGTGCGGGACTATGTGTGAACTTGGGGGGGGACGCTTTCCAGTAAAGGCATTATCATGACCTAGATTTTGCATCAGCAAATTTATTTCGGATGATCTGGATTGCCCCTCTTGCCTCAGCCCTGCCATTTTTAGTTGCCCAAGCTGTGGATCCGCCTGTCCTCGATAGTCAAGATACCCTCAACAGCCAAGATAACGGCCTGGATCTGGTGGCTACAGAATCAGCCCACTTTACGGGGAATGTGCTCAAGCATGTGGCGGAAAGATCCGCTACCTTCAGCCTATCGGTGGTGGAGATTATGGTGCGGGCCAGCGGCCAAGATCTCAACGGGATCCCTGCTGTTGCCCACAGCCTCTTGGCTATAGGGATCCTTTTGATGATAGTGGGGGGCTTTGCCTGGTGGTCAACCCGCTTGATTCGAGCCTATCTGTCTCCTCAGCGCCGATCCCGTCCCTTCTTGATTCGGGCTTTGCTGATTAGCATCATCCGACCGCTGCGGTTCTTGATCTGGATCTACGGCGGTTTTGTGGCGGTGGCTCCCCTACTGATTTTTCTGGAAGGGCAAAGCCAGCTCACAGGCGCTCAAATGTTTGGGATGCTGCATTATGTGATCGTGGCCTCCACCCTTGGCGGTTTAGTCTGGTTTCTGCTGGCTGCTTTGGCTCATGTCAGTCATCGGATCCGGGCACTGGCCCGACGAGATCACTCGCCCTCGCTGCTGGCAACGATAGGGATCCCTTTGGTGGTCAACTGTTTGGATGTGATCGTGCCCCTGACTGCGGTGATCCTCTTTTTGGAGCTGGTGCCTGTGCCCTCTAGTTTGCAGAGTGGGGTGACAGGGATCAGTGCCATCGTGATCATTTTGACCCTGGCCTGGGTGCTGGCACAGCTGTTGGTCAAGTTGGATGATATCATCCTCAGCCGCTTCGATATCTCGGCAGCGGATAATCTGCGAGCCCGGACGATCTACACTCAGGTCTATGTGATTCAGCGCATCGGCCTGTTTATCTTGGGGCTGATCACCATCGCCGGGATCCTGTTGGTGTTTCCCGCTGTGCGGCAGTTGGGACAGGCGTTGTTGGCCTCGGCAGGGGCGGCGGGCATCATCCTCGGTTTCGCCTTACAAAGGACATTGGGCAACCTATTTGCCGGGATCCTGATCGCTTTTACCCAACCGATCCGACTGGATGATGTGGTGATTGTGGAGGGGGAATGGGGCTGGATCGAGGAGATCACCCTCACCTATGTGGTGGTCAAGGTCTGGGATTGGCGGCGATTGGTATTGCCGATCAGCTACTTTATCGAGCAGCCTTTTCAAAATTGGACTCGCACCTCAGCCTCCATCATCGGCACCATCTTTATGTACGTGGACTACACCATTCCGGTGGAGGATCTACGCTCTGAGTTTGAGGCTATCGTCAAAAAGCACCCCCTCTGGGATAGGCGGGTCTATTGCTTGCAAGTAACCGAACTGAAAGAACGCACCGTTGAGTTGCGGGTGTTGGTGAGTGCGGTGGACTCTCCTAAAGCGTGGGATCTGCGGTGTGACGTGCGGGAGGCCATGCTCAAGTTTGTTCAGCATCGCTATCCCGAATGTCTGCCTGTCTTTCGGCTGGATACTGGCAAGCCTATTCCTACTAATGGTCATGTCACCCCCAGACTGTCAGATTCCAGCAAGCATCTGATGGCGGATGAGATCCGTGATATCGAGACCACAGACTAGAGGATGTTCAAGCAGTTTAAGCGAACCTTATAAACATTAACCCCCTAGCCACAGCAGACCTCCTCAGCTGACCTGAGCCAATGGGTCAAGCCAAGAGATTAAGTGCTCACTAGGTCCATGGCTATCTCGGCCACAAGTCGGCCACAAATCGGCCACAAGTCGGTAACAAAACTTGGGATCCCTCAGGGAAATGGACTGAGGTGCAGGTATACCTCAGGACTGACAAAGACATTTAACACGATCTCACTTCAAATAAATATAGACTCAAATCTATCAATACAAAAGAAATAAAAGTATTGAATCTATGGAAGATCCTTTCTAGAATGTGAACCAAGTCAAAGAGAGAGACTTTTGAAAGTCCAGCTTTGATCCACGAATCTACTACTGATTCCCTCCCGATCAAATTTTTGCAGCGATTTTTGTTGTTTCATCCGAGGTGAGTATGGCTTCACGTCGTCATTTTCTCATGTCCACAAGTGCAGCCACAGCAGCTGGTTGGCTGAGTCAAAGTTCTGGCTACTGGATGGCCCAAGGCAATGGCCCTGAAACCTCTAGTATTCGTTTGGGATATATTCCCATCGTCGAATCTGCTTCGTTGATCGTCGCTAAAGAGAAGGGATTTTTTGACACCCACGGCATGACAGGGGTGGAAGTTCTCAAACAAGCCAATTGGGCAGCGGCCCGCGACAATGTGGTGATCGGATCCCAGGGGGGTGGCATTGATGGCGGTCAGTGGCAGATGCCGATGCCCCATCTAATTCATGCCGGTATCATCACCAATGGCAATCCGGTGCCAATGGCTGTGTTGTGTCAGCTTAATACCCAAGGCAACGGGATCGCCATCGCCAAGATTCATGAAGGACAAGGATTAGGGCTAGATATTTCTGAGGCCGCCGATTACATCAAATCTTTCTCAGAAACCAATGGACGCCGTTTCAAAGCAGCTCATACTTTTCCCAATGTCAACCAAGACTTTTGGATCCGCTACTGGTTTGCAGCCGGTGGGATCGATCCAGACAATAGACCTCTTGCATGAATCGAGCCTCACCTCGCTGAACCCCTTGATTTAAGCCAATCTGTAATGTTCGCTAGGATACAAAAACCTATTCGCGCAAGAGGTCTAATGACATCGACCTACTGGCCGTGCCCCCAGCAGAGACGGTTCAAGGTATGCGTAATGGCACAATGGATGCCTTCAGTACCGGGGATCCCTGGCCGTTTCGGATCGTAGCGGATGAAATCGGCTTTATGGCGGCCTTAACCCACGAGATTTGGCCGTTTCACCCCGAAGAATACTTGGCTGTTCGGGCCGACTGGGTGGAACAACATCCCCGCGCCACCCAAGCCCTACTGATGGCCATTATGGAAGCTCAACAGTGGTGCGATGATCCAGCCAATCGAGAAGGACTCGTCCAGATCTGTGCCAGCCGTACCTACTTTAATGTGCCAGTGGATGTCCTGACCCCCCCTTTTCAGGGCACCTATACGATGGGGGATGGCAAGGATGCCTTCAACGATTTCAATTCTGGCCCGCTGTATTGGCGGGATCCACGTGGCAGTGTGTCCTACCCCTACAAGAGTCATGATCTGTGGTTCTTGACCGAAACTCTTCGCTGGGGCTTTCATGCCGATGATATTCCCGATCTCGATACCGCCCAGCAATTAGTGGATCAAGTCAATAGAGAAGATTTATGGCGAGATGCAGCCCAAGCCTTGGGGGTAGATGCAGCCGATATCCCTGGAGAAACCTCCCGTGGAGTGGAGACCTTCTTTGATGGAGTTGAGTTTGATCCTGAGGATCCGCAAGCCTATCTCGACAGCCTAGCTATCAAGGTTTCTTAACTGGAAGATTAAAGGGGAGAAACTTCTCCCTTATTACACTGCATTGTGCTGAGATCAATCTTCTAACTGCCATGCTCATTCTTCTTCACCCTCCCTTTGATCAAGATGGTAAGCCTGATGCTCAACCCCCTCAAGATCACAATCAATTTCATTTTTGGGGACGCTTATGGGGATCCCTAGCGATTGGGATTCTGGGATTTTTGATTCTTTTTCAAGTTGTGGCCAGGATGGAATCTGGATGTATGCCTTCAAAGTCTAGACAATGGCTAGATCATCCCGAATGTATTATTTTGCCCTTGTCTTAGTAACCCAGATTAGAGAGTAATTGATTTGGGATTTTGAGTTGATCATAACAGATTTAGGCTTGCTGTGTTGCCATCAAAACAGCGGCCATCAAAACTGTAAGCGTTGACACTGTTTATCTTGAGGATTAATGATGACCAGTCTGTCGCATCTGATATCGAGAAACCGCACTCTTAAAATCGAATATATTAGGGATCAAGTGCTTCCACCCCTGGTGGGCATGATTGGGTTTCTAGTCATCTGGCAGATCCTGACCTCGATCGGTTTACTCAAACTGCCAGGGCCTTGGGATGTCTGGGCCGACGAACGCAGTCGTTATCTCATCTTGAACCCATTTTATCGCAATAGCGATCTGGATCAAGGCTTATTTCGTCAGACCTTAGCCAGTCTGCAACGAGTGGCAATTGGTTACTGTAGCGCCGGTTTAGTGGGGATTGCGCTGGGAATTTGGGTGGGTAGCAATGACTGGATCAATCGTGCGCTGGATCCCTTATTTCAGTTTTTACGAATGGTGGCCCCTCTGGCTTGGGTGCCCATCGCATTGGCAGCATTACAACGCAATGAACCCGCAGCACTTTTCGTGATTTTCATTACCTCAATCTGGCCAATTTTGATCAATATAGCTGTGGGAGTGCGTCAGATCCCACAAGATTATATCAATGTTTCTAGGGTACTCAATCTGACAAAGGTGGATTTCTTTTTTAAGGTTTTATTGCCATCTGCCTTACCCTATATGTTTACTGGACTAAGAATTGGCATTGGTTTATCTTGGCTGGCCATTATTGCAGCTGAGATTGTCATGTCAGGGGTTCCTGGCATTGGCTTCTTCATCTGGGATGCCTATCAAAATAACTACGTGACAGAGATCATTGTTGCAGTGATTTACATTGGAGCTGTTGGCCTGATTTTGGATAGAGTCATGGCCTATCTGCAACACCGAATCGCCTCTCGGGGAAGCTAGTTCAGTCTGGGGGACTTCAGCAAATACTTTTGCAAATTAATAGGTTTTTGATTTTGAATTGAGTTTAGGTATCAGCCAACAGAAGATGAATAGTCAGAGGATTCTATGACAACATTAGTGCAAGTTGAGCAGGTGGAAAAGACCTTTCCGCTGCCAGATGGCCAAGAGTATTTGGCTCTGAAAAACATCGATCTACAAGTTCGCACAGGAGAGTTTATTTCTCTGATTGGTCACTCGGGCTGTGGTAAATCGACGTTGCTGAATATGGTGGCGGGCTTGTCGTTACCTACCGGAGGTGTGGTGGCACTGGATGGTCAAACCATCACCGCCCCTGGCCCGGATCGGATGGTGGTGTTTCAAGGCTATGCCCTATTGCCCTGGTTGACCGTGGCGGACAACGTGATGTTGGCGGTGAATGCGGTCTTCCCCTCCAAGACCCCGGCTCAGAAACAGCAGATTGTGCGGGAGCATCTGGGGTTGGTGGGACTGTCCGATGCAGCCCAAAAATATCCCCCCCCAAATATCGGGGGGGCATGAAGCAGCGGGTGGCCATTGCCCGTGCCTTGGCAATTCGACCAGAGGTGCTGATCTTAGACGAGCCGTTTGGTGCCCTTGACGCCATCACCAAAGAGGAGTTGCAGGAGGAGTTGCTGCAAATTTGGTCAGATTCGGCTGCTGATGGACAGCGGCAGCACCCCTGCACAGTTTTGATGATCACTCACGATATCGACGAAGCCTTGTTTTTGGCGGATCGGCTGGTTTTGATGACCAATGGTCCTGCTGCTACCATCGGCCAGGTGATCAAAATTCCTTTTTCTCGACCCCGTGATCGGGAGCGCATCTTGGAGGATCCTGAGTACTATCACCTCCGCAATAGGGTGCTGGCTTATCTGTATGGATCAGAGGCGAATCCAGAGGCTCTTCCCTGATCTAGCACTGATCTAGCTCTTGATGTGATCAACAAGTTAGTTGCGATCGCCCATTCAAGCGTGAAGTGCTCCACTAAGGGATGGTGAGGACGACCATCGATTGTTGGCTACCGGATTTGCGTTTGCTACCCAGCTCAATCGGCCCTGCCTCAAGGTCGGCCACTAAGCGCACCATAGCCTTGGGCTGATGGGTATTGAGTTAGTCCATGACCAGATGGTGTTTGCTGGCCTGAGCCTGCTGGGCTGTCAAGGTGCTCAGGTGAGTCGCCACATCCGCTCTAATCGAACTCTATTTCTTGGGTCGACCCGGCTACCTCGACGGAGTGGGCTCGGCTAACAAACGTCCTGTATCCAGCAAAAAAGCGCACCTGCTCAGATGCGCCTCCACTAGTCAAATGGTGATTTGAATGTGATTTGAATATTATGAATGTTTAGCGGCGGTTGGTGGTCATATCCGGGATCCGCAAGTCGAAGACGCTGATGGTCTGGCGGGTGGCACCAGCGGGTTTGAGGGCGCGGGCCAGTTCCAGATAAGCGGCGGGATCCCCAGCTTTGGGAGGGCGAGTAGCGCGGTAAGAACGTACCACATCGGCGGTTGACCGGCGCATACCCAACTTATCGCGCCAGCGAGCGCCATAGCGGGGATTGACCAAGTTGGCGGGCTGCTCCGACAGCCGTCGCCGCTGATAGGGCACCATATCTTCCCCAAAGGCGGTTAGATATTCCTCGCCGTCCACGAGTGCATCCACAAAGCCATTCAGACCCTTGGTGGCCACGATAATGGAGTAGGCAATCCGCTCCTCTTGGTTGTAAGAGGGACGCCCCAAGATGCGCTGGAAGCTCAGATCCACAAAGCGATAGTTATCATTTGGCCCCATGACTAGATCACGGTAGATCTCAGATTTGGCCAAACCCCGGATAAATTCCCGAACTGTAATAGCCTGATTACGCAGCTGCGATTCCAGAGCTTTTTGCCGGCTGCTATCGAGGAGTAGATGCTCGCTAAAAATTTGCCGATAGCTGGCGCGGATGGTCTCATCAAAATCCGCTCCACCATCAGCACGGTTATCGGGGGGAGTCTCATCGCTGGGGACAAAATAGCGGGTTACTCGCTGATTTTGGGTGGAAGGCCGAGTGGCCATCAAAGGTAATGCCATGATCAATCTCCTATCGGGATGAAGTGTGAATGGGATCCTGAAAAATAGATCCAAATCGACTTAAATCAAAGTGAAATCAAAACTCAATCAGACTCTTAAATTGAGAGTATTAAAACCAAACCAATGAAAACAGCTTCTCAAAATTAGCTCACCTCCGGCTGTAGGAGGCCCAGAGCCTTGACCCGTACCAGAGAGTCGGGATCCTCCTCCCATACACGAGCCACTAGCTCTCGAATCCCTGCCGGTGGGGATCCCTGCGGTTGAAACTCCGCCAAGCCACAGAGGGCGGCATAGCGCAGTCCCCAATCGGGATCCTGCAAACTCTGGGTGAGAACATCTAGGGCGCGCGCTTGTTGGTGAGCATCTCCCGCAGAGGCCACTGGCCCCAATCCTCGCACAGCAGCCCGCTTGACACTGGGGGCAAAATCCGTTTGAATCGCCTCCACCAAAAATTCGAAGGCCCGGGGATCCCCAATCCGAGCCAAAGCCCGCACCGAATAGGCCCGCGCTCCATAGTCATAGCCATCAATGGCGCTGAGTAGAGGCTCGACTGCCTGCTGACCGAAGGCCACCACCGCCGCCAAAGCTCTATCCGCTACCCCAGGACGATTGAAGCCAAAAGCCTTTATCAAATGTGGGAGTGCCCCCACCTGGCCACAGGATCCCAAAGCTTCCACTGCCCTGACCATTTGACCGGGATCCGTTGCCTGCTCCAAGTGCTGCACCAGCAGTTCCAGATCCGGGGATCCAGTGCCACCATCAGATTGTGAAACAGATTGTGAAACAGGCGGAAAGGACATCAGTAGACACCTCAAGGGGACAATAGCCTTTCATCTTGTAGGCAGACAGCTTGACCGTAAACCAGTGGCGTGCAAACAGTAGAGAGTGACCGCAGAGCAATCCACTGATGGTAACGAGCTAGGCAAGATCAAAAGAGTTGATCCATCCAGGGAATCACCCGTTGGGCTAAATTCTGGATCTGGGCCGACTGCTCTTGAGACCAGCCACTCACTGCCACCTCATAGAGGCGCTTTAGGGCCATTATCCGCAGATTGACCGCCACATCAGCTGTGATGACGGCTTCAATGCCCCCCAACCAGCCCGATTCGGCCACATCAAACAAAGCTGCCTGCCGCAAGATCGGATTTTCGCTGCTCAGAAGGCGCAACAGCACCTCCGTCAAAGACTCATCCCCCGTAAAGCGATAGAGCACCCAAGCTGCTGCCGACTGCACCCGTTCTGATCGATGCCCCAAAAAGGCCGGATCAGAGCTTCTGCCTGCCGTCCTCCCAATTGGCCCACGGTTTCAATCAAAGCCTCCCAAGGGCGATGGGGAGCAGCTGGATCCCTGAGCAGATCGATCAAAGCCGGAAGAGCAACGGGATCCCCCAGTTGAGCCAGGGCATAGGCCACTTCCTCCACCAGATGGTCATCGTTGCAATCTAGCGCTTGAATCAACCCCGGTACCGCCCGCCGATCGCCAATTAACCCCAACGCCTTGGCCGCATTACGCCGCAAGGGTAACCCCCCAGCACCGTCCGATCGGCATCATCCTGAAGCGCCACCAACAAAGGATCCACTGCCCTCGGATCTGCTGTCGTGCCCAAATACCAAGCGGCATAGTAGCGTTGCGACAGATCCTCACTCAGCAGCTGCTCGACCGCTACCTCTAACGAAAGAGGGACGGGTTCGACAGCTAGGTTAGACACAGGAGACGTGGGGCCAGAAGTCATGCAACCGGAAGCGATGGAGGGCAGAGGGGCTGTTAAGCCAGCGGAGCGAATCTTGAGGATGAGAATTTAGGGAGAAAAAACTCCCCTCACTCCCCTTGTTCAGGTTGATTGGGGGAGGATCCCAAAGCCGCAATGCTGGTGATAGCCCCACCCATCTTGAGGATCCGTTGCACTTCAGCCGACATACGACTGTAGGGCACCGTTACCGACTGGACACTGCGACGCACCATAGTAGAGGTGGCCAGAGACTCCAAGGGGTTCAGCACCCCCCCATACTCGATCCGAAACATGCGACTGCCGGCATCTGTCAGCGCCTCAGCGCCGGTTGTGCTCTGTCCGTACATAAGAAATATCCAAATGCGATTGGGTCACTGTTCATGAACCGGGTCATATCTAAATTGAGCCTTACATTGAGCCTTAATTACATTGAGCCTTAAACCGAGCCAACCAGCCCATCAGCCAGACACAGAGCTTCTGTTGATGACATTAGGTCTCAAATCTTGATCACACAAAACTTCGATCTGATTGGATCTAATTGGATCCAATCTAACTAGATCTCAATAGACTACAAGTGACCGTCTGAACCATCTGAAACAGAAGGCGAACCCTCAGCCCCGTTGAGCTAACTCAGCATTGCTGCGCCAACCCCCCACCGCTGAATGCTCGCCTTCCCATGATCACGACAGGGATCCCAAAAGAGTATCGCTGTCGTTGTAGCCGAGTCGTTGTAGCCGAGTCGTTGTAGCCGAGTTGTTGTCATCAAAAAGTGAGCCTAAAACGTCAGCCAAAGCCTAAAAGCCGATAAACAAGTTGCCAGCTTGGCTCCTGCCAGATCAGCTCAAGGCATTGATGGCGTAATCGAAATAGATGCCTGCTTCGCCAGCAGCTTGGCCGCTCAACATGCCAGTTACACGGCCTTTGATGTACTTCAGGGCTTCGATGTACCAGCTGGGGGACAGATTAAAGGAGCGGTTCACTTCACGCAAACCAGCCACCAAATAATCGTCGATAGGGCCGGTGCCACCTGCCACCAAGCAGTAGGTGATGAAGCGGACATAATAGCCCACATCACGGGCGCATTTGGCCTGGAAGATCTCACCGTGGCCCATCTCACCCGGCTGAGTTAAATAGGGGAACTTGCGGAACACTTCTTGGACAGCTTCACGCACCAAGGTTTGCTGATTGGCGGTCAAAGCCCGAGCAGCTTCCAAGGAGGAGGAGGCACGCTGATAGCGACCATTCACAGCTTGTAATTCACTAGCGTTCAAGAAACGCCCTTGGTTGTCAGCGGAGGCAATCGCCTCGGTAATGACGGTTTTCACCTTGCAACTCCTAAAAAATGGCAGATTAAACAAACAAATTGAGGTGCACAAATTGAGGTGCAATCACGATGGGATGTGCTTGATTCAGGTCAGAAAACAAGCCCACTCTTCACACTCAAACGATGGCAGCTGCTGCTTTATCGAAATAAGTGGCGATCTCGCTCATCAAGGCACTGCAATCACCAGGGGTGATGCCGTTGGTATCGCCAACTTTTCCAAGAGCCACACGCTTCATCTCGGCAATGCCGTTCGCCACAGAGGTAGCTGGTACGCCCAAAGCGATGTAGGTTTCACGCAGGCCATTCAGGCACCGATCTTCCAGCACAGCAGCATCACCGGCCAACACCGCATAGGTGATGTAGCGGAGAATGATTTCCATGTCGCGCAGGCAAGCAGCCATCCGACGGTTGGTGTAGGCATTTCCACCAGGAGCAATCAAGTCCGGTTCGCGGGCAAACAGAGAGCGAGCAGCGTCAGTGACGATGGTGGAGGCGTTGCTGGTCAAACGGTTCACAGAATCTAAACGCTTGTTGCCTTCGCTCACCAATGCAGAGAGACGGTCGAATTCCTGATCGCTCAGGTACGCGCCTCTGGTATCGGCTTGAGCAATGACCCGGGTAAAGGCGTCTTGCATAGCTATCTCCTTAACGGTTTGTCAAAAAAAGATTCAGGCACTCTAAAATCTGCGGCTCAGCAAGGGATCCAGTGGTTTGTCTTCATAGCGCGTCATCGCTCATCAACCGAATTGATATCATCAACTGACATCACGTTTCAAAACAGATCACGGCTCATTCTGGACAGCACTGATTCACCCACGATGTGCGCGCAGTCAGCCCTCAAGGTCAATTTATAGCTCTTGACGGATGAGGATTTTATGAAGAATTACAACAGCAATATCCCCGATCAATCCCCTGATCTCCACCAGAGCTAGGGCTAGAACCCAGAAAGAGCCTCTGCTTCGGTGAGAAACCTGGATTAGGAGGTAAAGAAATATTGCGTTCCTGGATCAGGGGATCCCGCTTTGAGGGCCTTCAAGGACGGCAACCATCTGATCACGAGCTTTTATGAAGCAGATGACTCAGAAATCAAACTCTCATCCTCGGCGTATCAGACTCAACTCAGACACAACAGGATTAACTCTCTTATGAAAAAACCTGAGAGCCTCACTCCAAAAGCCCTCCAGCTCACAATTGAGGGGCTGAAGCGGGATAGTAAGATAAGCGAGGATGAACTCCAGCCCAGTAATCTTTGCAACCCTCAACGGTAGACAGCATGGTCAACCCTGCCTCTCGGCCTTTGCGTCCCTTGCCCATGAATACCTCCTCGGGACTGACCGCTTCTCAACACGCCCACCAGCAAAAAACCGCCGGTCAGGGATCCCGAGGCATTCTATTGTTGCTGATTGTGACGGTGCTGCTGCTGGGGTTGGCGGGACGGCTGGCTTATTTGCAGGTGGTGGATAACGCCTACTATCGCCAGCTGGCAGATACGAACCGGATTCGATTGGTGCCCCGTCCGCCAGAGCGAGGGCGCATCCTCGATCGGCATGGAGCTTTACTGGCCGGTAGTCAGCTATCCCATGCGGTCTATCTGTGGCCGCTGGCCCAGTCCCAAGCAGCCTGGGAGTTGATGATCCCTCGGCTGGCCCCGCTCTTGGATATCCCCGCTGAGGAAATTGAGGCCCGACTCCAACAAGCGGGCTATCGCTCTCCCTTTCCTGTCCGGGTACTGCGGAATGTGGATCCCAATATGGTGATCCGGTTGCAGGAACTCAACCGCGAGTTACCGGGGGTGATTGTGGAGGCGGAGGCGATTCGCTACTATCCCAACGGCGATTTGGCGGCGCACGTCCTTGGTTACACTGCTGAGATTTCCACCGATCAACTGCTGGCTCGGCCTGAGGCTAACTATCGGCTTGGGGACATCATCGGCCAAATGGGGGTGGAGGAGCTGTTTGAAACCTCCCTCCGGGGCCAGTGGGGGGGGCAACAGGTGGAGGTGGATGCGGGGGGGGAAGTGCTGCGGATACTGGGGGAACAGGCTCCTCAGGCAGGACAGACGGTGCGCTTGACGCTGGATGCAGGGTTACAGCGGACGGCTGAGCAGGTTCTTGCCCAACGCCGAGGGGCTGTGGTGGCCATGGATCCCCGCAATGGGGCCATCTTAGCAATGGCCAGCTATCCCGTTTTTGACCCCAACATCTTCTCGAACCAGATCACCCAAGCCCAGTGGGACGCGATTCAGCAACAGGCTTTTCCCTTCCTCAATCGGGCCATCCGAGCCTATGCCCCCGCCAGTGCTTTCAAAATTGTCACCACAACAGCAGCTCTGGAGAGTGGTAGCTATGCCCCCACAACAGTATTGGGTACAGCCCCCTATATTCAGGTGGGGGGACGGCGATTCTGGGATTGGAATCGGGCAGGCTTTGGCACCTTGGGCTTTGAGCAGGCGATGGCCTATAGCAGTGACACCTTTTTTTATCAGGTGGCTCTCAACATCACGGCAGGGCCAATTCAGGAATGGTCGCGGCGCTATGGCCTGGGATCCCAGACGGGCTTGAGCCTGACCGGAGAGTCCGCTGGACTGGTACCCGATCAGGAGTGGAAGCTGGCCAATTGGCGAGAGCCTTGGTACGTGGGCGATACCGTTAATATGTCGATTGGACAGGGCTTTTTAACGGCGACGCCGCTGCAACAGGCGGTGATGACCTCGGTGGTGGCCAATGGTGGCTGGCGGGTGACGCCTATTTTATCTGAGCAGACGCTGGCAGACGGCGATCCTCAACGGGAGTGGGTGGGACTATCCCCTTCGACCCTGGATGTGTTGCGGCGAGGGTTAAGAGGGGTGGTTACTTACGGAACTGGGGGCAACGGTCACCTGGGGGATGGATATCCACTGGCAGCGGGCAAAACCGGCACCGCCGAGGATCCGCCCCGACTTTCCCATGCCTGGTATGTGGGCTATGCGCCCTACGAGAATCCAGAGATCGTGGTGGCAGCCTTTCTAGAGAATAGTGGCGGCGGCGGCGGCACGATGGCGGCTCCCATAGCCCGAGATATTTTGCGCGCCTACTTCGATCTCCAACAGAAATAAGGGATCCCGCGATCGATTCAGACTGAGGAAAGAGATGAATCTACAGTTAGCCTCAAAAGGCCTTTGATAGTCTCTCGCCAGACCCCTTTGAAACTTTTTCCACTGACAATAGTGGCCGGATTCAGTATCCGATCGCACATTGACCGGAATTTTGGCTTTTATCTAGGGTAGAAAAGGCTGAAAATCCTGCCCACAAGGCCATTTCACAGGAACTAGGCTGTAGAATATGTCAGTGATTTGTGCCGTCAGCCTTGGTTGCGGTGGGATCCAGTGTGACCGTTTCATTTTTGGATGAGGAGAGCAGGATGAACAAAGCTGAATTGGTGGATGCAGTCGCTCACCGTGCTGGTGTGACCAAGAAAGAGGCCGATGCAGTTCTGACTGCGGCTCTAGAGATCATTGTGGAAGAAGTCGCGGCTAAAGACGACAAGGGCGAGCCTAAGGGCAAAGTCACCTTGGTGGGCTTCGGATCGTTTGAGGCCCGTAAGCGGAAAGAACGAGAAGGTCGCAATCCCAAGACCAACGAAAAGATGGTGATTCCCGCTAGCATCGTGCCCGCGTTCACCGCCGGTAAGTCCTTCCGAGATGCGGTAGGCGGCTCCAAGAAATAGTCCTCCGCAGTCCCATTGTTGTGCCCCGAGATCACCTTGACGGGTTTCCTCACCTCATCCACTCCTATTGCCGCCGACTCAGCCAACGGGATCCCTCAACATGGGGGTAATCGTGGCTGGGCTGCTGCTCAGGTGGGTCTCAACTCAGGGCAAATCCTAGATTTTTCCGCCAGTCTCAACCCTTGGGGGCCACCATTGTCGGTGCTCCAAGCCTTGTCAGATGCGGTGGCGGATCCTCTCCAAGCGGTGGGATCCTATCCAGATCCTGAGGCGGAGTTGTTACGGCTAGAACTAGCTCGCAAGCATGGGATCCCAGTTGACTGGATCCGTGTGGGCAACGGGGCCGCTGAGTGGATTACCTGGGCAGCGCGGGACAGTGCCGCACAAACCCAAACCCTTTTGCCAGTGCCTGCCTTTGGGGACTACGAAAGGGCATTGCTTTCTTTTGGTGCATCGATCCAACGGATCTCGATCCCGTTTGAGCAGCCGAGTCTCTGGCCGCTGGAGCAGTGGTTATGGCCTGTTGCCGATGCTGTTACGACCCTCTCCGCAGCAGGTCGCCCCGCCCTCTGGCTCAACAATCCCCATAATCCCACTGGCATCCTGTGGCAGCCTCAGGAGCTATTGCCCTACTTGAGCGCCTTTGACTTGGTGGTGGTGGATGAGGCGTTTATGGACTTTCTGCCCACGGGATCCCAGGGGAAAGAGTCCCACAGCTTGATCCCGTGGCTGGCAGACTATCCCCAGCTGGTGGTGATCCGGTCATTGACCAAGTTCTACACCATTCCGGGGCTGCGCTTGGGCTATGTGATCGCCCATCCCGAACGGCTCCGGCGCTGGCAAACCTGGCGGGATCCCTGGAGTGTCAATGGTTTGGCTCAGGTGGCTGGGATCGCAGCGTTGCAGGATCATGCCTTTCAATCCCACACCCACCAGTGGTTAGCACCCGCTCGGCAGCACCTAGAGTCTGGGTTACGGGAACACTTGCCAGACTGGGATCCCTTGCCCAGTGCCGCTAACTTTGTGCTCTGTCGGATCCGAGGTTCAGCCACTCAAATCCAGGCTGAATGGCTGCGCCGCAAAGGGATCCTGATTCGAGACTGTTCCAGTTTTCCTGAGCTAGGCCATCACTACCTTCGCTTGGCGGTCAGGACTGAGACCGATCATGAACGGCTATGGGCAGAGCCTGATTACCCTTAGCGGATAAACCGATCTAAGGCATGGCGCAGGTCTTCTAGCTCGTGTTGGATCACCTCACGATCCTGGCTGTCCACCGCTCGGGTGATGCACTCGGAGACATGTTCTTCCAAGATCAAGCGGGCAACTCGATCCAGTGCCCCCCGCACCGCAGCGATTTGCAGCAGCACATCCGGACAGGGTTGATGATCTGAAATCATGGTTCGGATCCCGCGCACATGGCCTTCGATACGGGAGAGGCGGTTGATCAGCTTGCGCTCAGACTCTGGATCGTGAACGTGGGGATGGGCATGGTTGTGCCGGTCAACAGGATTGAGATGGGACTGAGGCAGGGATCCAGCTGAGTCGGGAACAAGGTCAGGCATAGAAATTCATGTCAAAGGGCAAGCCATTTCCTCATTTTGCTTCAGATTGGTGTAACTGGCTCCCTCTGGCTCCCTCTCAGAGCAGTGAGGAAAACCTAGATGGATGGCGAGCGGGTGGGTTGTTGCTGCAAATGCTGCAAAAACTGAAGCAATTCCCGTGGCTCTAACAGTTGGCGGGACTTTTTGCCAAATGCTCTAAGCAGATAATCCCGCCCTTCTGAGGATGTCCAGCCCACTCGCTTCATCTCCACATCCGTCTGGGCAATCACATCAGAAAGATCCTCCTCGTCCATCGGATCAGCAAACGGGGATCCCATAGGTGCAGCGGGAGAGATCGGCGGCGGTGCGGCAGGGCTGGATACCTCCCATTGAGCAGAGCGGTGGCCATTACCAGTCATGCTGACGGGAGTGCTAAAGGCAGGGGATCCCAATTCTGGCTTCAGGGGATCCTCATAGCTGGGGAAACTAGGGCTTTGCCAAGGGGGTGAACTCACCGCTGCATGGGTGGGGGAAAGACCCGATTGGCTGAAGCCAGCATGGGTGAGCGCCCGCTTCAAGGCCGCATCCTCAGCTTCCTCCACCGTGGGGGATCCCGCTAATCCGGTTCCTAATACGGTGCTGTTGACAATAATTTGGGCACGAACAAAATGGATCCCTTCCTCAATGCGAAGCAACTCAGTCAGGATGCTTCCCATTGGGTGATGATCGCGAAAGTTATTGACCATAGCAGGGATCGATGCCATTTAACCCCCATTGTGTCTGGCTTCATGGCTACTGGCAACCGATAGTGTTTTTCTCCAGCCTCCTCTTGCACATAAGGATCCAATGAAAAAAGGGCCGATGAAGCATACCACCTCACTCGGCCCAATCATAAATTCACACACATTTAGAACTGCAATAAGCGAGAGTTTATCAGGCCCAGACAGGCACTCTTGCTTTTTCGCTACCGATTCGATTAGGCCAACTTTGGCACCCCAATGGTTTTTTCGGGGATCTCGGTATACTCAGCCACAATGGCGCGGAACTCCTCCCCATCCAAGGTTTCCCGCTCCACCAACGTGTCAGCTAAGCGATCCAATAGGGGGCGATTCTCCAGCAAGATGGCCTTGGCCCGCTCATAGCAACCATCCAATATCTGCCGCACCTGGCGGTCGATTCGAGCTGCCACATCCTCGGAGTATTCCGAGCGGTTCATCCAGCCACCCCCCAAAAACACCTCGCGATTCGGGGGATCCAACATCACCGGCCCAAGGTCTGACATACCAAACCGGGTCACCATATCCCGCACACGACTGGTATTTTGTTGCAGATCGTTGCTGGCTCCCGTGGTGATCTCAGAGTAGCCAAAGACGATATCTTCAGCTGCTCGTCCGCCATAGCCCACCACCACCATATCCAGCAATCGTGCCCGACTATCGAGGCCAAAGTCAATCTGTTCTTCGTCTAGCAATGGCTGAGCAAAGCCACCGATGCCATTAGAACGGGGAATGATCGTCACCTTATTAAGGGGATCCGCATTGGGTAGCAACGTGAACAACAGGGCATGACCACACTCATGGTAGGCCCGCAGCCGCTTTTCTTTGCCATCCAACAGGGGGGGCTTGGTCAGACCAATTGAAATTCGGTCGATGGCATCATCAATATCTTGATTGGTGATCGACATTTGCTGACGACGAGCCGCCAAAATAGCAGATTCGTTCAGGAGGTTGGCCAGGTCTGCCCCAGCAAAGCCAGGGGTGCGTCGGGCAACTGCTTCCAGGCTGACCTCATCCGATAGTTTTTTGTCGCGGGCATGGACTCGCAGGATCTCATAACGCCCCTTGAAAGTGGGCCGATCCACCGTCACCTGCCGATCAAAGCGACCGGGGCGCAGCAGAGCCGCATCCAATACATCGGGTCGGTTGGTGGCGGCAATAATAATGATGCCGCTATTGCCTTCAAAGCCATCCATCTCCGTCAACAACTGGTTAAGGGTTTGTTCCCGTTCGTCGTTGCCCCCACCGATGCCGGCACCCCGTTGACGACCCACCGCGTCGATCTCGTCGATGAAGATAATGCAAGGGGCGCTTTCTTTGGCTTTCTTAAACAGATCTCGAACCCGAGAGGCCCCCACCCCCACAAACATTTCCACAAACTCAGAACCAGACAGGCTGAAGAAAGGCACCCCAGCTTCCCCGGCGATAGCCTTGGCCAATAGGGTTTTGCCAGTTCCCGGAGGGCCAATCAGCAACACACCCTTGGGAATCTTGGCCCCCACAGCCGTAAACCGTTCTGGCTTCTTGAGGAAGGTAACCACCTCTTGCAGCTCTTCTTTGGCTTCCTCAATACCGGCCACATCATCAAACTTGATGCCGGTTTTGGCTTCCATCTGGAAACGAGCCTTGGACTTACCAAAGTTAAGGGCTTGCCCAGGGCCGCTGGCTCCCCCGCCTGCCCGTCGCAACAATAGAAAAGAAAGACCTGCCAACAACAGGATCGGGAATAGGAAATTGCCAAAGATAGACCAAAAAGCACTGCCATCACGGGTTTCTAGCACGTTGATGTCGATGCCTTCTTGGGTCAGGCGCTCCACCAGTTGAGGCACCGTGGCGGGAATTAGGTCAACCCGATAAGTTGTCTCGCGGCCCGTTTGGTCATCCGTTGCCGTCACTTGGGCAGCGGGAGTGGTGCTGCTCAGTTCCACCAGCGTGACCCGATCTTGCTCGATGTAGCGCAAGAAATCGCTGTAGTCCAACTGGGCGGGGATGGCGGCATGAGCCGGGGATCCCATCCAGAGGCCAAGGCTGAGCATCGACAGGGCCAACAGCCGAGTCAATCGCGGCAGGGTCGATGAGTTGGGTTTGTTCATAGATGAGGCGTGTGGGGGGCTACGTCGTTTGTTATCTATACTTTAACAAACTTAACTCATTTCTCACAAAGGGCTCGATTCGGGATCCCTAGGGCCAGAGTGGGTCTAGACAGCGAGTGGTCAGAAATCCTGCCTGCCACAAGCCCATCTCCGGGGTTGCGGATACAATCACCAACATCTTGTGCAAGCTTGTGCAAGTCTGGCTCTCGGGTTGCAGCTTGAAGGCTTCACTTGAGCTCTTGGCTTGCTTCTCTGAGCCTTCACACCAACAGCATGGTTCCAGCAGCAGCCGTTGCCATGAAAGGCTTTGAAGTAAAAGTTAACTTGAAAATGGATCGTTGTGAGGAGAGGGTCATGGTGAGTCGTTTGGGCTGGAAACTAGGTGTTTGTTTGGGGGGAGTCGGGATCC
This sequence comes from Synechococcaceae cyanobacterium SM2_3_2, assembly GCA_012031565.1. Taxonomy (GTDB): domain Bacteria; phylum Cyanobacteriota; class Cyanobacteriia; order Thermostichales; family Thermostichaceae; genus JAAUUM01. Next base: position 19,661 of record JAAUUM010000029.1, read on the forward strand.
TATGGGGCGGTGTGATGGCCACCCAAGGGTTTGGGTTTGGAGAGCCGCGTCCGGTGCCAGACACCTCCTTTTATTTTGATAATTTCAACTTTGATCGGTTCCCCTACGGCACGGTGGGGGCAGTGCTTTCTGGAGATACGGTAGCGGTGCAGATCGAGGGAGAAACCCAGATGCGGGTGGTGCGTCTAGCTGGGATCCAGGCCCCCGAAGCAACCGATGCCCCGTTTGATAGGGAAGCCATCCAGCTGCTGCGGGATCGGATTTTATACCAGCAGGTGAAGTTGGAGGGGGACACCTTTTTGCGTAATGAAGATGCCAGCGGGCCGGTGGAAGCCTACATCTGGCTACATGGAGATCAGATGAATGCCCTCCTGGTGCGTAACGGTCTGGCCACCATCCGCCCCTACACCCACAACATCAAATACGACAATCACTTTGCCGGCTTAGAGCGGCGTGCCCGCGAAGAAAGCTTAGGTATTTGGTCTCTCTAGCTGGGTCAGAATAATCCTGCTCAGAAGCCATGTCAGGCTACAATAACAAATCTCTGGGATCCCACACTTGTAGGGATCCTTCGATTGCGGACGTGGCGGAATGGTAGACGCGCTAGATTTAGGTTCTAGTCTCGTGAGGGGTAAGAGTTCGAGTCTCTTCGTCCGCATAAGCATAATGTGACAAATTAATTTGTGACAAATCAAAAGGCCCTAAAGTCTTTCGCTTTGGGGATTTTTATGGTGGGAACTGGGTGGTCATGAGTGGTCTGAGTGTGATTGTGGGATTGGGCAACCCCGGCAAGCAGTATGAGTCCACCCGCCACAACTGCGGATTTGATGTGGTAGAAGTGTTGGCTCGACGCTGGGGGATCCCATTGCGGGAGGAGAAGCGGTTTCAGGCCCGCTATGGCGAGGGGGCAACTCCGCTGGGCAAACAAAGAGTATTGCTACCCCAAACCTTTATGAATCGGTCAGGCCAGTCGGTGCGGGCGGTGGTGGATTGGTTCAAGCTGGATCCCGCCACTGTGCTGGTGATCTATGACGATATGGATCTGCAATTGGGCCGGATGCGACTGCGGGCCAGTGGATCGGCGGGGGGGCACAATGGGATGCGCTCTTTGATCGAGCATCTGGGATCCCAGGAGTTTCCCCGCCTGCGGATAGGAGTAGGTAAACCCAAAGCCGGATCGGCAGCGGTGGTGGGGCATGTCTTGGGGGGCTTTTCCCCCGCCGAACAGCCCTGCATTGAGGCAGTCTTGAAAGCCGCTGCCGACTGTGTGGAGACCATCCTCAAACACGATATCGCTCGGGCCATGAATCACTACAATGCCCTCCAACTCTGCGAACCTGCCTTTGAGATACCCCAGGCGGCTCCGCCCATCTCTGGCTAGAGTTGACACAGGGATCCCAAGTCCCACCCCCGATTGGATGAGTCCCATGTCTGAGCCCCATCGCCAACTCGCCCATCGAGTCATCGCGGACTTGTATCAGCACTGGTCAAAGTTGCCTGCATTCCAGCGGGATCCCTGGCAAGCTGATCTGGAGCAACTGCAAACTCTGATCCAGCCCGAATACACCTTGACACTGGCGGCTTTTGGTCTGGTCAATCGCGGCAAATCGGCGGTGCTCAATGCCCTCTTGGGGGATCCCGTTTTGGCAGTGGGGCCGCTGAATGGGGTAACCCGTTCCACCCACCGGCTTCAGTGGGCCGAGGATCCCGACTCTGAGCAGGTGGTAGAGCTGTTGGATACCCCAGGGCTAAATGAGGTGGAGGGTCAGGTGCGGGCCCAATTGGCCTGGACAGCAGCGCAGCAGGCGGATCTGATCCTGTTTGTGATTGCCGGCGATCTGAGCCAGATCGAATATGAGGCGCTGTTAGAATTACGCACCCTGCACAAGCCGATCTTGCTGGTGTTCAACAAAATCGATCTCTATCCTGACCACGACCGCGAGGCGATCTACGCCCAGATCACCAGTCCCCATCTGCGGCAGTTGGTCTCGCCTGACGAAATCTTGATGGTGGCCGCTGACCCCAAACCCAACCGCGTCCGCATCCACTGGCCGGATCACAGCATCACCCATGAGTGGGAGCGACCCCAACCCCAGATTGAGCCGCTCAAAGCAAAATTAAAGCAGGTCTTGCAGCAAGAAGCAGAGTCCCTGACCGCCTTAAATCGGCTGGTGGCAGCGGGATCCCTACATGATCGGATCTTGGCCCGACAGACACGCGCGGCAACAACAAAGACTCAACAGGATCAATGGCGGGCGATAGGTTTGCCAGCCTTGGCGGTGGGGATCTGTCCCTTCTGGCCCCTTGACTTGGGCCTCCTGACGGTGATGAATCTGGGTTTGGTGGCCAAGCTGTCCCGAGACTTTCATGGGTCACCGGGATCCCTGCTCAGGGTTTATCGCTCGCTGCTGCAACCGTTGGGGGTAGGACTGGGCCTGCTGACGGTGGTGAATCTGGGATCCGGGCTGATGCTGGGGCTGGATCCCGCTGCTTGGATCAACGGTTCGCTGGTTTCTCCGCTGGGGGTGGGATCCGGGCTAGTGCAGGCACTGGTGTCAGGATTGTGGACTCATCGCATCAGTCGGGTGGCCCAAGAGGCGATTCAAACGGGATCCCGTTTGGGGCCAGGTAGTCCCAGAGCTGCTATCCAAACTTTGCTGAATCAGCTATCTCCTCAGTCAATCATGAGTCGCCTTCGTCAAGAAGTGCGAGACACGTTGGAGTTGAACGATCTGAGTTCGGGATCCCATCGCAGGTCGGGTGTTGGGCCAGATCAAAAAACTCAAAGCAGGCCCAAAGCCAAGTGGTTCCATCTCAACAGGTGAGATGAAGGTCTGGGCAGGGCTGGGACTTGCCAATAGAAGAGAGATCCTTTGACTCAAGACTGAAGCAGAACTGAGGGGGAATTCCCAAAGGCCCCGACAAGTCAACCCACTGGGCGAGCTACAGAGTCGAGGTACAGACTGGATCCCTCACGGCTTGATGTCCCGCACGTAGTCATCATGGAACCGGACGATATCGTCTTCTCCAAGATATTGGCCATTTTGAACTTCGATCAACACCAAGGGGATCACCCCAGGATTCTCCAGCCGATGCTTGGTGCAAGGGGGCACATAAGTGGACTGGTTGGAATTGAGCAGTTTCTCCTCACCATTGCAGGTGACCAAGGCAGTGCCTGATACCACAATCCAATGCTCGCTGCGGTGATAGTGCATCTGGAGGCTGAGGCGATGTTTGGGCATCACAACGATCCGCTTGATTTTGTAGCCCAAACCTTCTTCCAACACCGTAAAGGTGCCCCAAGGTCGCTGGTCAGTCGGCAAAGTGGCTAGATGTCCCTCTAGATCCTTGTCAGCTACATCCTCGACAGATGAATCGACCTGCTTTTGCGTGGTGGGGGCAGTCTTTAGCATGATGAACCTCAGCGGTACCCGTATGGCTCAAGGTTACCCCAACCCCAGCGGTGCTTCACGATCCCCCAGATCGACGAAGGCCAAACATTCCAACTGCCATCGTGCCCACCAACCACAGTGTTAGAGTAAAGTCACAAGCAAGCCCCTTCAGACAAGGGTTTTCTCTCATCACTACTATGGCCAACAACTTTGCTTCCCGCTTTCGCACCTTTGCCCAACGGCTGCGAGAGACCACTCAGATTCAGCAGATCTTTCCTGACCAAGTGAGCAGCGAAGGACAGACGCTGGCCAAGGATTTAGCAGAAGCAGGGGATTGCATTACCCAGCTTAGCCAAGTGGTGATGGAGGTCGAGATCCTTAACCAGTTGCACACCCGCTTAGTCTATGAGCGAGAAGCCCTGCAACAGGAAAAGACAGATCTAGAAACCCGTGTCTTTGAGATGCAGCAGGAGCGGAACGAGTTGGAACCCCAGGTGATGTACCTGCGGGAGCAGCTCAACCAAGCCAGTTATCAGCTGGAACAGACCCAAAATCGGGAGCGCAATCTCAGCGACCGCGAACGGCAATTGTCAGATGTGGTGGCCCAACTGGAGCGGCGGCGGGCCGTGCTGAACCAAACCATTGAGAACTTAACCAATCAGGAGGCGGACTTTATCGTTCGCACCCAAGAGCTGAAACAGGTTGTAGACCAAAATGAGAAAAAAGCGGCCCAGTATATCGAGGCTGTGGGCTCTTACAAAGACTATCTCTCTGAACTCAATGCCCAGGTGGAGGAACAGGAAGCCTATCTGAGAGGAATGGGGATTGAACCCAAACGGCCCGAGTTGCCTGAAATTGAAGAGCCGGAACCTGAGCCAGCTCCCATGCCAGATAATTATCAGCCTGTGCCTGACTGGAACCAGGATCCTTATCAACACGATCCCTATTATCGGGATCCCTATCAGCAGTCTCCCTATCCTCAAGAGCAGTACCCACAGGATCCCTATTCCCAGGATCCCTACAATGCTCCACCCCAGCGGGAACCTGCCTATGAGCCGGGTGGGGGCAGTTATTGGGACGAGCCTTCCCAGTCTCCTTTTAACGACAATCCCTGGCGCTGAGATCTCGGGGCTTCATTTTGCAGAAATAACGTGGACAACATCTCCGGTAATTGGTCATTTATCATTTCATTAGATTAAAAAAGACTTTTTCAGCGATTCACAATCTGTAGCCCAGCAATAAATGTAAATGTTTCAGTCTGCCACGCTGTTTCAATTCGCTACGGTGCGTTATTGGGATCCGCTCTGAAGAATCATGGCTGGCTTGGTGTGATGAGGTGATCACAATGCTAATCCCTCCAGATTCAGATCAGTGAGGGTTAAAGCCTGAGATAGAGGATCAGGAGGCCACGGGAGCCAGCCCGGATCCCTTGCCAAAGGGCAGCAATGGCCACAAGGACGGGGAGGTTTGCTCAATATCTTCGAGGGCGGGGGCAGAGGTGGGCTGGCTCAGTTTTTGTACCTGCTCTCGCAACTGCTGGTTTTCGGTCTGCAAGCGCTGGATCCGTTCCCGCACAGGTTGGAGCCGCTCCTCAAATTTGCGCCGATAGATGACCGGGATCTGGCGCAACGTCTGCTCCAAAAAGTGTTTGTCTGATTCCAGTTGATCGATCTTTTCTGCCTGAGTTTGCCAGGAAGCGGTCAAGGTCTGATAGTCAGCCCGAAGCTGGGTTAGCTCTGCCAAAGCTGCCTCAAGATCCTGCTCCTGCTGAAAATGGGATCCCGTGTCCACCACCTCACTGCCCGCTTGCCACGCCTGAGCCTGCTGGAGGGCATCCACCAATACCTGATGCACCAACCATTGCAACTCATGCCCGTCAGTCTCTAGCTCAGCCGGAAGCGGTACCACCACCGGGGCAAGATGCTCGTATAAATGTGTAGGAGCATCATATTCAAATTCGATCTGCCAAACATCAGCGGGGGTCGTAACGGTAGTCACTGCTTTTGCCTCATCACGTCACCACATCCAGATCCCCACCTGAGCGGATATCAGGGATCCCTTATTAGTGCAAACTGTATCCGCTGGCAGCACTAGCGGCAACTGATCTGTTTGATGAGGTCAAAACACTACGGGTAGTAAGCAACGTTAAAGTTCCCTAAAAAGAGTGGCGTCAAAAGAACCAACCGTAGCTGTGTAAGCCCTTGCCCAGCAGATTGACCCCTAAGTAGCACACCCACACCACCACAAACCCTGTCGCCGCCAGGATCGCAGGCCGACGCCCTTGCCACCCTTTGGTGATGCGGGAGTGAAGATAGGCAGCAAATACCAGCCAGGTGATCAAGGCCCAGGTTTCCTTGGGATCCCAGCTCCAGTAGGTGCCCCAGGCTTCGTTGGCCCAAACCGCCCCCGAAATGATACCAATGGTCAACAACGGAAAACCCAGCCCGATCAGGCGATAGCTGGTGTTGTCCAAGATGTCAGCCAGATTCAACCGCTGGGGGCTGAGTTCCATTACGGCAGTAGCCACCTCGGGAGTTAACACTGCGGTGCCACCGCCCTTCCCGATCGGGGCCAGATCCCAGAGATTGCAATGTCTCAGCAGGGGATCCCGACAAAGCCGTCTCTACCGCTTGCGGTTGGCGAGTTCGATAGTTGCTGGTGCCCAAAGAATTTCCCCGCAGCCGCACCTCTTGCCCCCAGGTCACCCCCAAAAAGGCCACCGCCAGCATTGCCCCCACCAACAAAGCCGCATAGCTGAGCAACATCACCGTGACGTGCATCATCAACCAATTGGATTGCAGCGCCGGCACCAAGGGCTGAGCTGTTTGCATCTCGGGGGGCAGCACCAAAGCCCCAAAGGCGGTGATCCCCAACAATACAGGAGTCGTGAACGCCCCCACCAAGCGACTTTGACTGATCCGCTCGGCCAAGAGATGCAGCACTGTGATGCCCCAGCCCAAGAAAAACAGCGACTCAAATAAATTGCTGAGGGGAAAGTAGCCCGCCTCAATCCAGCGGGAGGCCAACAGAGCTGCGATCACCCCACTGCAAATTGCCATGCCTGCGGTGCCCAATTCCGGCAAACCGCGCCAGTTCTCAAACGCAACCCCCAGCCAATAAATCAGCAAGGTGACCAGGGCCACCGCAAAAGCAAGGTTGGTCAGTAGGCTTTGTAGTCCGACGAGATCCATAAACGTAGGTTCAAAGTGAAGAATGTAAAAGGGGCAATCAGGGCCGATGGTTCCGTCTCTGAGCGAGGGATCCCTT